>HF992566.1 GCA_000436695.1 Prevotella sp. CAG:1185 | reverse complement strand
ATTTAGCACTATAAAGTTACAACGATTTTCGCTAATCATCAAATTTACACGTATTTACAATTCATCGAACTCACGTTAAATAGTGTCCTATACTTTAATTTCAAAAAAACATATAATGAAATATATTTTTTTATGTCTATTATTTTTAGTAACTTCTAATGAGATATGGGCTCAGATTATAGAGGATAAAGAACCCGCCATCTTAGAAGTTCATTATATTAAAACTTCGGTAGCAGACACTTTGGAAAATCGAAGTTATACCGACCCTATGACTTTGAGGATAGGTAAAACTTCAGCTATGTTTTACCCAACTAAAATGATGTGGGCAGATTCACTATTACAGACGGATTATGCGCTTTACGAGAAACTCCACCGGGAAATGAATCCACTCGGACAGTCAGAGTACAAGCCGCTTGGAGGTATGGAACGTGAATACCTGTTTCGCAATATCAACGATGGCGAGACGATGGTCTACCGAGTAATTGCAGGAGAACATTATTCGTACACAGAACCCACAGAAATGCCGATATGGCAAATTCAGTCGGAAACGAAAGAACTCTTGGGGTATAGCTGTCAGCTTGCCTCGTGCGATTTTAGAGGACGCACATGGTATGCATGGTTTTCAACCGACATCCCCATCAATGAAGGACCTTGGAAATTGTTTGGATTGCCCGGTCTTGTCTTGGAAGCATGGGATAGTAAAAAGCATTATGCCTACAAGGCAGTCGGACTTTACACCAAAAATCTGCAGCCTGTGGGTATAAGGCTGTATATTAGTAGCAAACCTTATAGGTTAAAGTCCAGGCAAGAATTTCTCCAAAAAATGTATAAAGAATACATCATGGGTAATTTCGCATTCAAAATGAGTGCCTTGCATGGTAATGGTACACAGAGTGTTCCTTCAAAAGCACAATATGATTATCAAGAAAGGGACTATCCGCATAAGTAAACTTTAATTAGAACGTAACATCTTGATATGAGGCTACTATTAACAATCCTATTAGCAATGACAATATGGCTGGATTGCTTTGCGGGTAATCCAGTTACCGGTACTGTCGTCCAGGCTTCCGACCAATCTCCGATAGCGGGTGCCAATGTCCTTTTAAAAAATGCCGAAGGGAAGTTATTGGCCTACGGAGTGACTGATGCCAATGGACGGTTCTCCATTATGCCGCCCTCTACAAGTGAAAATCTTACCATTCATGTCGCCATAATGGGATACAGTACCTATTCAGCCCCTTTGGCGCTTGATGGAAATCCTCTCGTAATAAGGATGGAAGAAGGGTCTTTCCAATTACAGGAAGTAACCGTCAAAGCCGACCGTATCCGGGAGAGCGGGGACACGATAACCTATAACGTGGGCAGTTTTGCCCAAAAACAGGACCGGAGCATAGGTGATGTGCTGAAACGTATGCCCGGCATTGACGTGGCCAACAATGGGAAAATTCAATATCAAGGAATAGACATCAATAAGTTCTACATTGAGGGCAACGACCTTTTGGGCGGGAAATACGGCATCGCGACAAACGGCATCGCTTATGACGACATCGGTGCCGTGGAGGTCATGGAAAACCATCAGCCCATGCAGGTGTTACGCGGATTGAGTTTTTCAGACCAGGCAGCTATTAATCTGAAGATGAAGAACAGCGCGAAAGCGACTTTTCTTGTTCACGGCACATTGGGTGGCGGCTGGTCTGAACAGCCGCAAGGTGCGCTCTGGCAAGGTGACATCTTCACCATGATGGTCACAGGAAAGTACCAGATGATAACTACGTTTAAAGGGAACAACACCGGGCTGAATCTGTCAGATGAGCTTTTGGACTTCACTTCCGAGAAATCGGATGAGGAATTGGACGGGTACATATCTTTGTCCACGCCGGTTACCCCAAACTTACAACGGAACAGGAGCTACTTCAATCGTTCGTGGATGGTATCTTCCAGCCACCTCCTCAAGACAAAAAACGGAGGGGAGTTCAAAGCACAGATTGACTATAACCATGACCGTGTTTCTGCACAAGGAACAAGCACGACGACCTATTTCCTGGAATCAGGTGACAAGATTATTCTTGAAGACAAGAACTCTCTGTCGCACCGCAATGCCCTGACCGGGAAGTTTTCTTATGAAGTTAATGAAAAGACCTATTTCCTCAACAATACCTTGTCGGCTGATTTTTCATGGAATGATTTGACGCTGAACACCACAGGCTCTTTACCCACTACCCAGTCGGCCTGGATGCCGGAATATAGCGTAAGCAATCTGTTGAAAGTCATCAAGCGTTTCAACAACAACAAGCTGGTCACCTTTACCAGCCGCAATGAATGGAACTCCCTGCCCGAGAAGCTGACAGTCAACCATGAAGGGCAGGATTACGGACAAAAGATAAAACAACATTCTTTCTACACGGATGAGAGAGCCTCGTTGGGTTTTGTATTCAATAAGGTGCTCCTGTCTCTTGAAGCCGGCGTGTCCGGATATCTCAGGAATCTGGATACAAACCTGTTTGGGGTGGACAGGACGGATGTAACAGAGACTGAAGCGTTAACTACCGATTATTTGCGCGTTTTCGCCTCTCCGAAATTCGAGTGGAAATATAAGAAACTGGAACTCACTCTGAATCTTCCGGTCAACCTGTATTCCTATTTCTTTTCCGGAGCCATAGGCAACCGCACGGAGTTCTTCCTGTCGCCTTCATTGGCGGCAAGGTTCCGCATCACGCCACGAATGTCGCTCACTTTGCGTGGAAGTGCCCGACGCTCTCCCGCATCCTTGCACAATATCCATGACTCTTCCATACTTACCGATTACCGGTCATTCAGTTCCGGAGTGGATGACTACTACACTTCATCCGGACAATCTCTTTCCGCTTCCTACAGCTATCGAAATGCCCCAAGCGGAATATTCGTGATGGCCATGGGTAGTTATGGATGGAACAAATCAAAATTCGGGACGGTACAGAACGTGGTCGGTGATTATGTATTCTACTCCTATCAGTCCCAACCCTCAGACTCGCGCAATGCGATGGCTTTTTTCAACGCGAGCAAAACCCTTGACTTCATGCGAGGAGCCATCGGGGTGAAAGGTATTTACAGCAGAATGGAAAACAATCTGTTGTCGCAAGGGATTTCCACCGATTACCGCAATGATTCTTTCTCTCTGTCTCCTTCCATAAACGGAAACATATCTACCTGCCTAAACTGGAATTTCCGATTTACATGGGATAAATCCTGGTTGAAAATTTCAGATATGCCAGGTCGCAGTTCCAACAATTACATCTATTCAGGAAGTGTGACATTCACACCGTGCTCTTTGATAACCTGGACGGCAGGAGGTGAATATTACCGTAATCAGATAGAAGAAGGACGTTACAAGGAAATGTTCATGCTTGACACCAAATTGACTTTCAACTTAAGCAAACGGGTTGAACTTTCCGCTTCAGTCACCAACTTGCTCAATAAGAAAGAATATAGCTATACCTCATACGGCACTGTGTCCCAATATGAGCGTTCAAGCAAACTCCGTGGGCGTGAATTTTTGATTTCAATATACTTAAAGAAATAATGAGTATTTTCAATAAAAACAGATTAAAATGGGTTAAACAGCATGACTCAATGCAGTGCGGTGTATTCTGCCTCGCAATGAATTAGCGGTAGTTTGCCTATTACCTTATCCATATTCAAATGGGGAGTCTATAATAGAGCATATATTTATGACAGGTTCATAAATTATACACTAATCCATCATTTGAGAAATGAATAAATATAATCGTAAGTTTGTTTCAATCTATTTATGTCGTACCCTTTTGGGGTAAATACTCCATCAAATGCTCTACCTAAATAACAATCTTCGTAGAGATAGCTAATGGAAATGGGGTCTATTTGACTTCTAATTTCCCCAGTGGAAATTGCATTTTCGATAACGGATTTCCAAATTTGCAGTTCTTCTTCATACCATTGAGTGGTTTGTTCCTTAAAATTAGGTATGCAAGTTAATGCGGAATTTTCAATACGCATCAAAGCCTCATTGATGTTGACAATGCCTATGTCAAACATCTGTTCTTGTTCACGTTTCAGTGTTTCAATGAAATAATTATAAAACGAGCAAAGAGATAATTTATATGCATCAGGTACGGCTTTTATAGATGATGCATTAAATACGAAAGTATTAACTACCTCCTTAAACAGACCTTCCTTATTCTTGAAATAATAAATCATAGAGCCGCGGCTTATGCCTATTTCTTTCTCCATGACACTGAATGATACGCGATCATAAAGTCTGGTGGCAAACAATCTGAATGCTTCTCTTAGTATTTTCTGACGGCTTATTTCTCCTTTGTTCATAATGCAGAATCTTCTTAGATCCTATGCAAAGTTACAAAAATATAACGATATGAAGAAACTTATTGCGCATATATTATTTTTCTTGTGCAAAATGCTTCTTATACGGATTTTATCATTACCTTACGCTATAATAAACGTTATAATTTTAACTATTATGAAATCTGTAATTAATTCAATTTTCGCAAGTACTCAAATAATGTAATAAATAAAAAGTCAATTGTTTTTATGGTGGTAAATATAATTAAGTATAGAATAAAAAATTCTTGTACTTTATGGCCTGACAACAAAAATAACACAACATAAGTGATGACGGTCTACTTAAATAGATATATTATTTATGCTTTCGCTTTATCTTCAACATCATCTCCCTAATCATGTGCTTTATGGCGTCTGCCGGATAATATAAGAGCATTCGTGGACCGGCATAGCGCATTATTTGTCTTATCTGTTCGCGCTTTTCAGGTTTGTAGCAGTGAACCTTGCACAGGCGGCATGTTGGTTTATTGTCCTGAAACGGACAACGGGCAAGGCGCGATGTGGCATATTCAAGCAGTTCACGGCATTGCGGACACAGCTCTTTATTGCCCTCCTTATGGCGGCAATACAGGCGTATCATCAGTTCTACGGTGCGCTGTTCGTGGGTTGTTCGAGGGGTGAGTGGCATTGTTGTGGGGGATTGGGATTATGGGAGTAATGGGAGTAAAATGAGAGTGATGGGAGTAATGGGGAAGTTATGGCGGCTGCACAACTGTGAGCCGCCATGATGCTTCTGTGTATATTTCTTTTGTGGTGTTACCTTATCTTTATCTCACAGTTGTCCAGACTGTCTATTATTGCCAGCGACTCAACTCTCACGCCGGCATTGCGCAGATATTCGCCGCCGTGCTGAAAGGCTTTCTCTATGATGAAGCCCATGCCTGCCAGCGTGGCTCCTGCCTTGTTCACAAGGTCGATTATGCCTTTGGCGGCATTGCCGTTGGCCAGAAAGTCGTCGATAAACAACACGTGGTCGCCTTCGCGCAGAAAGTCCTTGCTAACGCAGATGTCATAATTGCGGTTCTTGGTGAACGAGTAGACCGTTGTGGTGAGCATGTTTTCCATCGTTACCGGCTTTTTCTTCTTGGCAAACACCACCGGCAGTTCAAGCAGATAGCCCGTCATTATGGCCGGGGCTATGCCGCTGGCCTCTATGGTTATAATCTTGTTGATGTCGGTAGATGCAAATCGTCTGACAAACTCCACAGCGATAGACTTCATCAATATAGGATCCATCTGATGGTTGATAAAGCTGTCAACCTTAAGGATGCCTCCCTCAAAACATTTTCCGTCGCGCATTATGCGCTCTTTCAGTGCTTTCATAATCCCGTGTTATGTTTTATCTGTCGGCTGCTGCCTCGTTAAACTTCTGCATGAGCCATGCCTTCTGCTCGGCAATGGTCATGTTGCTGTTGTCGAGTTCAATGGCGTCGTCAGCCTTGCGCAGCGGCGACACTTCGCGGTGAGAGTCTATATAGTCGCGTTCCTTAACGTTCTTCAGTATGTCGTCAAAGTCGGCCGGCATGCCTTTGGCTTTCAGTTCGTCGTAGCGTCTTTGCGCTCTTACTTCAGCCGATGCTGTTACGAATATCTTGAGTTCGGCGTCAGGAAAGACCACTGTGCCGATGTCTCTTCCGTCCATAATTATACCTTTCTCCTTGCCCATGGCCTGCTGTTGCGCAACGAGAGCCTCTCTGACAAACGGCAGTGCGGCTATAGGACTTACGTGTGACGACACCTCCATTGTGCGTATCTCCTTTTCAACAAGTTCGCCGTTGAGGTAAGTGTCGGGGCGTCCGGTCTCGCTGTTCAGCCTGAACGAAATGTTAATCTCGCCCATACGCTGTTTCAGTTCTTCAGTCATTATGCTTCCGTCGGCGTTGAACATTCCGTTGCGCATGGCAAACAATGTTACAGAGCGGTACATCGCTCCCGTGTCAACATAAATATATCCTATTTCGCGGGCCAGGTCTTTGGCCATAGTGCTTTTGCCGCATGACGAAAAACCGTCGATGGCTATAGTTATCTTTTTCATGTCTTGTTTATTTTGTTCTTGATATGCATTCCTTTTATTGATGTGTGCCGCTTGTGTCTTGGCTGTAAGCTTGTTACAGCGAATAAGTGACGTTTACGAGCAGCGAGCTTGACGACACGTGATATTTGCCGTAGCCTAACTGCAGCTTGAAGCGGTCGAGCTGCAGTCCGGCTCCGAACGACCAGCCCGCTCTGTGACTGCTCTCCTCGTCGGCTCCGCTGCTTATTGTCATCTGGTCGGCACGTCTGAAGTTGTATCCGGCAGCGAGATATATCTGCTGCGACAAGATAACGTCGGCGCCTATAACAAGATGATTTATCAGTCCGTAGTCCCAGTCGGTAAGTCCCACGAGCGTAGCCGACACCCTGAATGGCAGCGACGCAAACTTCTTGCTCACTCCTGCCTGCAGGTCAAATGGCATTTTCTCATAGTCCTCATTATAAGCATTGATTTGTCCGCCGAGGTTTTTGGCAACAAGCGACACCGACCAGTCGCGGTCAGGGTCATAATAGTTGAGGCCGAGGTCAATGCCCACAGCCATTGAGCTGTAGTCGCCTATATAAGAAGTGATGAATTTAGCCGTTATACCTCCCACCAGCCTGTCGTTAAGAATATAGCTGAGCACTCCGCTTATGGCAATGTCCTTGGCCGAGAATTCGCCCTGCTGAACGTTGTTCTCGTCAACCTCCTTCATCTTTCCGTAGTCCATATATTGCGCCATTACGGCCACCGAGGCTTTTTCCTTTATGATACGGTTGAACGATGCGCTCGCCGTGGTTGCGCCCGCCATGTAAGTCATGAAATTGAGGTTTATGCTCTTGTCGCTCACCGACGCCAGCAGTGCAGGGTTGCTGAACATCAGCGACGGGTCGTCTTCAATTATCGTAATGTTTTCGCCGCCGAGAGCTGCCGCATGGGCACTGACCGGAATTCTCAAGAAATTATATCCGGTCTGGCTTTCCTGTGCGCTTGCTGCAACGGCAAAAAGCATCATTAAAAACAAAAAAACGGTTTTTTTCATCGATTTCTGTTATTTTTACGGCAAAGATACACCTTTTTTCAAATATCTACGTTACTTTTGTAGAGTGAAAATATGGTGCCATGCACATTTGTTCTTGATAATAACGCTAAAAAAGTCAGATTAGTATGTGCAGGGCCAAAGGTATTAATTGTCATTAGTCAGGTGGAACTTAAAAAATCATATAAGGCCGACTTGGAACATCAGCGTGTATCAGGCTTTTTGCTTGGTCTGATAGTTGTGCTGTCGTTGTTTCTGGTTTGTCTTGAATTTACCACGTCAAGTCAGTCGACCGACGTCGCCGACGATATTCTTGACGATGTTTCGCAAGATATTGAGATGATGCCCGTGTTGCAGCAGAAGAACATGATAGCCGCGCCGCAGGCTGCTCCGAAGCGTGCCATGCCCGAAAAGATGAAGGTGGTGGACGAGCAGGTGGCCGACGTTGTTGAAAAACAAGACGGCACAGACACCAAAAACGATGCGCAGACAGGCGCTGCCGCAAGCGGCGAGTCTGCCGATGACCAGACCACGGCATTGTCGCCTGTGGCTGTTGACGAAGACGACAATCCTCTTAATTTCCAGGTGATAGAGCGTCTGCCCGAATTTCCAGGCGGCATGGTTGAGTTTATGAAATGGCTCACCAAGAATCTCTCTTATCCTGTGATTGCTCAGCAACAGAAGATACAGGGCAAGGTCCTTGTGTCGTTCATAATCAATAAAGACGGAACTATAAGCAGTCCGAAGGTGGTAAAGTCGGTCAGCCCGGAGCTCGACCGCGAGGCGCTGCGCGTAATACGCATAATGCCTAAATGGAAACCGGGCGAAGACCACGGTAAGCCATGCCGCACCTACTTCTGCATTCCCGTTGTGTTTAAGTTGTAATATTTATTCTGCAATCTTAAAAACCCTTATCACTATGTTAACGGCAAACGAAATACTACAAAAGATTAATTCGTATCTTGACAACATGCCTTACGAACGTAAGCCGCAGAGTCTTTATGAACCTGTTAAGTATGTTTTGTCGATGGGCGGCAAGCGCATACGCCCGTCGCTTATGCTCATGGCTTACAATCTGTATAAGGACGATCCCGAGAGCATATTGTCTCAGGCCTGTGGCCTTGAGATTTATCATAACTATACGCTGTTGCACGACGACCTTATGGACAACGCGGCAATGAGGCGCGGCCATCAGACCGTTCATCTTAAATGGAACGCCAACACGGCGGTTTTGTCAGGCGACAGCATGTATGTGCTTGCGTTCAGGCGCATGGCTCAGTGTGCCCCAGACAAGATGAAGCCCATGCTCGACATCTTTATTGAGACTGCTCTGCAGGTTGGCGAGGGACAGCAGTATGACATGGACTTCGAGAAGCGTAACGACGTAACCGAGGAAGAGTATATCGAGATGATACGCCTCAAGACAAGCGTGCTGCTTGCGTGTGCCCTGAAGATTGGAGCCGTGCTTGCAGGAGCATCTGAAAGCGATGCCGACAACCTGTATAAGTTTGGCGAGCAGATTGGTCTTGCCTTCCAGTTGCAGGACGATTATCTCGATGTTTACGGCGACCCGAAGGTGTTCGGTAAGGCAATAGGAGGCGACATATTGTGCAACAAGAAGACTTATATGCTCATCAATGCCTATAACAGGGCAGACGAGGCACGCCGCAAGGAACTTGTAAAGTGGATTACTGCCACTGATTTCAAGCCTGAAGAGAAGATAAAGGCCGTTACTGAAATATACAACGAGCTTGGCATTGACCGACTGGCAAAGGATAAGATAAAATACTATTTTGATCAGAGCCGCAAATATCTCGACCTTGTCAGCGTTGATGATGAGCGCAAGAGCGTGCTGCGCGCTTATGCCGACGCCATGATGGGCCGCAAGGCTTGATTTAAGACTGCTCTGAATTGTTTTCAGAAAGGTTTGCCCTTGCCTGATTGTACAGTTGAGGCCTTATTGCGAGTGTTGATTAATAATATATATGTGAGATAAAAAGAAATGCCATACAGACGACTACCGAAGACAGACGCAGCCCGTTTGAGAGCGTTGAAAACACTGCTTGACAACAACGAGATTTACACTGTGCGCAACAGATTTATAGACTGGAAAACCCTTAACAGGGCGCAGCCGGCCTATGACAAGCTGCTCACTGCTTCGGAACAGTATAAGGTGAGCTATGCAGCCCAGCTCAGAGGTGCAGGTAAAGGCGACAAACTGCAGCGCAATGCCACGATGTATGTCAGCCATTTTTTGCAGGTGCTGCTTATGGCCGTTGAGCGTGGAGAAATAAAAAAAGCAAATCTGAAGTTGTATGGACTTGACGAAACTTCAACGGCTCTGCCCAACATAAAGACTATTGCGGGTCTGATAAAGTGGGGCAAACTGGTGGTTGAGGGCGAGAAAGCCCGTATAAAGAAAGGCGGACGCCCGATATACAATCCTACAGTGGGCATGGTCAGCACTCATCTTGACATCTTTATTGAAAACAACGAGCAGCAGAAACGTCTGCAAGACCGAACCGCCAAGGCGCTTGAGGCGTTGAAGGCTGTACGCCCCGAAGTGGACAGCGTGCTGCTGGAGTTGTGGAATCAGATAGAGGACAAATTTAAGAATGAGCCGCCTGAGGTTAGGTTTGCCGAATGTCGCAAGTATGGCATAGTTTATTATTACCGCAGAAAGGAGGAACATCTCTATTGATTTAACGCCTTTGCGCTTTCAGAGAGTTTGTTTCCAATCTTATAAAAATATCCATAGACAATGAATTTCATTGACACACATACACATCTTGACGGCGAAGAGTTTGATGCCGACCGCGACGAGACAATAGCAAGAGCCAAGGCTGCCGGTGTGAGCAAGGTGTTTATCCCGGCTATCGACATGCCGTCTGTAAGCAGGGTGCTTGCTGTATGCGACAGTTATCCAGGCTATGCCTATCCTATGATAGGACTGCATCCCGAAGAAGTGAAGGCCGACTGGCAGGATGTTCTGAAGGAGATGAAGCCTGTGCTTGATGCCAACCGAGACAAGGTTATTGCCGTAGGCGAGGTGGGACTCGACTATTATTGGAGCCGTGAGTTTGAGCAGGAGCAGCTCGGTGCCTTTGAAGAGCAGGTAAGATGGTCGGTTGAATACCGTCTGCCGCTGATGATACACTGCCGTAAGGGACAAAACGAAATGGTGCGCCTGTTGCGCCGTTATGAGAAAGACCTGCCGGGAGGAGTGTTCCACTGCTTCACCGGCAACGAGAAAGAAGCCGCCGAACTGCTGTCGTTCGATAAATTTGTCCTCGGTATTGGCGGAGTGCTTACTTTCAAGAAGTCGCATCTGCCCGAAGTCTTGCCTACTATTCCGCTCGACAGGGTGGTGCTTGAAACCGACTCGCCGTATATGGCTCCTGTTCCTATGCGCGGAAAGCGTAACGAGAGCGCCTATGTGGCTTATGTATTGAAGCGCATGGCCGAATGTTATGGAGTGAGCGAGGAGCAGGTGGCTGAAGCAACCAATGACAATGTTAAGCGTGTGTTCTCAATATCATAAGTTTTGCCGTCGGACATTGTTGATGTCATGTTGCCGGTTCACGCGTTAATCTTCTTGTAACACAAACTTTCAGAAAGCTTGGATGAACACCGGAATTATTGTAGTTTGTAAAAACTAAAAATACAAAAAATGTCGGTGTCAAGCTAAAAAAGATGTGATTTTATGGTAGAAATAATCTGAAAAAAGATAATTTTGCAACTCGTAAACTAAATATTCAGCTAAAAGGAAAGATGCTCGAGTGGCTGAAGAGGCACGCCTGGAAAGCGTGTAAACGTTAAAAGCGTTTCGGGGGTTCGAATCCCCCTCTTTCCGCTAATGTTTTTTTTAATTCATAACAGATATGAATAATCTGATTGCAAAGATTGCAATAACAACGCTCCTCGTTTTTTCTATCAGCCATTCGGCTTTTGCCCAGAATGGTGAATTAACCGGGCAGATGAAGTCGAAAGCAGTGTCAACGCTTGCTGCCGACCAGCCTAAGTCGCACAAAACTCAGCCGGCAGCCGACCAGCCGGCGGCACCAAAGGCAGATGACAGCACTACAGCTGACTCGGCTGAACAGGCAGCACAGGCCGATTCGTTTGATGTTGACATGGCTGAAGAGCCTGATTCAACCATTATGCCGGTTGAGAGTGAAGGATTTCATAAGACGCTTAAAGTAAAGTATATTGAAGGCGACGCCGGATTTATGTCGTTTGTGGCACTGGTGCTGGTGCTTGGTCTTGCTTTCTGCATAGAGCGCATAATATATCTTACGCTCTCGGAGATTAACGCCAAGAAACTTATGGCCGATCTTGAGCCTCTTATCCTTAAAGGCGATATTGAGGGCGCAAAGACAATATGCCGCAACACCCGCGGACCTGTAGCCTCAATATGCTATCAGGGCCTTATGCGCATAGACGAGTCGATGGACGACGTTGAGCGCAGCATCACTTCTTACGGCTCTGTTCAGGCCGCCAATCTTGAAAAGGGATGCTCGTGGATAACGCTGTTTATAGCCATGGCCCCGTCGCTCGGATTCCTCGGTACGGTTATCGGTATGGTAATGGCGTTTGAGCAGATACAGATGGCGGGCGACATCAGTCCTACTATTGTTGCGGCTGGTATGAAGGTTGCGCTGATAACCACAATCTTCGGACTCATTGCAGCCCTGATAATGCAGGTGTTCTATAATTACATTCTTTCAAAGATAGAGCACATAACGAGTCAGATGGAAGAGTCGGCCATAACGCTGCTCGACATCATAATGAAATATAAGCTTACACGATGATGCATTTTTCCTTAAAAAACATGAGACAACTTTCGGCAGAGCAGATATCCACACGTGTGCTGTATGTTCTGATTGCTGTTATTGTACTCTTGTTCGGCGCGTTCTTTCTGATAGGATTCGACATTCCTTATGATGAAGATCCTACGTTTAACGCTCCGCTGTTTACCGATGCCGTGCTCATCTTTATCTATATACTTGTGCTGGCTACGGTGGGCATGACGGCTTATGCCGTGTACAGAAGCATCAGAGGACGCGACAAAACATCTGATACAATAAACAATATCCCGGCGGCAAAGATTGCCGGATTCACGGCCGGACTTACAGTTGTATGTCTGCTGCTGACTTTCCTGCTTGGCTCGTCAGAGCCGGTGATGGTCAACGGAGTGAAATATTCTGATGCCTTTTGGCTTAAAGCCACTGACATGTTTATCAACACGGCTTCTGTATTGCTGTTAGTTGCAGTATGCGGAGTGGTGTTCGGACTCTCTGGATACAGCAGAAAGATTAATCTGAAAAAATAAGGAGACGGCCTGCTGCTGATGCCATATTCGGCAGTCGCCGGCATTATGGATAACCATAAGAATGTGAACAAGGCTCAACAGGGCCGTCCATATTTCTTAATAAATTAAGTAAAAACATAGGTCAAAGAAAATGATTCTGAGACACGATAAACGTGAAGTACCTCAGTTGAACACCACGTCAACGGCTGACATATCGTTCATCCTGCTGGTGTTCTTCCTTATAATGACGTCTATGGACGTAGACAAGGGCCTGCAGCGCCAGTTGCCTCCGCCCGACAAGAACAACACGGAAGAGGTGGCAGACATAAGCAAGAGCAATATGCTCGACCTTCAGCTTACGTCTGAGAACCGTCTTGTAGTTGACGGAAAGCCGCTTGATATTGCGCAGTTGCGTTCGCGTGTCATGACGTTTGTAGGCAAGACTGCCGACCGCCAGCGCCACATCATCTCAGTTACCGTTGACAGAAAGACGAGTTATGACCTGTATTTCAACGTGCAGAACGAAATAATGGCGGCATATAACACGCTTCGCAACAGATATGCGCTTAAGACTTACGGGCGCGAATATGAGCGGTGTACGGCCAAACAGCGCGAGAAAGTCAGGGCATATTATCCTCAGCGCATATCTGAAACAACTGTGGCAGAAGCCGAAGGAGGTGAGAGATGAGTATGTTCAAACGCAGCCGTCGCACCGTGCCGATGCTCAACACGGCAGCATTGCCCGACCTTATATTCACGGTGCTGTTCTTCTTTATCACCGTTACTCACATGCGCCAGGTAACGCTGAAGGTGAAATATAGGGTGCCTGAGGGTACAGAACTTACTAAACTTACAAAGAAGTCGGCTATAACTCATATCTATATCGGCAAGCCGACAAAAGAAATGAGGGCACAGGCCGGAAACAAGACTCGTATACAGATTAACGACAAGTATGCTGACATACCTGCCGTAATTGATTATGTTACAGAGGAACGCCACCGTATGTCGCCCGAAGACGCCAAAATAATGAGTGTTTCGGTGAAGGCTGACCGCGAGACCGAAATGGGAATTATGAGCGATTTAAGGCAGGGCTTGCGTGAGGCCGGAGCACTCCGCGTTAATTATTCTGCGGTTGAAAAAAGCAAGAATTAATTTTTGCTTTTACAAAGATGTTATAATCTGTTATTAAGACGTAAAATTTTGCTTTAAATCTATTGCAGAAATGATAAATTTATCATATCTTTGCACAAATTAATCGGTCAGTTGGATTTTGAAAACAGCATGTCCTTGCGTCACAGATGCCGGCGTTTGCCATGGCAGACGGATGGCATAAAAACGAAGCGTTCTTATCCGGTGGCCAATATTTATGTTTGTTTAATCTATTAACTCAGAAAATGGCGCATCATAATTTAGATTCATTAGACAAAAAAATTCTACGGCTTATTGCCGAGGATGCTCGTATTCCATTCCTTGAGGTAGCTCGTTCGTGCAACGTAAGCGGCGCGGCCATACATCAGCGCATACAGAAACTTAATAGTCTCGGAGTATTGAAGGGCTCGCAGTTCATCATTGACCCTGAGAAGATTGGTTACGAAACTTGTGCTTATATTGGCTTGAACCTCAGAAATCCTGAAGATTTTGACAAGGCGGTTGAGGCTTTAAGAAACATACCTGAAGTGGTTGAATGTCATTATACTACAGGCGACTATGATATGTTCATAAAGATTTACGCATTCAACAATCACCATTTGCTCAATATCATTCACGATCGTCTGCAGCCTCTGGGATTGTCACGAAGCGAAACAATCATATCATTCAATTCGGCATTCGACCGTCAGCTGCCTATCGTTGACATACCGGTTGACGATGAGGAAGAAGATGATGTTACTGAATAAAAAAGTTAAGCCAAGGCATAAGTGCCTTGGTTTATTTTTTTATGATACCAATGACGTGTGTTAAGGCCTTATAGGCATTTGGGGCATACGCTTTATGATTTGATATTTATAAAAAAGTTGAAGCCAAAGAGAACCATACGTACTCTTTGGCTTCAACTTTTTTTATTGTCTGACGTAGTCTACAAATGAGTATTTGTAGGCATGTTTCTCGTCGATGTCGTGGTCTTCGCGTTTTTCTTCTTTCCAATCGTCAAACTCAGGAAAGAAAGTGTCGGCATCTGCCGGAGTATCTTCTATCTCTGTAAGGCACAGTCTGTCGGCCTTATTTATTGCTTGTTCATAAATGCTTGCTCCACCTATTATATATATGTCTTCGTCGGCAGAGCAGTTAGCCAGCGCTTCGTCGAGCGAAGTGTAGCAGTCGCATCCGGCAAAGTCGCGCTTTGTGCGGCTCAACACAATGTTGCGTCTGTTTGGCAGTGCCCCTTTCGGCAGCGACTCAAAGGTCTTTCGTCCCATTATTATTGTATGTCCTGTTGTAAGGGCCTTAAATCTTTTCAGGTCGTTAGGCAGCCAGTAAATCAGTTTGTTGTCTTTTCCTATCGCCCGGTTTTGTGCCACGGCGGCAATGATGGTTATTTGCATGAGATTATGGTAGTTAAAGTGGTTTTGATGGGGAGTTATGAAGTTAGGTAGTTAAGGAGTTAAGACATTTGCCATGTCTGTCTTAAAACCTCTTTGGTATTGTCTTAACTCCTTAACTACCTAACTCCATGACTCCTAAATAATTTTACACACTCACCTTTCCGGCAATGTGCGGCCAGGGATTATAGTTTTCGAGAGTGAAGTCTTCGTATTTAAAGTCGAAGATATCTTTGACATCAGGGTTGAGCTTCATTGTCGGCAGCGGACGGGGAGTGCGTGTCAGCTGAAGGTCAACCTGTTCGAGATGGTTAAGATAAATGTGGGTGTCGCCTGTTGTGTGGATAAAGTCACCCGGTTTAAGTCCTGTTACCTGCGCAACCATCATCAGCAGAAGGGCGTATGACGCAATGTTGAACGGCACACCGAGGAATGTATCGGCACTGCGCTGATAAAGTTGAAGACTGAGACGTCCGTCTGCTACATAAAACTGGAACAGACAATGGCATGGAGGCAGGTGCATCTGCTCAATGTCGGCCACGTTCCATGCACTCACAATCATGCGCCTTGAGTCAGGATTGTTCTTAATCTGATTAATCACGTTCTTAATCTGGTCGATGTGTCCGCCGTTATGGTCGGGCCATGAGCGCCACTGGTGGCCATAAACAGGACCGAGTTCGCCGTTCTCGTCGGCCCATTCGTTCCATATCCTCACCCCGTGTTCCTGAAGATATTTCACGTTAGTGTCGCCTTTTAAGAACCACAGAAGTTCGTAGATTATAGATTTCAGATGGAGCTTCTTGGTTGTAAGAAGCGGAAAGCCATCGTCAAGATTAAAGCGCATCTGATTGCCGAATATGCTTATTGTGCCCGTCCCAGTGCGGTCGTGCTTCTTTACGCCTTCGGTCTTGATGCGTCTTAGCAGTTCGAGATATTGTTTCATCGTATTTTATTAGTTTTTATTATTTCGTTGTATTCGTCCGGCACGTGAGAGCTTTTTACCTTCCATTCAGCCGGATAAAGGTTGTTGGCCCTGTTGCCTATGTTCTTTTCAAAGCCAAGCGGCACGCCTTTGAACGTAACCAAAACATATCCGCGCGGTGTGTCGGCAGGTAAGGTTACAGCCTCTTTGCGCAGAAAACTCATTGCCTGCGCATAAGTCAGTTCTGCCTTTGCAAAGGCATCCTTGTTAAGTGCCCTCGAAAGGGCGAGAGCCTGTGCCGGTATGATGTCTTTACCTTTGCTTTCGCCTAAAGTAATTCCGGCAGATAATATCTTGAGTGATTTGTTTGCTGCGTCATAAACATCGCGCCATGCCTTGGGTATGGCTGATGTGATGTTGTCGTTGGTAACAAAGTCGAATTTGTCAGATTTTTCAATCCATTCAGTGTTGCATTTAGCCGCATCTTTCTTGCCGTTGCGCTGTCTGTCTTTCTTCGCCTTCTTGTCCTTTTTAGGATTATCGTTGCCGCCATATTCGCCTTCTTTTCGCATCACGGCCATGAATATTCCTTCACCGCGAGTAAGTCCGGGCAGGAAACGATAAACAGGTTTGTCAAATCCTTTGAGCAGCGAGCCGGTTATGTTCCAGCTTTCGTCAACGTCAACGGGCAACAGTTCTGCGCCCAGTTCTTCAGTTATAAATCTTATGTTTTCTTCGTCTTCCTTGGTGTTGAACGTGCATGTTGAGTAAATCAGCAGACCGCCTGGCTTCAGGCACTGCCATACATCGCTCACAATTTCGCGCTGAAGTCGCCAGCACTTATCCACATTCTGCACGCTCCATTCGCTTATCGCCGTGTCGTCCTTTCTGAACATTCCTTCGCCAGAGCATGGAACATCAGTAAGTATTACGTCGAAAAGGAGGCGACTCTTGCCGAAGTCGCGCGGATAATTGTTTGTAACAATCACGTCCTCGTGTCCGAATTTCTGCATGTTTTCCGCCAGAATCTGTGCGCGTGTCCTCATCGGCTCGTTGCTTATCAGCAGACTTCCTTCAGGCAGCGCAGCCCTTGCCACGGTTGACTTGCCGCCAGGTGCGGCACAAAGGTCGAGCATTGTAACCGGCTTGTCGGCAACATACTGGCGCATAACGCGGTCGAGAAACATCGATGATGCTTCCTGGACATAATATTTTCCGGCGTGGAGCAGGGGATCAAACGTGAAGTTAGGACGAGAGTTGAGATAATATCCGTTGTCACACCATCCGACTTTTCCGTCAGAAAGATTTTCGGCCGGCATATCTCCGTCACATTTAAAGGGGTTGAGCCTTATGCTTACCGGCGGCTCCTCGGCCAGTCCGTTGCTTATTATGCCCCACAAGTCGTTGCCCGTGAGCGTTTTGGTATAGTTTATAAAATCTTCCGGCAGTGTCATTTGTTAGACGATTTGGATAATGTCGGCAAAGTTACAAATAATTTTAAAGTTTTGATTTAAAATAAAGTTTTTATTTAAAAACTTGTCAGATTAGAATTATTAACTTATCTTTGCAAAAAGAAACTTAATTTTTATTATTCAAATTATCATTAAACTATTTTATTATGAGAATTAGCTCCATTTTATTGCTCTTTGCAATGGCTTTAGTGTCTGTAGGTGTGCAGGCGCAGGAGGAAGAGGACAACAATCTTTTTAATCACCTTTCTGTTGGAGTAACAGCCGGAACACCCGGTGTCGGCATAGATGTAGCCATGCCGGCGTGCGATTTTGTTCAGCTTCGTGCCGGTATTTCAGTGTTTCCTAAAATTAAGTTTGATACAGACCTCAGCATAAGTTCTTATGCAGATACGTATCCTGATGAAAGCGATCTTTTTCCGTCATCAGTAGGAATAGAGGCAAAGACAGGCTTCGTCAACGGAAAGTTTCTTGTAGATTTATATCCTTTTGGCGGCAGTTTCCATATAACAGCCGGTGCCTATTTCGGCGGTTCGAGCATCGTAAAGGCTTATAACACGGAGGACGGTCTGCTGAAAGACGTTGCCGACTATAACGCCCGTGTGCCTGAGAGCGAGCGCATAGGCTACGAGTTGGGCAACTATCTGCTTACGCCTGACGAGAACGGTAATATTAATGCCGAAATCAAGACGTCGTCGTTTAAGCCTTATGTAGGTTTGGGCTTCGGCCGTGCAGTGCCACGCAACCGTATAGGATTTATGTTCGAACTCGGCTGTATGTTCTGGGGTTCGCCTAAATTGTATTGTAACGGCGAGCAGCTAACAGAAGAAGATTTTGGAGGCGATGAAGGCGGAGTGATAAAGACACTCAGCAAGATAAACATTTATCCTGTTATCAATTTCCGTCTCTGCGGCAGAATATTGTAGTCTGCAATACATTGTTTTAAGATACGGCAATTATACTTTTTGTAAAATAACTCTGTTATCAAACATTTTAGGGCATTTGATTTTGTGGCAAAATACAGCCGTGAAATTAAATGCCCTAAAATTTATAACATTTTTGCCGCATTTTGCTTTGCATTTAAATATTTATAATGCGATTTCTGCCGTTCGCTTAACCAAAATATATGAGTTTGCTTTCAGACTATTAGTGGCCGAGTTACGCATCGAAAACGGGCCACTTTTGCATGAAAAGTGGCCCGTTTTTGAAGGCTAAATCATCGGTTTTTTATTAGTAAAGCGCCGAGTTGGTGTGGCTGTTTAAAAATATGGCTTAATAATTGCTGCTTCTTGCTTGACGGGATGCGTTTAAAATTTATGTGTTATGTGTAATAAATTATGTCATAAAATAAAATTAAGAGATGGTGAATGACATATTCTTCTGAAATTTTTTGTCATGTCTGCAACCTTTTTATCATTTGATACGTCTAATGAATAGAATAAAAAATGAAAACGAAATATGAGAAAGTTATTTATAATTTTAGCCATGGCAGCCGCATTTACGGTTCCTGTTCAGGCTCAGAAGTCTTTATACAGGCATAATCCTCAGGTGGTTAACAGCCATGCTGCCGCTGACACAAGTGAGGTGGTGGCCTATTCGGACACTACAGGTGCGGCACGAGATACGGCAGTTGCGCAGCAGACTGCTCAAGACGACAGTGATTCAGTTCATGTAACTACGTTAGATGATGTTTCAGATCCCTTCAAACTTATTGCCTATCTTGCCGATTTAGGCGGCTTTGGCGGTGTTGTGATAGCCATATTCTTTGTACTGTTGGGGCTTATCATCATGCTTTCTCCATTTATATTTGTGGCACTTATTATATATATGATATTTAAAAACCGCAACAAACGTTACCGTCTGGCAGAAAAGGCAATGGAGAACGGGCAACCCATACCCGACTACCTGTTGAAGAAAGACGATTTCAGCAATGAGGCTCTATGGAGGAAAGGTGTCAAGAACGGATGCCTTGGCATAGGTCTTGTGGTCTTCTTCTATGTTATCGGTGCCAATCCGCTCACCGGTATCGGATGGCTCGTGTTCTTCTATGGTCTCGGACAGTGTATAATCTCGCGCACTACGGGACGTGACAAACGCCAAAAATGGAACGACAGTTATACGGACGATATAAAGGACGAGTCGGCCGACGATAAAGAAAAGTAATATTCAGGGTTACAGGTGAAACAGCTTAGCGACATATCGTTGGTTACCCGCGTGGCCGTATTCCACGACAAGAAGGCATTTGATGCGCTTGTGGTGAAATATCAGTCGGCCGTCAGAAGGTTCTTCCTGAGTCAGACTCTGGGCGACGAACAGCTCAGCGACGACTTGGCGCAGGACACTTTCATCAAGGCGTACACCAGCATAGGGCGTTTCAGGGGACTTTCGGGCTTCTCAACATGGCTTTACCGCATAGCCTACAACGTGCTTTATGACTACAGAAGGTCGCACAAGATTACTGACGACGTAGACTCTTTGGCGACCGAACGCAGTGCTGCACGGACAGACAAGGCTTTGGGCATGGATATATATGGGGCGCTTAAGATACTGAAAGCCGACGAGAGGCTCTGCCTTACGCTGCAACTTATTGACGGATTGCCTGTTGACAAGATTTCAGAGATAACATCGCTGCCTGTTGGAACAGTGAAGTCGCATCTCTCAAGAAGTAAACATAAACTTGCAAATTATTTAAAGGATAATGGATATGACAGATAATAATGACGATATTCTGGTAAAAAAATTCTTCAGCGAAAACCGCATTGATGTGCCCGACAACGGATTCTCAAAGCGTGTCATGCGCCGTCTGCCCAACCGCACACGGCGTATCAGCCGTTTGTGGACAGTTATATGCGTTGTTATAGGTCTGCTGATATTTGTCCACAACAAAGGCCTTACGGTTCTTGTCTCTTGTTTCGACAGCATATTGTCAGGCATGTTGGCGCATCACGAACAGCTTAACAATCCTTATGT
Organism: Prevotella sp. CAG:1185; assembly: GCA_000436695.1. GTDB lineage: Bacteria > Bacteroidota > Bacteroidia > Bacteroidales > Bacteroidaceae > Prevotella. Next base: position 24,232 of record HF992566.1, on the reverse strand, counting down.
ACTGCTTTCCATGGTCGCAGGCTGTGCCCTTTTGTGGGGCATTGGCCTTGCCGTTCGCGAAAGATAGGCATTCAAAGTTCTGCGCATATCGTTGCGTAAGCAGTTTGTCATGTCTGCAACAAATTTGTCATGTCTGCAAGTAAGATAAAGAGGCTGACTTATGTTGATGTGTTGAAATGTATTTGGGGGTATATAAAACAACAATCCCCGGAACTTAAAGTGCCGTTCCGGGGATTGTTGTTATTCCATGTCAATAACGAAGCCGTCGTCGCCTGAGCCGTTATATTCAGGCTCTTTTGCCTTTGGCGGATTCTTCAGGTTGCCTTTTTCGTCGAACATTCCGTAAGTTGTTCTTAGCACGATGAACTCTGTGCGGCGGTTCAGCTGGTTGCATATCTCCTGTTTATCCTTGTCGAGCTTCTTTATAAATTCTTCTGTCAGCACGTCGCCCTCCTTCAGCCACGGATATTTTTCCGTAAGTTTTTTGCGTATGGTCTTCGGTTTCTCCTTTCCGTAGCCCACAGGCGACAGCCTGTCTTTGGCTATTCCGTGCTGAATGAGATAGTTAACCACGGCCTCGGCTCTTTTCTGCGACAGCGTCTTGTTGTATTCTGCGCTGCCCTTATAGTCGCAGTGGGCGCTAAGCTCTATTGTTACGTTGGGATTCTCGTTGAGCAATTTTATTAATTCATCGAGCGCTTTTGTTGATTCAGGGCGCAGCGAATACTTGTCAAAGTCGTAGAAAATGTTGTCTATCAGCACCGGCACACGTATGGATGCGAGCGGAAACTGAAGTACATATTCCTCCGATTCGGTAACGGGCTTTACCCTCAGTTCCTCCTTATGGTTGAGGAAACCCTTGCATGTGGCAAGCATCATATAGTCGACATTGGGATTGATAACCTGCGTGAAAGAGCCGTCGCCCTTAACGCTCAGCTTTAGGTTGGTGCCGTCGCTGCCCACCATATACACCAGTGCGTCGGGCAGTTCGTATCCGTCCATTTCGTAAACCCAGCCCTTCACGGTCTGTATTATTTCAGGTTTCTCAAAACTGTAAATGTGGTCCCAGCCTCTGCCGTCGCCTCTGTTTGACGAGAAATAGCCCCGGTTGTGAGGCCCTTCAAACGTCATGCCGAAGTCGTCGCCCTGCGAGTTGAGCGGGTATCCAGGATGTTCCAGCACAAATTTCTTTGTGCTCTTGTCAACCTTTGCTATGTAGATGTCGAGTCCGCCGAGGCCTTTGTGTCCGTCGGACGAGAAATACAGGTCGCCGTTTGGTCTGAACGTCGGAAACATCTCGTTGCCCGGCGTGTTGACAGGCTCGCCGAGATTCTCAACACCTCCTAGTCCGTTAGTAGTTATCCTTACTCTCCAGATGTCGTATCCGCCTTTGCCTCCCGGCATGTCTGATGTGAAATAGAGCCATTGTCCGTCGGGCGATACGGCGGGATGGGCATAACTCGAGAGCGTGTCGCGTGTTATTTCCAATGGTGATGCCTTGCTCCATGCGGCGTCAGAGCGGTTGGAGGTTACTATGGTTGCGTATCTTGGATAGTTGGGGTCGGTGGTGCATTGAGTGAGATACATCTGACTTTGGTCGGGCGTGAAGCAGCATGCGCCCTCGTCAAACTCGGTGTTCAGTCCCGAAACAATAGCTTCGGGCTTGCCCCATTTGCCTTTGTCGTCTTTTTGCGACACAAATATGTCGCCGGCCTTGGTGCCGGTTATGCCGCTCAGCTCGTCGCCTTCGGCCTCGTTTCTTGTAGAAGTGAAATACAGTTGGTCGTATTCATCGCCGAAGAGCATTGGCGAATAGTCGGCACGGCGCGAATTGAACACGTCCATCTTCTTTACTATATATCTCGAGCCGGCATTCTTTTCTTCCTGTGCAGTCTGTGCCGAAAGCAGTCCGCTTTTTGCCAGTTCATTGTCCGGCAGCGAGTCGAGCACCATCTGAAATTCCTTGGCGGCTTCTTTATAGCTGCCGTTCTTCATCAGTATTCGTGCAAAGGCAAGATGCGTGTTTATGTCGGCCTTGTTGTATCTTATTGCGTTGCGGTATGCGGCAATGGCTTTTTGTGTGGAGTTTATGCGGTCATAGCATCCGGCAAGTTTGAGGGCGCGTTCGCCTCTCTTGTCCTTATCCTTGGGCGATGTCTTGTTATATGCCGTCTTAAATTCGGCTGCGGCGTCATAATATTCACCAAGGGCAAGATATTTCTCGCCCTTTTTCATGAAGTGGTCTGCACCGCACGATGCTGTAATAAGCACCGTGGCACAGATTATTATGAGTGTGTAGAGTTTTCCTTTCATCACAAAACCTTAGTTATTATATATAAAACCGTATTCCTGGTATATAAAATCTTTGTTGTTTATATAATAACACAAAAAGGCCTGATTTATTGTTTAAAAGGCAGTCTGAATGTGCATCCCTCTTTCCAGCGGCTGCATCCGTATGCCGTTTTGCCCTTTATTATGTGTCCTTGTCCGCATATCGGGCATGCTGAACCTACAATAGAGTCGTCGGCAGCAAGTTGAGTGGTGGCAGGCGCATGCTGGCCGGCTTGTACTTTTACGTTACTTGCTGTAGCCTCAGGTTGCTTTTCAGCGGTCTTTACAGTTTTGCTTTCAGGCTTTTTCCTTGGTTTCGACGTTTTCTTCTGCGACTTTTTCTTCATGTCCTCGTCGCTCATTATCGTTACGTGGCGGTTGCTGTTGTCGGCCAGAACGTCGTTGACTATTGTCGTAATCTGTTCTTTCAGTTCGTTGATAAACTGTCCGGCATCATATTTTTTATGTTCAATGTCGCGCAGTTTCTTCTCCCATATACCCGTAAGCTCACAACTCTTTAGCAGTTCTTCCTTTATGGTGCCTATAAGTTCGATGCCGGTGGGGGTGGCAACGATGTTTTTTCGCTCGCGCTTTATGTAGCGTCTCTTGAACAATGTCTCAATGATGTTTGCTCTCGATGACGGGCGGCCTATTCCGTTCTCCTTCAGTGCTGCCCGCAGTTCCTCGTCCTCTACAAACTTACCAGCTGTTTCCATTGCCCTAAGCAGTGTGGCTTCGGTGTAATATTTTGGCGGAGTGGTCCACTTTTCGGTCAAGGTAGGCGTGTGCTCACCCGACTCTCCTTTGGTAAATGCCGGCAGAGTACGTTCTTCGTCTGTATTCTTCGCATTGTCGTTGTCGGCATTTTGTGCGTCCTTGTCATAAAGCACGCGCCATCCCGGATCAAGTATCTGCTTGCCGCTCACCTTAAAGTCAACATCCTCAACCTTGCCCATAACCGTGGTTGTTGAGAATTTGCAGTCGGGATAGAACACACTTATGAAACGGCGTGCAATAAGGTCGTAGACATTGCGCTCCAAATCGGTGAGGTTAGATGCCGGCACACCTGTTGGTATGATGGCATGGTGGTCGGTAACTTTGGATGAATCGAACACCTTTTTGCTCTTCGGGAGCTTTACGTTTGCAAGCGGAAGAGTGAATGTTTCATATCCTCTTAAGCCTTTGAGCGTGGCGGGACACTTTGGATAAATGTCGTCGCTTAGATACTGAGTGTCGACACGAGGATAAGTGGTAAGCTTCTTTTCGTAGAGCGACTGTATGGTGTTGAGCGTCAGTTCGGCGCTCATTGAGAATTTCTTGTTGCAGTCAACCTGCAGTGATGTAAGGTCATAGAGATGTGGTGGGGCTTCTTTGCCGGCCTTTTTCTGCACGTCGGTTACGATGAATGGTTTGCCTGCAATCTTGTCGAACGATTTTTCGCCTTCTTCCTTGCTCGTAAACTTGCCCGATGTGGCAGTGAACAGTGTTTCGCGGTATATCGTTGACAGCACCCAGTAAGGCTCCGGCTCAAAGTTGTCTATCTCTTTCTGTCGGTTTACTATCAGTGCAAGGGTAGGCGTCTGCACTCGTCCTATTGACAGCACCTGTCTGTTCTGTCCGTATTTCAGCGTATAGAGCCTTGTTGCGTTCATGCCGAGAATCCAGTCGCCGATGGCACGGCTCAGTCCGGCAAGGTAAAGAGGCTGATATTCGTTCTGGTCTTTCAGCGTCTGAAAGCCCTCTTTTATGGCTTCGTCTGTCATAGAAGATATCCACAGACGTCTCACTGGGCATTTGGCTTGAGCCTTCTGCATCACCCATCTTTGTATCAGTTCACCTTCCTGTCCGGCATCTCCGCAGTTGATTATGCTGTCTGCAGCCTGCATAAGCTTTTCTATAACAGAAAATTGTTTGCGAATGCCTTCGTCATCTATTAGCTTAATGCCAAATCGCTTGGGAATCATAGGCAAAGCACTCAGACTCCATCTTTTCCAATAAGGAGTATAGTCATCGGGCTCTTTTAGGGTGCATAGATGTCCAAAAGTCCATGTAACCTGATAACCGTTGCCCTCCATGAATCCGTCGCACGATTTTGTCGCGCCCAATATTCTTGCTATGTCTTTTGCTACGCTTGGCTTTTCTGCAATGCAGACAATCATATATTATGCTTTTATATAATGTAAGTTTTGTTTTATATGAGATGTTATAGTGATGCCGTTTCGGCCGACGGTCAGAGCCGTCCTGCCGTCGGTGGAAATCAGTAGCCCAGATCTTCTCCGACAAGCACCACCGTGTGGCGTCCAGCAGGATGCGAATTGCGCATAAAGTGGATATAGTTGCAGATGCTTTCGGGTGAGTTGCAGTTATGGCATATACCGTCTATCTGGCACGGTGTCTTTATGTCAAATCGTGCCGCGTTAATCGGGCTTGCCGTTGAGCGTGCCCTTGCCAACGCGCTCTGCACGTCCTGTGCCACTTTGTTGAGGCCTACGACAAATATAACGTGCTTAGGTCCGAAGGTTATGGCTGCCACGCGGTTGCCGTTGCCGTCGATGTTGACTATCACGCCGTCTTCACTGATGGCATTGACGCTAGACAGATAATAGTCGCACGAAAAGGCTTCATGGTAAATCTGTTGTGCCTCGTCACGCGTCTTTGCCTCGTCGCGGTCAAAAATCTTCAGGTCTCTTTCATGAAGTGCCTTTGTAAGCCCCATGTCTCTTATTGTCATTGAGCCACCCCATGTAACACTGCTTCCGTCGGGAATCATTGCCGACACAGCTTTGATTGCCTCTGCTGAAGTGGCGCAGTAGCATGCTTCAAAATTACGGCGTTTAAGGTTCTTGATTATCTTTGCAGCGAGTTTCTCGTTGCGTATCTCTTTAGGTGTCATAATGTTTCTGTTTTTATATGTTTGATGTTAAACAGGTCTGCAAAATTAATAAAATTGATTCATACATCGTAGACTTTTAAGCATTGTTTATAAAAAACTTTCCACCTATTATATATAAAATTGCTCCGGATAAACTTCACAAATGATGTTATTTACTTGATTTTGAATGTTTCTGAATCAAGTTCGGACATGTTTTTATTTAACATGATGTAAACTTGTAACTGTCTGACTGTCAGTATGCTTTTGGCCAACTGTACTTGGCGTGTCAAAAGGTTGATGTTCTTTATCCGCAAAGGTACGATTTAGTGAAAGACAATGGAATTAGTGTTCCGTCAGTATAAAAGTATCGGTAATTTGTTATTTACCTGATGTGTCATTATGCCTGATATAATGCCTTGTCTGCAATGTCTGTTTTGCAGTCTGATGTATTGTGCCTTAAAAGGCGGTGTCTTTGCACTATTCCTGATACAGTTTGTTGTTGAAAGTTGCTTGTTATTCACTTTAAAATTATTACCTTTGCGGTGGCTAAACGGGCCTCCACACAACGACTGAAATATTTTGGCCAAATCGTATGGCGGCTGCGTTATTTGCGTGGTGAGGCCCCTGCATGCCGTTTAGTAGTCGCCGCGTGCTGAAAAATTTATATAATAGATATGAAAATAGGACTTTTTATTCCTTGCTATGTTGATGCGTTGTATCCTGAAGTGGCTGTAGCATCCTATAAGCTGCTTAAGCATCTGAATGTAGATGTAACGTATCCGCTAAAGCAGACTTGTTGTGGTCAGCCTATGGCCAACGCAGGCTTTGAGAGCAAAGCAGTGCCCTTGGCTGAGCATTTTGAGGACATCTTCAAGGGTTTTGATTATGTAGTGGCTCCGTCGGCCAGTTGTGCGGCTTTTGTAAAGCTGAATTATCCGAGATTGCTACAAGGAAAGCATTTTTGTGAAACATCCGACAAGATAATGGATATCTGCGAGTTTCTGCATGATGTTCTTAAGGTAAAATCGCTTCCGGGTAAATTTCATCATAAGGTAAGCCTTCACAATTCTTGCCATGGAGTGCGTGAACTTGGACTTTCATCGCCCAGCGAGCGCCATATTCCGAAATATTCAAAGCTTAAGGATCTGCTTTCACTTGTTGAGGGCGTAACTGTGTGTGAGCCGGAACGTGTGGACGAGTGCTGCGGATTCGGAGGAATGTTCTCGGTTGAGGAGCCGGAAGTCTCGACACAGATGGGTATCGACAAACTTGAGCGTCACATGGCTACTGGAGCAGAATATATAACAGGTCCCGACAGTTCATGCCTTATGCACCTGCAGGGCGTGGCCAAGCGACAGAAGAAGGACATAAAGTTTATTCACATCGTACAAATTTTAGCGGCAGGACTATGAGCACATTACACAGAAAAGCAGCACAGATGTTCTTGAAGAACGGAGAGAATGCAAAGTGGCATGACGCCACATTCTGGTCACTGCGCGACAAACGCGACAGCATGGCCATGGGACTGGAGGAATGGGAACAGCTGCGCGAGACGGCAAGTGCCATAAAGCGCCACACTGTTACGCATCTTGACAAATATCTTGAGCAGTTTACTGAAAATGCCGAGAAGAACGGCGTGAAAGTGCATTGGGCTAAAGATGCGGCTGAATTTAACAATATCGTTCTTGAAATACTTAATTCGCACAATGTCAAAAAACTTGTTAAGAGCAAGTCAATGCTGACAGAGGAGTGCGAGATGAACCCGTTCTTGGAGCAGCACGGCATTGATGTCGTTGAAACAGACCTTGGCGAGCGCATTCTTCAGCTTATGAAACAGAAGCCGAGTCACATCGTTGTGCCGGCTATACATATCACCCAGGAAGAAGTAGGACATCTGTTTGAGTGTGTGCTTGGAAGCGAGAAGGGCAACTATGACCCTACATATCTTACTTATCAGGCCCGTATGAGTCTGCGCAATGAGTTTATGACTGCTGATGCAGGCATGACAGGTGCCAACTTTGGTGTGGCTGAAACTGGCGACATCGTTGTATGCACTAATGAGGGTAACGCTGACATGTCAACATCAGTGCCTAAGCTTCACATAGCTGCGATGGGTCTTGAGAAGGTTATTCCCGATTACCGCTCATTGGCCGTATTCCAGCGCCTGCTGTGTCGTGCGGCTACAGGTCAGCCTACAACAGCTTTCACGTCACACTTCCGCAAGGCACGTCCGGGAGCTGAGATGCACATAATATTGGTTGATAACGGACGCAGCGACATCATAGCAAACACCGAACATTGGGAAACTCTGAAGTGCATACGTTGCGGTTCATGTATGAACACCTGTCCGGTTTACCGCCGCAGCGGAGGCTATTCATACACATATTTCATTCCGGGTCCTATCGGAATCAACCTCGGAATGTTGAAGGACTCAACCAAATACTCTGACAACGTAAGTGCATGTTCACTCTGCTGTTCGTGCGACAACGTGTGCCCTGTGAAGGTTAATCTGTCAGAGCAGATTTACAGATGGCGTCAGAATCTTGACTCTTTAGGTAAGGCTGATCCTATGAAGAAGACAATGTCTGAAGGTATGGAATATCTTTTCGGTCATCCTTCACTTTACAATACTTCACTCAAATTTGCACCGCTGGTAAATCATCTGCCGCGATTGCTGATGTATAACAAACTTAACGGATGGGGTGTAGGACATGAGATGCCTGTATTCCCTCATGAATCGTTCCAGACTATGTGGAAGAAAGGAGAAGTGAAATGAGTACGAAAGAAGAAATATTGTCAAAATACAGACGTAACATGAAGGTTACCGGGCAATATGACATGCCCGATTTCAGCAAACTGAAGGGTGTCGAATACAGCAATCCGCTGGTGCAGTTTGTTGACATGAGCGAGAATGTTGGCAGCCATGTTGTTGAGTTGTCTGACGGCGACGACGTAAATAGTATTATCAAGGGGCTGTATCCCGATGCTAAGGTGTTTGCGAGCAATCTGCCTGAAATAACTATTGCTGACCGTAACCCAGACACTGTTGAAAAGGCTCAAGACCTCAACGGCACTGATGTAGGCATTGTAAGGGGAGAAATTGGCGTGGCTGAGAACGGATGTATATGGATTCCGCAGACAATGAAGGAGAAGGCTATATGCTTTATCTCAGAGTATCTTGTAATATTGCTGAGCCGCAAGAACATCGTCAGCAACATGCACGAGGCTTACGCCCGCATACAGTTTACTGACTATGGCTATGGTTCGTTCATATCTGGTCCGTCAAAGACTGCCGATATTGCTCAGGCTCTTGTAATGGGAGCGCAGGCTGCGCGCGGCGTAACCGTAATTCTTACAGACTAAAGTTCAGTTGACTACAATACATAAATTAAGCCCAAACCGGCAGTTAATCTTTTAGAAGATGTAACATAATAGCCGGTTTGGGCTTAAATTTTTTATTCTTTATATTATCTGTTACGTCAGAGTTCAAAGAACATCTTTTGTGTAACGGAGCATCCGATTCCTTCTTTGAAGTCGCAAAGGCCGTTGTTTGGTATTCCGTCTTCTGTTGATGGCCCTATGTCGAGTATTCTGAATCCTTTGTTGTGGTAATATTCAAAGACTTTGTATGACAGGAAGTTCATTGTTCTGAGATTGGAATATTCTTTTATGTCGCCCCAATAGATTACCTGTGCCACACCATCTGTAACTTTAAATACCTGTGCCGCGGCAACATCAATGCCGTTATGAGATACTACGAAGAAGTCGGCGTCTATTATTTTCACGGTGTCAGTAACATTCTGAAGGCTCATTCTGAGCGGATAGCCGTGTTCTTTGCGGTTGATGCTTATCACGCTATAGGCTCGTTCAACGTCTGCATTGCTGTTACTGTCGAGGTGAGTTATAATGAAGTCTTCATTCATAGCCTTGTGCAGGTTCTTGCGTGCGCTGCGGTCGATGAAGTCTTCGTAATGCGGAAATCTCGAAAGATCGAAATGATAGTTGAGGTCTATGTTTGTAAGACGACCGTTTCTGAACATGACATTTGACCATTTTGAAAGTTGTGTATGGTCGTAGACCGACGGCTGGAGCGTGATTTTTATTTTCATCCCAAGGCCTTTGCCCCAATCTTTCAGCAATGCCACAGCTTCGTCCATATAGGCTATGCGTTGTGGTGTCTTCATGTTGAACCCGCCGTATGGAGCAGAGAACGGGCTGTAAAGGCAACCGTTTTTCTCGCCAAGAACGATGGAGAATCTTGTCTTGTTGTCCTTGATCAGCAGGTAATGAATGCCGTTGGTCTTGCCTTTGTTGAGTTCTGAAAACTCAGACTTGTTGTAGACGTGTGCAAAAAATCCCGCTTGTCCGTATTCCTCGGCTGTAACTTCGTATAATTGCATTCGTTGAGTAGACTTAAAAGTTATTGAGAAGTTCTATTACATAGTCCTGGTCGTTATCATCGAGCGCAGGACTCATAGGCAGACTCAATTCCTGTCTGTGTATCTGTTCCGTTACAGGCAGCGACAAAGAAGCCCATGCCTCATAGCATTTTTGTTTGTGTGGGGCAATGGGGTAGTGTACTTCTGTCTGCACGCCATGGTCGCTTAGATATGTCTTCAGTTCGTCGCGCTTTTCACAAAGAATGGGGAAAATGTGGAAAACACTGTTTTTCCAATAGTTTTCCGACGGCACCTTGATACTTTTATTATCAATTTTCTGTATGTAGCGCAGCGCCTTGTTTCTTCTCATTTGGTTGTCTTCGTCAAGATATTTCAGCTTGACATCAAGCACGGCTGCCTGTATTTCGTCAATACGGCTGTTGCGTCCAATGTGGTCAAATACATATTTCTTGGCAGAGCCGTAATTTCCTAACGAGCGTATCATGCCGGCAAGTTCGCTGTCGTTTGTCGTTACAGCGCCTGCATCTCCCAATGCACCGAGGTTCTTTGTGGGATAGAAACTATGTCCTGCTGCATCGCCCAGTGCTCCTGTATGTATGCCATTATAGCTGCAGCCGTGGCCCTGTGCGTTGTCTTCAATAAGTTTCAGGTTATATTTTCTGCACAGTTCGCCAATCTTATCGGTGTATGCGCAGCGTCCGTAAAGATGCACAATCATTATAGCCTTTGTGCGTTCGGTTATGGCCTGTTCGATCAGTCTGTCGTTTATCTGAAGCGTTTCTATGTCAGGCTCTACCAACACCGGCACCAGTTTGTTTTCCGTAACGGCGAGTATCGACGCAATGTATGTGTTGGCAGGAACAATAACCTCGTCTCCTTCCGTCATCACGCCCATCTCTACATATGCCCTCAGGATAAGCGTAAGCGCATCGAGTCCGTTGCCGCATCCTACACAGTGCGTTGTGCCTATATATGCAGCAAAGTCTTTTTCAAATCGTTCTGTCTCTTTTCCGCGCAGATACCAGCCGCTGTTGACAACTCTTCTGACAGCCTCTTCTATTTCAGCTGAATATCTTGTGGTGTTTTTGGTTAAGTCAGAGTATTTTACAATTCTGTTCATCTTTACTTTTTTAGCTTACATATTACAGTTCCTGAGGATTGTTTTTGACATACTCCAGATAGTCGTTATAGTCGCGTATATAGTCTTCTTCCTCAAACCTTTCAGAAGCAAGCACAAGGCAGACTGCTCCCGATGAGAAGTCGTCGAGTGTACGCCAGATGTTTACATCGATTAAAAGTCCCTGATATGGATGGTTAAGAAGAAACGTCTTCTTTTCTTTTCCATTGTCGAGTGTAACGCTGAAACTGCCGCTTATGGCAACCAAGAACTCTTTGCACTCTTTGTGTGCATGTCCGCCGCGGCTTTCTCCTGCCGGTACGTCATATACCCAGTAAGTGCGTTTGATGCTGAACGGAATGTGGTTTTCACCTTCTGTTACAGTAAGGTTGCCTCTTGGGTCGATTATTTTTGGAATGTCAATTATTTTGTTCATAGCTTAAATATTTTCTTTTTAGGTAAAGGCTCGTATATCTTACAAAATATCTTTCTGTCATATAGGCTGCTCCAATTGTTATGGCTACGCAAATCAGGCATGTCAATGTGTATCCAACGTCAATACCGATTTTCATCAGTATGTTTTTCACAATGTCGATGACAATCTTGTGTATCATGAATATTTCCATTGTCAGCCTGCTCAGCCATAATACGGTCTTGCTTTTGAGTATATCAGCAATTAGCCCTCCTGTCTCGTTTGAAACAGCCATGACATAAATAAATATCGGCATGGGCAGCCAAAACAGACTTGTGCAGCGCCATCTTTGCGGAGTTATCTGATATACGGCGTATATTCCTATCATCATTATTATTACGGCGCATCCGATAATTCCGGATCGAAATTTGCCGTATGATTTCATCTTCCTAATAACTGTTCTTGTAAAATCAGATACGTATAATCTGTACAAAATTATGCCGATTGCAAAGTCGATAATTCTCAGTATGGGCGAAACATACAGCAAACTGTTTACCTGTTGTTCTGGTATTATAACCTGAATACATGCGTATGCTGCTGCAACGGCTGCAATTCCATATGAAAGATTCAGTATCGTAGCTTTTGTTATGCACCTGACAAGTAGCGGAAATATGAGATAAAAGAACATTATGTCGGATAGAAACCATGATACGCCATTGAAGGCAAAGTGGGTTTCAGGCTTAGGTATCCAACTTTGGAGCAACGTAATGTTTAATGCAAGATTGCCTATGTCGGGAAGAATTCCGGCTTTTACCCCTATTAATATTGTAGCCAGCAAAGTTGCAATGTGAAGCGGATAAATCTTGGATAGTTGCCTAAATAAAAATCTCTTCTGATTAAACCTGTTTTCTGTTACCTCTTTTCCGTGAGCGTGGCACAATACAAAACCGCTGAGCATAAAGAAGAAAGAGACACCACAATCACCTCCAAAACAAAATTCTTCTGTATCAGTCCATGTAAAATGCGACATGAATATCAGAAATATGAATATTATTCTGCAGCCTTGTAATGTCTCTATCATCCTTTTTCTAAGCCTCTGCTATTTTATTACGGTTGCTGCAAGACGTTTTGCCTTGTCTCTCAGCGCCGTTGTGTCTGCGTCTGTGTCACCATAGCACAGTACTACGCCCATACGTCTGTTTACATGTTGCTCTTGTTTTCCGAAGATACGCAGGCGTGTGTAGTCCTCTTTCAGTACATCCAGCATATTGTATTCTGGTTCGTGATGAGCTTCTTCTTTTGCAAGTACAACAGCGCTTGCGCCTGCATGTTCAAGATGTATGGCAGGTATTGGCAAGCCCATTACGGCACGGAAGTGCAGCTCAAACTCGTTTAAGTTAAGAGTGTGTCCGAGTGTAACCATACCGGTGTCGTGCGGACGTGGTGACAATTCTGAGAATATCACGCCTTTGTCATGACTTAAGAAGAACTCTACGCCCCATATTCCGGCACCTGTTAGTGCGCTGGTAACGGCTTCTGCCATGTGCTGTGCTTCTTTCAGGTCGGCTTCGCTGAGCGCAAACGGTTGCCAGCTTTCACGGTAGTCACCATTTTTCTGTACGTGTCCAATAGGAGGACAGAACAGTGTCGGACCGTTTTTCTGAGTAACTGTGAGCAGTGTGAACTCACTGTCAAAGTGAATAAATTCCTCGATAATTATTTCTTTTACGTCTCCGCGACTGCCTTCCATTGCGGCATTGAAGGCTGCCTCAAGTTCATCTGCAGATTTGACAACGCTCTGTCCGTGGCCTGAAGATGACATCAAAGGTTTGATTACGCATGGGAAACCAATCTCTTTAGAATGTTCTTTCAGCTCGTCAAGTGTCTTTGCGTAGAAATATTTAGCTGTTTTTAGTCCAAGTTCCTTAGCTGCAAGGTCTCGTATTGCCTTACGGTTCATCGTAAAGTTAACGGCACGTGCACTCGGAACAACTTGTATTCCTTCTTTTTCAAAGTCGAAAAGTCTTTCTGTACGTATAGCCTCTATCTCAGGGACGATGATGTCAGGTTGATGTTTTTTCACCACTTTATCGAGTGCATCGCCGTCAAGCATGCTGAACACTTCGCATTCGTCAGCCACCTGCATTGCAGGAGCATTAGCATAGCGGTCGCATGCGATTACATATTGTCCGGCACGTTTTGCCGCGATAACAAATTCCTTGCCCAGTTCTCCTGAGCCTAATAACAGTATTTTCTTCATTATTACTACTTAATTAGTTGTTTCACCATTTGCCATTCAGGCGATACGGCCATTCTTCTTACATTGGCTTCAATAATTTTTCTCATGGTTTCGGTGCTTACGCTGTGTTCTTTGGCTATGTCCTCGAGCGGTTTTACATCGTTGCCGAACAGACCATAGTATTGCTGAAGCATGGTTTCGTCGTCAGCATAGATAAGATGCATTATGTGTTTAACGTAATGCTCTATTTTCTCACTCACGCAGTTAGGCTCCTTTCCGAGTCGTATAAGAAAATCTTGAAGCTCTTGTGACAATGCGTCCATTTTAATGTAAGTTTTGAATCGTCGTAGATATAAATTTTTATATTGCAAACGTCAGGAAACGAATGTTTTTCAATTCATTTCCTGACATTGTCTTCTGTATTATCTGTTTGAATACATTTGTTCATAATATTTTTGGTAATCGCCGCTTGTAACCTCTTTAACCCAGTCTTGGTTTTCAAGGTTCCATTTTATTGTCTTTACTATTCCGTCGGCAAATTTAGTTTCGGGATACCAGCCAAGTTCATTCTTTATCTTTGTCGGATCTATTGCATAGCGCTGATCATGCCCCAGTCGGTCTTTTACAAAAGTGATTAAGCTGTCGTTAATCCAGTCTATTGCAATCTCTCCGTTTGCGTCTTTCACCTGTTTTTTCAGTATCTTGCGCAGTCCTTTGTCCTTAGCCATCATGTCGTGTATGGTCTTTATCGTAAGTTTTACGATGTCGATGTTTGTCATCTCATTGTGTCCTCCCACGTTATACACTTCGCCTTCCTTACCTTCTCTTACCACAAGGTCGATGGCTTTACAGTGGTCTTCAACGTATAGCCAGTCTCTAACGTTGTCTCCTTTTCCGTACACTGGCAGCTGTTTTCCTTCGAGAATATTGTTGATTATCAGCGGTATAAGTTTCTCAGGGAAGTGATATGGCCCATAGTTGTTAGAGCACCTTGTTATAGTTACGGGCATGTGATAAGTGTCATGATATGCCATGACAAACATGTCGGCACTTGTCTTTGATGCACTGTAAGGGCTATGAGGACAGAGCGGAGTGGTCTCGGTGAAGTATCCTTCTTTGCCAAGTGAGCCGTAAACTTCGTCGGTGCTTACCTGATGGAAACGTTTTCCCTCTTTCCATAGAGGATATCCTGTTTCGTCCTTTCCTGTTACCCATGCTCTTCTTGCTGCGTCGAGCAAGTTTTGAGTGCCGAGAATGTTGGTTTCAAGGAACAGCTGAGGATTCTCAATACTGCGGTCAACATGGCTTTCGGCTGCAAAGTTTACTACATAGTCGATGTTGTTTTCTGAAAACAGTTTGTCGGCCAGCTCTCTGTCGCGTATGTCGCCATGAACGAATATGCATCTCTTGCCGTCGACATCGTCTTTTATTGTGCCGTAGTTGCCAGCGTAGGTCAACAGGTCGAGCACTATTATCTTAATGTCTTCTTCCTTGTATTTTTTATAAAGAAGATACTTAATAAAGTTTGAGCCGATAAATCCGGCAGCTCCGGTAACAAGATAGGTTTTCATATTATTGATTTTTATTGTTAATGCTCTTTATTTAAGATAACTCGGTTTTTATCTAAAAATTGTGTCCGTCGCATTTTCTTGGGTCAGATAATGTTACAACTTCAAGATCCTTAAATGTGCTTCCGTCTATCGTGAGCCTTACGAGAGTGCGGTCTTTGTGCCATCCCTGCAGTCCGGCTGCGCCCGGATTTATGTGCAGCAGGTTGAGCGTTTTGTCGTATTTCACTTTAAGAATGTGCGAATGTCCGCTGATAAAAAGTTGTGGCGGCATGGCATATATAGAAACTCTGATGCTGGAGTCGTAGTTTCCGGGATAGCCGCCGATATGCTTCATAAGCACTTCGGTGTCTTCACATTTCCAACGTAATGTTTCTCTGAACATTCTTCTGAGGTCGCCTCCGTCACAGTTGCCGTAGACAGCTCTCAACGTGCGAAATTCGGCCAACTTTTGTGCTACTTCAAGTGAGCCTATGTCGCCTGCGTGCCATATCTCATCGCAGGGTTCGAAATATTTCAGATATTTGTCGTCCCAATATGCGTGTGTGTCGCTAATGATTCCTATGCGTTTCATTAATTTATGGCTTATTATTATTGTTGTTATTTGCCGTCAGCACGTGATACGAATGTTATTTCAGGTCAAGACTCTTAATAATAAATTCTTTCAGAAAGTCGACAGTTCCGTCGATGCCAAGCAAACTTGAGTTTATACACAAGTCGTAAGATGTGCTGTGTCCCCATGTTTTACCTGTATAGTAGTTGTAGTATGACGAGCGGCTGTCTTCTTTGCTTTCAATAATCTTTTTTGCTTCTTCTTCGTTGCAGTTGTGACGTTTGCATATACGTTTTATGCGTTCGTCAAGATTTGCTGTGATAAAGACGCTGACCATATCATTGAAATCGCGCAGAACATAGTCGGCACACCTTCCTACAAATACGCATGAGTGAGTTTCTGCAGCTTTGCGTATTGCATCGCTTTGAAATTGGAAAAGGCTCTCCTGGGACAGTTTGTTGTTATAGAAGCAATTATCGGATATATATGGAACATGCATATGGAACAACGATTTGAAGAATCCTTTTTTCTCGTCATTCTGTTCGAAAAACTTCTCACTGAATCCACTTTCCTTGGCAGCAAGGTTCAGCAGCTCGCGGTCATAAAATTTGCATCCGAATTCGTCAGCAAGTTTTTTTGCGATAATGAGTCCGCCGCTTCCGAGTTGTCTTCCTACGCTAATTATTATTTTCTTCTTTGTTTCCATAAGCTAAGGCATTATGTTGTTTTTTGAATTTTCTCATATATTTCATCATCATGATTATAGCCATGATAGAGGCTATAGTGTCTGCTGTCGGCAGTGACATCCACACACCATCAAGTTTGAAGATTCGTGGTAATATTATTAGTAGCGGCAGCAGAAACAGCATCTGTCTTGACAATGACAGAAATATGCTTATCTTGGCTTTGCCGATACTTTGGAAAAAGTTTGTTATTACCATCTGACATCCAACAAACGGGAAGGCAAGCATGTTTATCTTTATGGCCCTCATTGCTTTTTCTATCAGTTCAGGGTCGGTTGTAAACAGGCGTGCGCACTGATACGGGAATATGTGTACAATCAGAAATCCGGTTGTTGTTATGGCTGTTCCTGCAATTATGGCACATTTGAGCACTCTTATAAGTCTGTCGAATTTTTGGGCGCCATAATTATATCCTGCGATTGGAAGCATACCTTGGTTAAGTCCCATGGTTACCATGATAAATACGAAGGCTACTTTGTTTGCAATTCCATATGCGCCTACTGCCATGTCGCCTCCATATTTGTAAAGACTCGTGTTGATGAATATCACTACGATACAGGCGCACACGTTCATGGCAAATGGTGACATGCCGATGCCGGCAATATTTTTCAGGATGTTGCTTCTGAGTTTATATATTCCTTTCTTAAAGTGGACAATCTCTTTAGGGTTGCGGAACAGCCACAGCTGCCATGCCAGTGAAACCATCTGTGAAATGACTGTTGCGTATGCCGCTCCTTGAATACCAAGATTCATTGGCCATATGAATATCGGAGCAAGAATGGTGTTGAGCACAACTGACGACATTGTGGCAAACATGGCGTGGCGGGGCTTGCCCACAGCACGCAATACTGCATTCATGCCGAAGAATGTCTGTGAAAATACGTTTCCTGCCAACACTACAAACATGTATTCACGGGCATAAGGTATTGTGTTTTCACTAGCGCCGAAGAAGTAAAGTATCGGGTCTAGAAATATCAGTGATATCCCTCCAAACAGAATTCCGACAATGATGTTCAGCACAATACTGTTGCCGAAGATGAGTTCTGCTTTACGATAGTCTTTTTGTCCAAGTTTTACGGATATACACGTTGAAGAACCTATTCCAACGGCTGCTCCAAATGCAGCTGAAAGGTTCATTAGAGGAAATGTGATGGCCAGTCCTGAAATTGCCAGCGGGCCTACACCCTGACCGATGAAAATACTGTCGATCATGTTATAAAGCGAAGCTGCCGTCATCGCTATGATGGCAGGAAGGGCATACTGCATGAGCAGTTTGCCTACCGGTTTTGTACCCAGTTCCAGTGTTGCTTGTTTATTATCCATAGCGTAATACCAATCTTATTATGTGCAAAGTTACTGCTTGTTGGCTTAATTACAAAGTAAAATGTTGCAAAAAGCAGTTTTTATTTGTTCCTTCGTTATGTTTTTGTCGTTTTTGATGCTATATTTACATCTTTGTACTTAAGTATTGTTTACTTTTCAGTGTATAGCTCAAAAACATGAAAATAAAACTCTATAGTTTTTGCGTTTACGCTTAAAAGAGCTAACTTTGCATATTCATTGAAAATGTGGAATATGAAAAAATATATACTTATTTTCATGCTTTCAGCGTTTGCCGTAATTTCGTTTGCTTTTGGCACGGACAGGGTGAAGAAAATAAAATATCCTGGCGGTAAAACTTACATGTATCGTGTGGCGCTTACTGATAAAAACGGCACACCATACACTCTTGACCATCCCGAAGAATTTTTGTCGTCAAAGTCTATAGCCCGACGGACACGCCAGCATTTGTCTGTCGATTCTACTGATCTTCCGATAAACCCTGCTTATATTACAGCTATTAATTCTGAAGATGTTCAAGTTGTCGGTCATAGCAAATGGAACAACACACTGCTTGTGCGCAGTAAAATTCCCGAACTTGTCAAAAGACTTTCTTCGCTGTCATGCGTGAAAAGTATATCTCTAGTATGGACATCTCCCGATTCAATCAATTCTGTTTCACCAAGGATGAAGTATCACACTGATTTCAACCGCTGGGACACTGTGGCGCAGAGCTATTATGGCGTTACGCGCGAACAGGTTGAGATGATTGGCGGTGTGCGCATGCATAATCATGGCTTTACGGGTAAAGGTATCACCATAGCCATACTTGACGCCGGATTTATGAATGCCGACCTTATTCCGTGTATGCAGAATGTCAACATTGTCGGGTGGGCTGATTTTGTGGTTCCAAAGTCAAAAAGCGTGTTCAAGGAAATGGAGCACGGCACAAAAGTATTGTCTGTCATGGCCGTCAGAGAGCCTTATGTGTTTGTTGGCACAGCTCCGGATGCTTCTTATTGGCTGTTGAGATGTGAGGATGAATTGACAGAGAGTCCGGCTGAGGAAGACTATTGGGCTGAAGCCGCTGAGTTTGCCGACAGCGTAGGAGTTGATATCATCAGTAGTTCTCTTGGCTTTCATGATTTTGATGACAGTTCGTATAATTATAAATATTCACAGCTTGACGGTCATACATCCTTTATTTCTGCCACGGCATCAATGTTGGCGTCAAAGGGAATGATTCTTGTCAACAGTGCCGGAAACGACGGAATGTCATCTTGGAAAAAAATAAATGTGCCTGCTGATGCCGACGATATTTTGACTGTCGGTGCGGTTAGTCCTAACCGTCGTAATGCTTCGTTCAGCAGCATAGGACCTACTGCCGACGACCGTGTCAAGCCCGACATTATGGCTTTGGGCAGTCCTGCTTCTGTGATTACCGGTCGTGGTACAATTATAAAAGATATGGGAACGTCTTTTTCTGCTCCTATAGTGTCGGGTATGGTGGCTTGTCTTTGGCAGGCTTTGCGCGACAAGACAGCACTTGAGATTATTGATATAGTAAGACGCTGTGCTGACAATTATTCAACACCCGACAATATCTATGGTTATGGCATTCCTGATTTTTGGCGTGCCTATGCCGCTACAAAACTGCAAAATCATTCAAAATGATACACACCATATCGCTTCTGGAACTCAACAGAATGGTCAGGGATGTAATTGAACTTGGCATGCCTGACGCTTATTGGGTTGAGGCTGAGTTGGCAGATGTGCGCGAGTCGGCCGGTCATTGCTATATGGAGTTGGTGCAGAAGGATGAATTTGGCAGTACGCCTGTAGCCCGTGCTTCGGCTAAGTGCTGGCGCAGCACATGGGCGCTTGTGCGTCCTCATTTTGAGCGTGTTACCGGCGAGCGTATTCATGCCGGCATGAAAGTGCTATTACAGGTGCATGCGCAGTTTCATGAGAATTACGGATTTTCGTGGATTGTGTCCGACATCGACCCTACCTTTACGTTAGGCGACATGGCACGCAAGCGGATGGAAATTATACGAAAACTCAAGGCTGAGGGCGTTTTCGACCTTAACCGCGAACTCTCCATTCCGCTTTTTGCACAGCGTATAGCCGTAATTTCAAGTGCCACGGCGGCAGGTTATGGCGACTTTTGTAATCAGTTGAGCAACAACGTATATGGTTTCGACTTTATTGTCGAACTTTTTCCCGCTGTCATGCAGGGCGAGCAGGTGGAGCAGAGCATTATAGATGCGCTCAACCGCATCAACGAATGTGCAGAACTGTTTGATTGTGTTGTTATTATACGTGGCGGAGGAGCAACAAGCGACCTTTCAGGGTTCGACACTCTTTCACTTGCCGAGAACGTTGCCAACTTTCCTCTTCCTGTCATAACCGGTATAGGTCATGAGCGCGACGAGTCGGTGCTGGATATGGTTGCCAACACAAGGGTGAAGACTCCTACAGCGGCTGCGGCTTTTCTTATAGATAATCTGAAGCATGTGCTCGACCGTATCAATGCGGCACAAGACCGCATAGCATCAGCCGTAAGGCGGCGTATTGATTATGAGTCGATGCGTCTTGGACATCTTTCGGTAAACATACCTACACTCTCATCACTGTTCATAACCAGACGTCAGTCTGCGTTGTCGTCGCTTTACAGCCGACTTTGTGCAGCAGCTTCTTCAGGCCTGGCTTTGCGCCGCTCGCGTCTCGAATCCATCGGTGCCTCTCTTGCCCCTTTGGCTTCACGCCGTATTCTTGTTGAGAGTCATCGTGTGCAACTTTTAGAGCAGCGCGCGGCAGCATCAGATCCGGCTCTGCTTTTGCGGCGCGGTTATTCAATCACGCTCCATAACGGCCGTGCCGTCACAGATGCTTCTGTATTGGATAAAGGCGACGTGATAGAAACACGCTTTGCCGATGGTTCGGCAGTGTCGGTTGTACGTTCGTCAGAATCTTCTAAAGCACGTGACACAAATGATCGTAAATAAAAACAAACAGATAAAACACAAATTATAAAAGAATATGCCTAAAGAAATTAAATATGAAGAGGCTGTAAGGCAGCTTGAAGACATTGTAGCCAAGATGGAGAACAACGAGCTTGATGTTGACAGTCTGAGCCAACAATTGAAGACAGCTCAGAAACTTATAAAAATGTGTAAGGACAAATTGAGCCGGGCTGACAGCGATATTAAGAAAATACTTCAGGACGAAGGCAACGACTGACCGGCCATGAAAAGGCTGTTATGCGGCATAAATCTGACGTTTTTAATAAATTAAGCTATAAAAATTGCTGATTAGTAATATTATTATTATTTTTGCCGTTGGTAAGTCGGTGGATGACTTTACACTTGGTTAATTCCGACGGCTTTTCTTTATTGAGTAAAATTTATTGTGTACTTTAAAAATAATAAAATTATGAAAAATCTGGATTGGGCGAAATTGCCTTTCGGTTACATTCCGACAGACTATAATGTGCGTTGCTATTATCGCGACGGCAAGTGGGGCGAGATTGAAGTTTGCTCCGACGAATATATAAAGATGCACATGGCTGCTACGTGTCTTCACTACGGTCAGGAAGCATTTGAGGGACTCAAGGCTTACCGTTGTCCTGACGGAAAGGTTCGCGTCTTCCGTATGGACGAGAATGCTGCACGTCTTCAGAGCACATGCCGCGGCATCCTTATGCCTGAAGTACCGACAGAGCTTTTTGAGGAAATGGTTACCAAGGTAGTACGTCTCAACCAGGAATATATTCCTACTTATGAGAGTGGTGCAACTCTTTACATCCGTCCGCTGCTTGTAGGTATGTCTGCACAGGTGGGTGTTCATCCTGCTACAGAGTATCTTTTCATGATATTTGTTACTCCTGTAGGTCCTTATTTCAAGGGCGGATTTGCAACTAATCCTTATGTTATAATCCGTGAGTTCGACCGTTCGGCTCCTCTCGGCACTGGTATCTATAAGGTAGGCGGCAACTATGCTGCTTCTCTGCGCGCCAACAAGATGGCTCACGACCTTGGATATGCTTGCGAATTCTATCTCGACGCAAAGGAAAAGAAATATATGGACGAGTGTGGTGCTGCCAATTTCTTCGGTATAAAAGACAACACATACGTTACTCCTAAGTCTACCAGTATTCTGCCGAGTATCACCAACAAGAGCCTCATGCAGCTTGCTGAAGATATGGGCATGAAGGTTGAGCGCCGTCAGATACCTGAGGAAGAACTGGCTACATTCGAGGAGGCTGGAGCCTGCGGTACAGCTGCCGTTATCAGTCCTATTTCTAAGATTGACGACCTTGAGAACAAGAAGAGCTATGTAATAAGCAAGGACGGCAAACCGGGACCTGTCAGCACAAAGCTTTACAACAAGCTGCGCGGCATACAGTATGGCACAGAGCCTGACATCCACAACTGGACTAAGGTGGTGATTGAATAATTTTAATTCATAATTTATAAATTACAAATCCATAATCCGTAGTTCATAATTCATAATTGGCTATTTTTTTGATTATCAATAGTCTGTCTATTGACAAATAATTATGATTTATGAATTATGGATTATGAATTAACTTAAGATGAGCAAAGGAAAATTGGCTAAGTTCGCCGACATGGCGAAATATGAGAATGTTTTTCAATATCCCTATTCGGTTGTCGAGAACGTACCTTTTGACATGAAGGGCCATTGGCGCGACATGTATTTCCACAATGACAACCCTATCGTGCTTGAGCTTGGATGCGGCAAGGGCGAATACACAGTAGAACTGGCAAAGTTATATCCCGACGTTAATTTTATCGGTGTCGACATCAAGGGCGCGCGTATGTGGACAGGAGCAACGCAGGCTCTTAACGACGGACTGAAGAATGTGGCTTTCCTTCGTACAAACATCGAGATTATCGACCGTTTCTTCGGTCATGACGAGGTGCAGGAGATTTGGCTCACGTTCAGTGATCCTCAGATGAAGAATGTGCGTAAGCGCCTTACAAGTACATATTTCATGGAGCGTTATCGCCGTTTCCTCGTTGACGGAGGCATCGTTCATGTCAAGACAGACAGCAATTTCCTCTTTACTTATACTACTTATATGGTTGAGCGCAACTCTTTCCCGTTGCTGTTCTCCACTACAGACCTTTATCATGCCGAAGGACTTGATGCCGACACAATGCGCATACTTTCAATTCAGACATATTATGAAAGTCAGTGGATTGAGCGCGGACTCAACATCAAGTATATGAAGTTCCGTCTGCCGGCAGACGGCGATATGGAAGAGCCGGACGTAGAAATACCCGTAGACGACTACCGCAGCTATAAGCGCACGCGCCGCAGCGGTGTTGATATGCGCAAGTAAGGGCTTAACTTTTTATTATTAATGTCAATGATATGCCTGTAAGATAGTGTTACAGGCATTAATTTTTTTATTATAAAAATGAATGTAGAGCTTAAAGAGAACGGCGGACTTCCCGCCCGAATATTGTGGACACTTGCCATTGTGGCAGGTGTGTCTGTTGCCAACATTTATTACAATCAGCCTCTGCTTAACGTGATAGGGCATGACCTTGGCGTGAGCGAATTCAGTTCCAATCTCATAGCAATGATAACCCAGGTTGGCTATGCCGTCGGACTGCTTTGCATCGTCCCTCTTGGAGATTTGTGCAGGCGTAAGAACATAGTGCTTGTCAACTTCTGTGTTCTTGTGTTTTCGCTTCTTGTCATAGCCTGTTCAGCCAATATATATGTTATATGGGCAGCGTCGTTTCTAACAGGTGTCGGCTCAATGATTCCGCAGATATTCGTGCCCATAGCTTCACAGTTCTCCCGTCTGGAGCATAAAGGACGCAATGTGGGTATTGTCATTTCGGGTCTGCTTACCGGTATACTTGCTTCGCGTGTTGTCAGTGGTGTGGTAGGCGACTTTCTCGGATGGCGTGCAATGTATTTCATTGCTTCAGGTTTAATGCTTGTCTGTGCCTTTGTCGTAATGAAGGTTTTGCCGGACATACGTCCCACATTCAAGGGCTCTTACGCAAAGCTTATGGCTTCGCTCTTCTCTCTTGTGCGTGATTATCCTGCGTTGCGCATCTATTCAGTAAGAGCCGGACTGGCTTTCGGTTCGTTTCTTTCGCTTTGGGCCTGTCTTTCGTTCAAAATGGCTCAGGCGCCGTTTTATGCCGACAGTGATATAGTGGGACTACTCGGCCTTTGCGGAATAGCCGGCGCGCTCACCGCCTCGTCAGTCGGAAAGCATGTCAAGACCGTTGGGGTGCGCCGTTTTAATTTCATCGGTTGTCTACTCATGCTGTTGGCATGGGCATCTGTGCTGTTCTTTGGTGATACTTATGCGGGCATAATAGCAGGCGTTATAATCATCGACATCGGCATGCAGTGCATACAGCTCAGCAATCAGGCTAGTATGTTTGAGGTATGTCCCGGAGCGTCAAACCGTGTCAACACCATATTCATGACAACATACTTTGCAGGAGGCTCTCTCGGCACATTTCTTGCCGGAACGGGCTGGCATACAGCTTCGTGGGCAGGAGTTGTAACCGTAGGAGCATGTCTTACGCTTGCGTCTCTTGCAGTAACGCTGTTTACCCGTCGCTGATTCAGCGGCGGTTTTTTGTTTCTATATCACTACTGTCCAAAGAAATTTTCCCATA
>HF992565.1 GCA_000436695.1 Prevotella sp. CAG:1185 | reverse complement strand
TTAAATCATGTCTAAGATATTTTCTTTGGACAGCAGTGATATAGCTTAATAGGTTGGACCTCTGTCCACATCTTCACCTGATTTATACGGAACGTATTCATTGTATTTTCCGTCCATATATGAGTATTTTAGACGGACGCAATCACCATCTTCATGTAAATAAAGAAAACTTGACCCCATCATGAATACATCGCACCTGTAGATATACCAACCATTGTTGTATCCACAATATTTAAAATACATTTCTGCTGTATTGTACATATTCATAATCGGGTTATAATTTGTCACTGAGGCTTGTCTTATACCCATAAAATTGGTAGACACAACTAATATGCGTGGAATAGAGTTGTCGGTCCTTATCTTATCGCCATCCGAGTTATACGTTGCAACAATTTTATATTCACCTGTGCATTGTGCATTTGATTTGCCTGGCAGCAATAACAATAAAAAAGCTATAAACAATATTGAGCCAATTAGTCTTTTTGACTTTAAAAAGGAAACAGTGTAATTCATCTTATAGGTTTTTATGCCTATAGAACTTCCCAAGATTTAGCGGTTTTACTTTAATTTTAATGAAAAAGACGTGGGAGTCTCTACTTTTCGCTTATCCTGTGTCTCCGGCTCTCGCATTGCCTAACCCCAAGGATAAGCAACGCAGTTAGCCCACGTCATGCCATATTACGACAAGTATGGATACAAAATACCCTTACCCATATAATACTTCTTACGTGACCTTTCTCGTTGCCGTATCTTTTTGGGGGTTTAGTCAAATTTGCGAGATTTGAGACACCAAAGATAACGTACATAAACGTCCTTATAATTGTCTACCAAGCCTTTTATGGCATAAAATAGATGAAACAAAAATACGAATTATTTTTAATTAATAGTTTTTTTATGCCATGATTTTAACAAAAATTGTATATTTTACATGAAATAATGTTTTATCACATGATTACGTGAGTTCTGGATAATAAATATTAAAAAGTTGAAGTTGTAGTGTGTTCTTCTTATGTACAGCTAATGGTTTCGACTTATTCTCGAATAAACAATATGCAGCAAGTGCCGAACATACATTCATTATGAAATTGCGTGCAGATCTGTGCCTTGAATGAACAAGATTGGCTTTGTTCTTCAACAGTTTGTTTATACATTCTATTACATACTTTTTCCTCAACATAATCTTATCCCACATAGGTGTAAGCTAAACAAAGCGATTATAGGAAACAGCCTGCGGAAAATAACTTCTTAACCGGTCCCGGATACAGTTGAGATAGTATTCCTTGAAGTTGCGGTAAGTGCCGAAATGATAGTATACAAGTATGTTCATTATCTCGCCTTCTGACATTCTGCCCTTACGGTTCATGTGCCTTATACCATCATTACATGGTGATGGCAAATGCAGGTTATTTAGAAGTTCGACACTCAAAATATTCTCAAATTCACTTATAACACATATCTGTAACGTTGTCCTTGATAATCATCGTTTATATCATTTGTAACTATTTGATTTTCACCTAATAAATAAAAATGTGTCCGCTGACTCCAAACAGACAATTTTTAAATGCGTTGGATATATACAAAAAAACGTGGAGCCAATCTGTCACTCGTTCCACGTGTTAAGGCCTTCGCATTGCCCGGATTGTCGAAACGAGCAACGCTGAAAGCCCCACGCTGATGTAGATATACAAATACACTCAAAAGCATGACATAAATGCCATGTTTTTTAAGGATGTATATAATATACACCACCATAAAGGGCGTCCCCGTTGCTTTGTCTTTTGACAATCCATAGAGTTTGCGAAGTTCTAACACGTCAAAACCAAAGCGTCCAGTTACGCTTTTTTATATATATGTCTGCCCACCCTATACCCTACAGGGCTTTCAGCATGGGTAAGACTTTACAAAAATAAATGTTTTTTTCTAATACTGCAATTTTTTATATCTAAAAAGCAATTTTGTTATTATGTAAAGGGATAAATCTGAAAAAATGAATTGATATACAATTTCTAAAAACTTGTCGCAGCATATCATTAAGGTAATTAAAAATTTTCAACCATACCATAAATCACTTTTAAAATGGGTGTAAATCAGTATTTCTAAGAGAATAAAAATAGAGCCTAGTGACGAAAAACGGTAAAATTACCAGTTTTTGATAATTACATGACTTATCTTTTAGAATGCCAACCACAAGTAATACATGATGATTGCCATTTTTATTTCTATGACACACAAACAGAATTTTTAGATATTTTTCTAAAAGCATCTGGCAGCCAATGACTTTCCAATATTTTTCAATGTGTCATATTTTATTCACACATTTGCATTGTCAACTTAACTCTATACATTCAGCACAAACATCTTAACACAATCAAGAGAATAATTATTGCGGCTTTGGCCTTAATGTGCATCGGTGCCATACACGGCTAAGGCATATATCAATCTGAACGAAAGAATGTATATATCTTTTCTTCGGTATGAAAAGAGATAAACAGCAGCTTTGCATTTCCTGAGAAATTCAAGGAGACTAATCCTGACAGTCTTTACAGATGCTATCTTACTAAGGTCTTGAATACCGAAAGCTAACGGGAGTTTTCGGGATAAATGAAGGCGACGCACGGGGCAAGACCGACTCGGCACTGATGGCTGCGATGAATATGCTGAAAGGCTGAAAACAGCACAATACGCAAGCCTCAACACGAAATGCCGGCATGATTATGCCTTACATTATTTGAAGTTAACGGCGCGACAAGATATGCAAACACGATGCACATAGCCGTAAGCAAATGCGCAAAAGGAGCATAAACACGTTGCCGTTTTACCTTAAAATCATTATATTTGCAACAAGACAAACATCTGACAACGAAGAATGAAAGTATATGAAATATGCTTCAGCCCGACGGGCGGAACCGAAAAGGTGGCTGGATTTATGGCCGGCAAGCTCGGCAACGACACAATAAACATTGACCTTACCGACCGCAAGGCCGACTTTAAGGGCATTGGCCTCAACGGCAGCGACGTGGCCGTGATAGCCGTGCCGTCGTATGGCGGACGCG
>HF992564.1 GCA_000436695.1 Prevotella sp. CAG:1185 | reverse complement strand
TGGAGAGGAGTCCTACGACCTCCCGTTCGCTTGATTTCGGCTCACCCGATAAACATAGAATAGGGGGCTATGCATATAATTTTATAATTCTAAATAGGGCAGTAGAAAATTAGTGAGGATATCCATGCCGCATCGCAATACTGAAAAGGAAGAATCTTTTGTCTGTAACTCCGTGCAGATTTGCCCTGAAGAGTTTTATTTTGGCATTGAATGATTCAGCAGCTGCATTAGACGAACGGTTATTGTAGAAGTTTAGGATTTCATCATAATGTTTATAGAAAGTAGCTATAATAATGTTGAACTGTTTCGTTCCGTCAGGACGCCTTTTGTGAGTTAAAACAAAAACATTCGTCATTGTTATGAGAAAAATAGCTATCTTTGCCGTACGTTAGGCATAAATTCAGCATTATTGTTAAGAGTATAAACAGATGGCGGGAAAACGGCTTATTGTATATCATAAAATCATTATTACGCTAATGCCTGTATGCGTTGCGCTGATATGTTTCTTGTCATGCGGCGATACTAAGGTGGTGCGCAATATTGCGACGGCAGATTCATTGACGGAAGTAAATCAACAGGAAGCGGTAAGATATATAGACAGCGTGGC
>HF992563.1 GCA_000436695.1 Prevotella sp. CAG:1185 | reverse complement strand
TAAACGGAAAATGAACCATATTAGTACTGATATATATAAATAATTTAGATCATTTACTTAAAAAAACATTTTATTCTTATCATGTTATTACGAAAAAAATGAATAAATTTGCATTGAAGGAATGGCAAAGACTTAGTCCATAATAAACATATTATGCTTCTTTTATTGATTATTTGAAGCGTTAATATAACAGAGCAGCAATTGTAGAATATATTTATGAATAATAATTATGACACAAATAAAATCAAAAGAAAGAGTCTCAGAAAGAGGAGAAGTCTTTACGGCAGAAAGAGAAGTTAATGCAATGCTTGATTTGGTTAAGAACGAATGTTTGAGACCTGATTCTAGGTTTCTTGAGCCTGCTTGTGGAGATGGAAACTTTCTTTCTGCCATTTTGAAAAGAAAACTTGCAGAAATAAATAGAAAATATAAAAAATGTATTCGAGATTATGAGAAACAATCTATTGTAGCGGTAAGTAGTCTTTATGGTATCGATATTATGTATGATAATGTTGAAACATGTAGAGAAAGGCTTTATAAAATATGGAATGAAGAATATACTGCTGTATGCAAAAATGATTCTTCTGATGATACAAGAGAGGCTGTTAGATTTATAATACAAAAAAATATTATTACAGGTAATGCGCTTACATTAATGTGTGTGGATAAAAATTGTAATGATACGAACGAGCCTATTGTTTTTTCGGAATGGACACTTATTGGCGAATCTAAAATGCAGCGGTCGGATTATACTATGGCTGATTTATTGTTATATAATGATACAACAAGCAATGAAGGAAACCTTTTTGCTCTTACAGAAGAGCAGCAAGAAAAGGAGGGAGTATTTTTAAGGCGGTATATCACTCACTATAAAAAAGTTCAGCAATATGGAGGTTAGTTTATTTCAAAAGGTTTATAATCCCGATGTATTGTCATGCATTGCTAATTTAAGTAATGATGAGGTTTTCACACCACCGGAAGTTGCTAATGAAATTATAGACTTGTTGCCGCAAGAACTTTTTGAAAGTCCTGATACAACATTTTTAGACCCTTGTTGTAAAAGCGGTGTATTTCTTAGAGAAATTGCAAAACGTTTAATTGAAGGTTTGAAATATAAAATACCAGATCTTAATACAAGGATCGAACATATATTTTCAAGACAACTTTTTGGTATAGCCATAACTGAGTTGACAAGTTTGCTTTCTCGTCGTAGTGTTTATTGCAGTAAATTTCCCAATAGTGAATTTTCTGTATACAGGTTTCCAGATGACAAACCGCAGGGTAATATTATTTTCCAACGCATCAAACATACATGGAAAAATGGAAAATGTATTTATTGCGGGGCTGCTCAGTCTGAATATGATAGAGATACGCAATTGGAAACGCACGCATATCAATTTATTCACAATTTAGATTTAGAAAGAATGAATGTCTGTTTTGATTTATCGATATTTATGATATATATCCGTGAGTGAGTCGTAAAATCCCCAGCCGCAATTATTCACGCTGTAAATAAGATTTTCTATCCGTTCGTAATAGTTCAAAAGCAGTCCATTTAGAAATATAAAGTTTAAAGCTTTTTCAAAGTTGGTTTCCATTGTAATATAGAATTGTTCCCACATATCACCAAACATAATAGTGAATTGACAACCTTGTTCTATATAAAAAAGCATCAAGTCTGCTACATCTTTCGGATCGGGTTTAAGCTTGCGAAAATCGGATATTACCTTTCTGCATTTAGCAAATGAGGGATCTTTAAGACAACCCCTTGTCGGAAAAAATTCATTTCGAATTAATTTTTTGCATTTTTCTAATTCAGCGTCATAATTTGGCGATAAATAAAATTCCAAATATTCTTTAGCTTCTTTCTTAGCGTCATATAGTTCTAACATAATATCAATCACTTGTTCCTTAGTATGGGCTGATAAAAATCTTCTCAGTTTGGCTTTCGACATATTTTTAATATTAGATTTGTTTTAACGAACATATTATATGCAAGACTGTTTTTTTTTTAGAACATACGGAGCGGATGATTTAACATCCGCTTCCGTCAATATTACATGATTGTCCTTCTTCTTTTACAGGCGGTTGTAAACCAGCTTTATCCGGACGGAATGTAACTGTGCCGTCTTCAAGTACAAAACACGGAATGCCTACAGCTCCAACACGTTTCATTACGTCGAATGCAGGATTTTTGTCACGCAATTTCAGAAACTCTTTAAGGTTTCTTACATGTTCACCGATATCAATAACCTCATATTTGTCGTTCCCCTTTACCTGCGCTTTAACGTCGGTGCAGTCAGGACATGTGCTCATTACATAAATCTTAATCATAATATAAATATTTTTTGTCTGATGAAAAATATAATCTTGACGTATAAAACGTCAATGACAAAGTTACAGAAAATTATTGATCTACGTGTAAATTTTAGCAATAAAATAGTTTTTATATGAAATGCACTTTATGAATGTAAATCAGTCATTTGAATTAAGATTATGATTTTTCATTAATAAGCCGAACAGTGTTTACTGTCATATATGTAAATATAAATGGCAAAAGAATAATAAACTTTTGAGATATTTCAGTTTCAGAACAACTGATTTAGTTTTAATTTTGTAATTTTGTCAGTTGTAGGACATTGTCTGCAAGATGTTTGATGACAAATTCAGCACATGAATGTGTGTATATAATTTGTAAAATATCAATATTCGGCAGATATAATAAAGACCATTGTAATGATTAATATGAATAAAAAGATATTATTCCTTCACGGCTTTTTCGCAAGCGGCAAATGCGTGCCTGCATTAAGTCTTAAGGAAGCGTTTGAGAATAGGGCGGATGTTATAACTCCAGACTTGCCAATACATCCAAAGGAAGCGATGAATTTAATAATGAATATATGTGAAAGTGAGAGACCAGATGTATTAGTAGGCAACAGTTGTGGCTCATTTTACGCTCAAATGGCAGCAAATATCAAAGGCATACCGGCTTTGCTAGGTAATCCTTATTTCATGATGACAGAGTTTTTAAAGCCAAGGGTTGGTGTACATGAATATAAATCACCGCGTGAGAACGGAAATCAAAAGATGGTTATTGATGACAGACTGATTAGAGAGTTTGCTGAAATGGAAAAGATACAATTTGATTGCTGTGAATGTGATTGTGAAGAACGGATATGGGGACTGTTTGGCAGAAATGACACATTGGCACATTTTGAGCCTTTGTTTTTAGAACATTATAAGCATGCCTATCATTTCCCCGGCGGACATACGCCTACGGCAGATGAGGTAAAAGAATGGTATGTTCCTTTGACAGAGAAACTTATTGCATATTCTTCAATTAAAGATTAATATCTGCAAGATATGATGAGAATAAAGAAAATAACAGCAGAGAATGTCAATAATGCAGAACTGAGAAACCTGTATGAGAGTTCGTTCCCTAAAGAAGAGCGTATACCATACGATGAACTGAAATATTTGTTAGATGTAATGCCGATTGATTTTGTGGCATATTATGACGGAGATGTATTTGTTGGACTGACTATGGTGCTTAACCGCGAAGACTTTAGCTGGGGATGGTATTTTGCAGTTAAAGAGGAACTGCGCGGCAGAGGATATGGACAACAGATACTTACGGCATTAAAAGAAAAATATGCTGACCGAAAGTTGGTTATAGATATAGAATCACCAAAACAGACAGACTGCAATAACTTGGAGCAGCGATGTAGAAGATACGAGTTTTATAAACGTAACGGCTTTCGCGACACTCAGACTGCAAAGAGTTTTGAGGGTATTGACTATACTATATTGCTGTTGGGTGAAGGAACTTTCACACAGATGGATTATGACAATATAATTGATGACTTAAGAAAATTTTGGAAGAATATTCCGAAGGAGGACTTAAAATGACTATAGAAGAAGCTATAAAAGACAGACACAGCGTAAGGGCTTATAAAGATATGTCTTTAGACAATGATATTGTAAATTCGCTTGAACTTGAAATAAAGGAACTTAACGCTGCCGGCAACCTTCACATGCAATTAGTGAAAGATGAGCCGAAGGCTTTTCAAGGAGTGTTGGCCAAATATGGAAAGTTTAGAAATGTAAAAAACTATATTGTCATGGCAGGCAAGAAGGCTGATGACCTTGATGAACGTATAGGATATTATGGCGAACAGCTTGTATTGTCAGCACAAATGAAAGGACTGAATACGTGTTGGGTAGGACTGAGTTATTCGAAAGTGCCCGGAACTTATGTCTTGAATGAAGACGAAGTGATAAGGGCTTATATATCAATTGGATATGGTGAAACTAAAGGCGTATCACACAAGATAAAACGTATAAATCAAGTAAGTAATGTTGACGAGACTACTCCTGAATGGTTTAAGAATGGGGTAGAAGCGGCATTGCTTGCTCCTACAGCAGTGAATCAGCAGAAGTTTTATTTTGAATATCTTAAAAAAGATGATGAAAGCTTAGACAAAGTGCGTGCCAAACGTACATTCTCTTTGGTTGGATTTACAAAGATGGATCTGGGCATAGCAAAACGTCATTTTGAAATCGGTGCAGGCAAGGATAATTTTATTTGGGCAGAATGAACGCACAAAATACAGATGTACACGTTTTAATGCCCAAATGTATGTAATTGTAATTTAAAAGTCAGTAATAGATAATTAAAGATTATATATAAGAAATATCCCATACCGGTTGCTTTTATATTATACCTGGTATGGGATATTTCTTTATGTTTATTGATTCAAGAACGGATCGAGCAGAGCCAACAAGTCAGCTTTAGACATAGCTCCACTTTGCCTATAAAGCATTTCACCGTTTCTAAACAGCATAAGTGTCGGCACAGACTGAATGCCGTATCTGCCGGCTGTATCATTATGCTTGTCAACATCAAAAATATTGCATTTTATTTTGATATATCATATTATTTAATTATCTTTGTCATCGTAATAACAATAAAAATAACATTATGAATCACTCTATGGTAAATACATTCTTCTGGTGGTGCCGCTTACTACTTCAAAAGTCGTAAGGGAATCAGTCGTATGTATATACCAATAAAAGGATATTATAGTTAGAAAGGCTGTCGTACACTTACGACAGCCTTTTTTGTTTTTATTCCCCTTAAACATAACAATTATGAATACTTATCAAGTTAATCAAGAAGGATTTTATGGAGACTTTGGTGGAGCTTACATACCGGAAATACTCCATCGCTGTGTTGATGAATTGCGAAATGCTTATCTAAAATTTTTAGAGGACGAGAGTTTCCAACAAGAATATCAAGCCTTGCTTAAAGACTATGTAGGATGTCCTTCTCCTCTTTATCTTGCAAAACGGTTGTCGCAAAAATATGGATGCAAGATTTATCTGAAACGGGAAGACTTGAATCACACAGGGGCTCATAAAATCAACAATGCCATTGGTCAGGTTCTATTGGCCAAAAGAATGGGTAAAAAACGTATCATAGCTGAAACCGGAGCCGGACAACATGGAGTAGCTACTGCTACCGTATGTGCTCTTATGGGAATGGAATGTGTCGTCTACATGGGAAAAACAGATGTGGAGAGACAGCGTGTAAATGTAGAACGTATGCAGATGTTGGGAGCAAAAGTTGAAGCAGTGACATCAGGTAACATGACTTTAAAAGATGCAACTAATGAGGCTATACGCGACTGGTGCTGTCATCCGTCAGATACATACTATGTAATTGGCTCAACTGTAGGACCCCATCCTTATCCTGACATGGTTGCCCGTCTGCAGTCGGTAATCAGCAAAGAAATTAAGAAGCAGCTCATGGAACATGAGGGGCGTGATTATCCCGACTATCTTATGGCATGTGTAGGAGGCGGAAGTAACGCTGCCGGAACCATTTACCACTATCTGGATGATGAACGTGTTAAGATAATTTTGGCAGAAGCCGGAGGAAAAGGAGTGGAGACAGGCTTTTCTGCTGCAACAATTCAGTTGGGACGTTTAGGCATAATACATGGTGCCAAAACGTTGGTAATGCAAAATGAGGACGGACAGATTCTTGAACCTTACTCAATATCTGCAGGACTTGATTATCCGGGTATTGGTCCAATGCATGCTAACCTTGCAGCACAGAAAAGAGCTACAGTGCTGGCTATTAATGATGATGAAGCCTTGCGTGCTGCTTTTGAACTTACACGGCTTGAAGGTATCATTCCTGCCCTAGAATCTGCTCATGCTTTAGGAGCCTTGGAAAAAGTAAAATTCCAGCCAACAGACATTGTAGTTCTGACAGTATCAGGTAGAGGTGATAAAGACATTGAGACATATTTGAAATATAAAGATAACTTTAAAAATTAAAAACATAATACGATGAAGACTTTTAATTATACAACTTGTTATAAAATATTGCTCGGAGATTTGCACACTCCAGTAAGTACATATCTGAAAGTGCGTGATTTGTTTCCACAAAGTATTTTACTTGAAAGCTCTGATTATTATGGTGTAGAAAATAACCGCTCTTTTATCGGGCTAAAACCTATTGCCAGCTTTTCGGTAAATCATGGAGTTGTTACTAATGTATTTCCAGATAAGAGTAGGGAAGAGCTGCCTCTTACATCAAACTTTAAAGTAGAGGATGCCTTTAAAGACTTTATGGAGCATTTCAATGTTAAAGGAGAATATGCACGCTACGGAGGTGTATATGGTTATACTACTTTCAATGCAGTAAGATATTTTGAGAACATTCAAGTAAAAGATAGTTGCGATACGAAAAATGATGCGCCTGAAATACTTTATATTCTCTATAAGTATTTGATTGTTTTCAATGATTTTAAAAGTGAAATGGTATTGGTTGAATTACAGGCAGACAATGAACCGAGCCATATTGATGAAGTTGAAAAGGCCGTTAATAACCGAAATTATGCTACCTATGAATTTAGAACTGTTGGTGAAACAACAAGTACATTGACTGATGAGGAACATAAAGCCAACATACGAAAAGGCATTGCCCACTGTAAAAGAGGAGATGTATTTCAAATTGTTCTTTCAAGACGTTTCATTCAGCGATATGAAGGAGATGATTTTACTCTCTACAGAGCATTAAGAAGTATTAATCCTTCTCCTTATTTGTTTTATTTTGATTTCGGCGGATTTCGTATTTTCGGTTCTTCACCGGAAACGCATTGCAAAATTGAAAACAGAAAGGCTACCATAGATCCAATAGCCGGGACAACAAGAAGAAGTGGAGATAAAGAAACAGATGAAGCTCTTACAAAGCAACTGCTGTCTAACCCGAAAGAAAATGCAGAGCATGTTATGTTGGTAGACTTGGCACGAAATGATCTGAGCCGAAATTGTCATAACACTCATGTAGAATTTTATAAGCAGCCGCAATATTATAGCCATGTTATTCATCTTGTAAGTAGAGTAAGTGGCACGTTGAATAAAGAGGCTGATCCTATAAAAACATTCATAGATACATTTCCTGCTGGTACACTTAGCGGAGCACCTAAAGTAAAGGCGATGCAACTGATAAGTGAAATTGAACCACACAACAGAGGAGCTTACGGAGGTTGTATTGGTTTTATCGGATTTAACGGAGATCTTAATCAGGCAATCACTATACGAACTTTTGTGAGCCGAAACAATGAACTTTGGTTTCAGGCAGGAGGTGGCATAGTTGCCAAAAGTGACGAGAATAATGAACTGCAAGAAGTAAACAACAAACTTGGGGCATTGAAAAAAGCAATAATCCTAGCTGAAAAAAATAACAGACTATGAAAATTATTATTATCGATAACTACGACTCTTTTGTATATAATTTGAGCCATTTGATTAAAGAATTTGGAGTAGAAGTTACTGTAAAACGAAACGACCAGTTTAGGCTGGAAGATATAGAGGATTTTGATAAAATACTCCTTTCACCTGGTCCCGGTATACCTGAAGAAGCTGGACTTTTAATGGATGTCATACGTATTTATGCCGGAAAGAAGCCTATACTTGGAGTATGCTTAGGAGAACAGGCTATAGGAGAAGTGTTCGGAGGAAAACTTACAAACCTCGATGATGTATTTCACGGCATACAAAGTCAAATTAAACTGACTGTATCTGATTATCTGTTTGAAGGACTTCCATCAAAAATCAAGGTTGGCAGATATCATTCTTGGATCGTGGATAAAAACAGTTTACCTGATTGTTTGGAGGTAACAGCCGTCAGCGAGGAAGGATATATTATGGCTCTCAGACACAAAACACTTGATATACGTGGTGTACAATTCCATCCTGAGTCAGTGCTTACTCCTGATGGGAAACAGATTCTTTACAACTGGATAAATCACTAAATAGAGAAATACGCCACATTTAAAAACTGATAAAATAAAAAATATACAATATGAAACAAATATTGAAAAGAATATTCTATCACGAAGAACTGACTAGAGAAGAGGCCTGCTCTCTGATGCATAAAATGACTAGTGGAGAAATGAACGAAGCTCAAATTGCAGCTTTCCTGGCTGCATTTCAAATGCGAAATGTAACTGTAGATGAACTGGCAGGCTTTCGTGATGCCTTACTTCAGGCTTGTGTGCCTATCGACCTTCATGAATATCATCCTATAGACATTGTGGGAACCGGAGGCGACGGAAAAAATACGTTCAATATTTCTACGTGTGCTTGTTTTGTTGTAGCCGGAGCCGGCTATCGAGTAGCCAAGCATGGCAATTATGGAGCTACTTCAGTAAGCGGGGCAAGTAACGTAATGGAACATTATGGAGTGAAGTTTACAAATGATGAAGACAAGATAAAACGTTCTATCGAAGGATGTGGCATGGCATATCTGCATGCTCCGCTATTTCATCCTGCATTGAAAACTGTGGCTCCTGTGCGTAAGGCTTTAGGAGTACGTACATTATTTAACCTGCTTGGTCCATTGGTTAATCCTTGTCATCCGTCATGCCAATTATTAGGTGTTGCAGATCTTCCACAAATGAGACTTTATACTAATACGCTGCAAAAACTAGGTCTTAAATTTGCTGTTGTAAACAATTTGGACGGATATGATGAGATTTCGTTGACTGATGAATTCAAGGTTATGACAAACCAATATGAAACCATTTACCAACCTTCTGATTTAGGATTTTCGATGGCACATCAGGAAGAACTTTACGGAGGCAAGACACCGGAAGAGGCAGCTAAGATTTTTGACAATGTGCTTCATAATAAAGGAAGTAAGGCACAAACAGACTGCGTTCTGATTAATGCATCATTTGCCATTCAGGCGTTAGAGCCGCAGAAGCAAATAGAAGAATGCGTAGCCTTAGCTAAAGAATCACTTGAAAGTGGAAAAGCATTGTCTATATTACATAAATTTCTAACTTTTAATCAACGAATAATCTATGACTACAGATATTTTACATACCATCGTTGCACATAAACGCACAGAAATAGCACTTCATAAAGAAGTTGTATCGGAAGATTTCCTTTTAGAACAATTGGACGATGCTTGTCAGGCAAAAAGTATGAAACAGGCTTTAGCCTGTTCGCCAACAGGCATTATTGCAGAGTTCAAACGACGTTCACCTTCTAAAGGTTGGATTTCTAAAAATGCCAAATCTGAAATAATAGTTCCGGGTTATGAACAGGCCGGAGCTTCAGGAATATCAGTTCTTACTGATCAGGAATTCTTTGGCGGTACTCTGAAAGATCTGCATGACATTCGTCCGCTAACACAACTTCCTGTTCTGAGAAAAGACTTCATTATAAGTCCTTACCAGCTTTATCAGTCAAAATTGGTAGGAGCTGATGTCATACTTCTTATTGCGGCAGCACTGACTATTGATGAATGTAAGAGTTTAGGACGATTAGCCCACTTGCTGGGAATGGAAGTATTATTGGAAATTCATGCAGAGAATGAACTTGATTATATAAATGAATATGTTGATATGATTGGCGTAAATAACCGAAATTTAGGTACATTTCATACTGATGTAAAGAATTCGTTTAATCTGGCTAAGAAACTGCCAAAAGAGTTATTATGGGTGTCTGAAAGCGGTATCTCACAATTTGATACTATTATGCAATTACGTGAGGTAGGATTCAGAGGATTTCTTATTGGAGAAACGTTTATGAAAACATCTTCACCTGTACGGACATTATCGGATTTTCTTAAAATTCCTGCATTATGATTATTAAAGTTTGCGGCATGAGAGACGCAGAAAATATACGTCAAGTAGAGCAGATTGGAGCCGACTGGATGGGCTTTATAGATTATGAAATGTCACCACGGTATGTAGATGGCATACCGGAATATCTTCCAAAATCATTAAAAAGAGTTGGTGTTTTTGTTCAGGCGCCATTTTCAAGAATGAAGGAAAGGATAGGAGAGTGGCAGCTAAATATTGTACAACTTCATGGAAAAGAATCTCCGGAACTATGCCGTAAGCTTCAACAGGTGGGTGTTAAAGTTATTAAAGCGTTTGCATTACATACGGATAAAGACTTGTATACCACGGAATATTACGCTCCATATTGTGATTATTTTCTGTTTGACACTCCATGTAATGGCTATGGAGGTTCTGGGAAAAGTTTCGATTGGGAGTTGTTGACTAATTATCATTGCTCGGTGCCTTTCTTGCTAAGTGGAGGTTTAAATCCAAATAGTTTAGAAGCATTGTCAAAGTTTTATCATCCTAATTGGATTGGTCTCGACTTGAATAGTGGTTTTGAGCTGGCTCCCGGTATTAAGGATGTACATTCATTATCAACATTTATATCTGAATTTAGAAATAACAAGTATAATAAAAAAAATGAATGTCCGCATGTTCCCAAATTAGCAAAGTTTA
>HF992562.1 GCA_000436695.1 Prevotella sp. CAG:1185 | reverse complement strand
CTGCCATTGAGATAGCCCGCCAGATAGGCATCTGGGATGCCAATACCCCTGCAGAGGCTCAGATAACAGGTCCCGACTTTGCCGCTTTGAGCGACGAAGAGGCTTTCAACCGTGTTATGAAACTGAAGGTGATGAGCCGCGCAAGGCCGGGCGACAAGCAGCGCCTTGTGAACCTGCTGCAGAAACACGACGCCGTGGTGGCTGTTACAGGCGACGGAACTAACGATGCCCCTGCGCTCAACCACGCCCATGTGGGCCTGTCGCTCGGTTCGGGAACGTCGGTTGCCAAGGAGGCCAGCGACATGACACTGATAGACGACTCGTTCCGCAGTATTGTCAACGCCGTTATGTGGGGCCGCTCGCTCTACCGCAACATACAGCGCTTCCTGTTCTTCCAGCTCGTAGTCAACGTTACAGCCCTGCTGCTCGTTCTCTGCGGATCAATCATCGGAACAGAAATGCCGCTTACCGTTACACAGATACTGTGGGTAAACATCATCATGGACACCTTTGCCGCACTGGCTCTGGCTTCGCTGCCGCCGTCGGAAGAGGTGATGAAGGAGAAACCGCGCAAGCGCTCCGACTTTATCATAACCCGCGGAATGGCCAAGGGCATAGTGTTCTGCGGAGTGGTGTTCTTCGCCATATTGCTGGCATTGCTCCTGCACAGCCTGTCGAGCGGTGCCGACCTGCAAATACATGAGTTGTCTATATTCTTCACGACGTTCGTCATGCTGCAGTTCTGGAATCTGTTCAACGCCAAGTCGTTCGGCTCTAACCATTCAGCCTTCCACGACTTCAGCCACGACAACGGACTGCTGCTCGTGCTGCTGTTCATCCTCGTGGGCCAGTGGCTCATCGTGACTTTCGGTGGCAGAATGTTCCGTACCGAACCATTGTCGGCAACAGAGTGGATAACCATAATCGGCGCAACATCCGTAGTAATGTGGGTAGGTGAGATATGGCGCGGAATAAAAAGACTGAGATGCAAGAAATAAAAAACATAATATTCGACTTCGGCGGCGTGCTTGTTGACCTTGACAAGCAACGCTGCATCGAGGCTTTCGACAGAATTGGAGCACACAAGATAGTAAAATACGTTGACGAGTGCCGTCAGGAAGACCTGTTTCACGACCTTGAGGTGGGCAATACCGGTATCGGCGACTTCTGTCGCGAGGTGAGACGCCTGTCGTCTGGCTGTAAGGCGTCTGACGAGGATATATGCAACGCATGGAACTCTCTGCTGACGGGCATACCAGAGCAGAGGCTCGAAAAGCTGGCAAGCCTTAAAGGACGCTACCGCATGGTGCTGCTGAGCAACACCAACCCCATACACTGGCAGAAGGCACTGGACGGAATGTTCAGACACAACGGCATGGACGTTGACGACTATTTTGAAGGTACGTTCCTGTCATACCGCATGCACATGCTCAAGCCCGACCCCCAGATATTCGTCAAGACGCTCATGACGTCGGACATGATGGCATATGAGACACTGTTTATCGACGACTCGCCTATAAACTGCGCCGCTGCCAGCGAACTGGGCATGATGAGTCTTAACCTGAAGGGCGACGAATGGCTCGACAGAGTGTGAACAAATAACCGCAAAGGAGTTATGAAAACAATATTTACAGATACCGACAACACCGAGATGGCGCCCTGTGTGGCAACGATAGGATTCTTCGACGGCGTTCACCGCGGTCACAGATATCTCATAAAGGCTGTAACCGACTGCGCTGCCGCCAACCCTGAACTTCAGTCGACGGTGATAACCTTTGACCGCCATCCGCGCCAGGTGCTCAACATGGACTTTCAGCCCAAGTTGCTCTCTACGCTCGACGAGAAGCTGGCACTGCTATCAAAGACGGGAGCCGACAACTGCGTTGTGCTGCACTTCGACCGCGAAATGGCTGCCATGCCTGCCTACGACTTTATGCGCGACGTGCTGCGCGACCGCCTGAACGTAAGGAAACTCATCATGGGCTACGACAACCGCTTCGGCCACAGCCGCACCGAAGGCTTTGACGACTATGTGGGCTACGGCCGCGAGATAGGCATCGAGGTGGTGCGCGGCAATGCTTTTGTGCTCAACGGCGTTAACGTCAGTTCTTCTGTTATTCGCACTTTCCTGTCGGGAGGCGAGGCCGACATGGCTGCCATGTGTCTCGGTTATCCCTATTTCTTTTCAGGCAAGGTTACGGGCGGCTACCGCGAAGGGCGCAAAATGGGCTTCCCTACGGCCAACGTGAAGGTAACCGACGCCCAGAAACTTATACCCGAGAACGGCGTATATGCCGTGAAGGCGAGGGTGGAAGGCTGCGACCGTCTGCTCAAAGGAATGATGAACATAGGCAAGCGCCCCACGTTCGACGGCCATGAAACAACGCTCGAGGTAAACATATTCGACTTTGACGAAGATATCTACGGCCGCGAAATAGACGTGATGTTCTATCACCGC
The DNA here is from genome assembly GCA_000436695.1 of Prevotella sp. CAG:1185. GTDB lineage: Bacteria > Bacteroidota > Bacteroidia > Bacteroidales > Bacteroidaceae > Prevotella. The sequence continues at coordinate 2,689 of HF992562.1, read as the reverse complement.
CTGCGCAGCGAACATAAATTCAGTTCGGTAAAGAAACTTGTCGACCAGCTCCGTCTTGACCGCGAGGAGGCCGAAAAGACACTCGAACAGGTATAATTCTATCACGATAAATATCCATTCGCACCAAATTTCACTCTTAATACACCATTTATATAATATAAAATCCCGAAATGAAAAAAGCATTATTATATCTGTTTGCATTCATCTGCATACAGTATTTCGTTTCATGGGCCGTGTTTACGGTGTGGCTTCTTGCCGCCGGCCATCCCATGGCTGACGTGCAAGCCGTGTTCAACGGACAGAAGCAAGAACTGCTTACGGCCCCAATGCAGATACTTGCGTGCGCAATATATTGCGCTATCACCCTTGCCATATTCATCTGGCGCAAGTGGGCTGTGCTCTCGCCGGCATATATGAACACCCGCCAGTGGGACATATTCTTCTGGAGCGCTGTGGCTTCGCTCGGCACCATTCTGCCTTCAGTGTGGCTGCAGAGCCTTATGCCCGAGCTTCCTGACACATCAGCCGAGATATTCAATAAGCTTATGGGCAACCAGTACGGCTATTTTGTCATCTGCCTGTTTGTTCCGTTTGTCGAGGAGACCGTGTTCCGCGGCGCCATCCTCAAGTCGCTGCTCGGAGTTTTCCGCAGTCCGTGGGTGGCCATACTTATATCGGCAGTGATATTTGCCGTTGTCCATCTCAATCCCGCCCAGATGCCCCATGCCCTTCTCATAGGTCTGTTGCTCGGCTGGATGTATTACCGCACCGGGAGCATACTTCCGGGCGTTGCCCTCCATTGGGTTAACAACACCGTGGTGTATTCTTTGTGCAAGTTGTTTCCTCAGGCAGCTTCGGTCAACAGTCTTGAAGGTCTGTTCGGCAGCAATCAGAAGAGCATCGTCCTGTCGCTTATCTTCTCGATGTTCATCTTGCTCCCTGCGCTTTATCAGCTCAACATGAGGATGAAAAAGTAAAGGAAACTGATAATTTAGAGCCGCAGGCACAAGCGTTGTTAGGCTACTATTTTGATGGCGAAAGTGAATGTCTTGAAGATTCTATTCTAATGTCGGGTGAACTGAAAATAAATGAAACAGGAATATAAAAAATGGTTATGGATAAATCAATCGGCATATTAGATAAGGACTACACTTTATGGGTTAAGGAACTTGTAAAGCGTTATCGTGGCAGCCAAATCAAGGCGGCGATAAAAGTAAATAGAGAGTTGCTTTGCTATTACTGGGAGCTGGGCAAAGATATTGAAGAAAAGCAAGCGGATAATAAATATGGCAGTAAGTTTTATGCCACATTAAGCCGTGATTTGCGTCATGAGATGCCGGGTGTAGAAGGACTTTCCGAAACTTCTATTCGCTATGCGAAACGATTTTATACCCTTTATCGTCAGCAATTTGTAAATCTTCCACAGCTTGTGGCAGAACCAGAAAAAGCAAATCTTCCACAGCTTGTGGAAAGATTATATTCAGATTTGTTCTCAATACCTTGGGGACATCATCGCTATATTATTGACAAATGCTCGAATGATTCAGATAAAGCATTGTTCTATGTTCGCCAGACATTGAAGAATGGCTGGAGCAGGGATTTATTACTCAATATGCTGAGCACAAACCTGTATGAGCGTAGCGGTAAGGCTCAGACAAATTTTAAAAGTACACTTCCTGATGTGGAAAGCGATTTGGCGCAAGAACTGACACGCGATCCCTACGACTTTTCTTTCACTGGCTTGCGCGGGAAATACAATGAGCGCAAGCTAAAAGATACGTTGCTTACTAATATCACGAACTTTTTGCTGGAACTTGGCACCGGCTTTGCTTATGTAGGCAAAGAATATCGTCTGCAAATAGCTGAAAAGGAAAAATTTATTGACCTACTTTTCTACAATCTCAAACTGTCATGTTATGTTGTCATAGAGGTGAAAATCGGTGAGTTTGATTTTGCAGATGCCGGTCAGTTAGGTGGGTATGTTGTAGCCTGCAATCATCTTCTTCGCAAAGAGGGACGCGATAATCCCACAATAGGATTGCTTATTTGTAAGCAAAAGAATAACACTTTGGCTCAATATGCACTTGAATCAAGTAATCAGCCCCTCGGAATATCTGAATATGAGCTTGAAAAACTCTATCCGGAAAAGGTTGAAGGCACAATGCCATCTATCAAAGAGATAGAAGAAAAATTAGATGGTCAAACTAACTGCTAAATTCTGATTTATCCAACAATTAAACTATATTTTTATAATAACGAGAATATTCCTCCAATCTGTTTTTAATAACAAACTGAATGTCGGCAATAGAACTGAATACATTTGGCAACCAAATAAAGTAATATATAATAAATTGTTTATGATTTAATTACTATTTGGATTTAGTAAAAACCATGCGTCGCCTTGCGATCAATGCAATTCATATTTTACACTAAATAGAACCTCACGACCACGCAACGGCATGGAATAATATTGGTAGTTTAATCCTGTAAAAGACGCTTCTACGTACTCGTGCCTATCAAAGACATTGCTCAGCGTAAGACCAAGCTCGATATGGTTGACCGGATTATAGGTCATACGAAAGTCAACAAAAGTGTTGCGGTTATATTTGCCTCTTTCTGTTTCGGTTGACGTGTATTCGCAGTCTATCTCCATAGATATTTTTTTCAATGGGTAGACATACAGCCTGAG
>HF992561.1 GCA_000436695.1 Prevotella sp. CAG:1185 | reverse complement strand
GCATTCGCGGCCGCCGTAAAGATTGATTCGTTTGCCTATATGCCTGTACAGGAGTTTGGCAACGCCTTCTCCACCTTCGTGGCACAGAACTTCGGAGCGGCCAAATCGGGACGCATACGCCGCGGAGTAAAGCAGGCTCTGCTGATGACTACGGCGTTCTCGCTGGCTATATCTGCGGCAGTGTTTGTGCTTGCGCGGCCGCTTATTATGATATTCGTAGACGGTTCGCAGCATGACATAATAGCCATCGGCATGAGATACCTGCGCATAGAGGGCGCCTTTTATGTAGGCATAGGCGTGTTGTTTCTGCTCTACGGCTACTACCGCGCCATAAGAATGCCGGCAATGTCAGTGGTTCTGACAGTGCTGTCGCTCGGACTTCGCGTTGCCCTCGCCTACGCCCTGTCTGCCGTTCCGGGCATAGGAGTAGACGGAATATGGTGGGCAATACCTATAGGATGGGCAGTTGCTGATGTCGTGGGCATGCTTTATTACAAGAAAACCCTAAGGCGGATTTACACCCAAAGGGGTACAACAACGCATAAGATTATAGCCCGGCTATAGACTATTTATATAAGGCGGAAACAATGAAACACGCTATAAATCAAGCCTTTTAGCCATAAAGGACAAGCGAGAAACGCAGAAAAAGTGAATTTTATACACTTTTTCTGCGTTTTTTTGTATGCAATCAAATATTTTAACTAAATTTGCAGCAGATAAGAACTTAAATATAATACTCTTTACAACATGAACCTAAAACTTATTGCAGGTGCAATGGCACTTTCTGCAGCGCTTTCCTCATTTGCACAGACTCACGTAATGGACGTGAACACAGGCAAAAAGGGCGCTCCCATACAGAAGACCATGTATGGCATTTTCTTTGAGGACATCAACTATGGAGCAGACGGAGGCTTGTATGGCGAACTGATCAAGAACCGTTCGTTCGAGTTTAAACAGAACCTTATGGGCTGGACTACGTTCGGCAACGTCAACGTGAAAGACGACGGACCCTTTGAGCGCTGTCCGCACTACGTCGAGGTGACATATCCGGGACACGACGACCGTCGCAGCGGACTGCAGAACGACGGATTCGGAGGCATAAGCCTCAAGCAGGGCGACAGCTACAGACTGAGCTTGTGGGCAAAGGCTCCACAGGGCAACGCAAGCATACAGGTGCAGCTGATTGACCAGGTAACCGACAACGACCCGCAGGACTTTGTGTCGCAGGAACTGAAGATTACATCAGGCGAATGGAATAAATACGAGATAATACTCAAGTCGCCCAAAAACGACAAGGAGGCAAGTCTGCGCATAACGCTCAACGGCAAGGAGCCGGTGTGCTTAGAGCATATAAGTCTATTCCCGGTAAACACATTCAAAAACCGCAAAAACGGCATGAGAGCTGACCTGGCTCAGGCGCTTGCCGACCTTCATCCGGGCGTATTCCGCTTCCCCGGCGGATGTATTGTTGAGGGTGCCGACCTGGAAAGCCGTTATCAGTGGAAGAACACCATCGGACCTGTTGAGAACCGCCCGATAAACGAGAACCGCTGGCAGTATGTGATGAAAAACCGCTTCAGCCCCGACTATTATCAGTCTTACGGCCTTGGCTTCTTCGAATATTTCCAGTTGTCTGAGGACATTGGCGCAGAGCCGCTGCCGGTGCTCAACGTCGGCATGGTGTGCCAGTTCCAGAACAAGGAAGAGAGCGCACACGTACCCGTTGACGAGCTGCAGCCTTATATCCAAGACTGTCTCGACCTCATTGAGTTTGCCAACGGCGACACCACAACCACATGGGGACACAAGCGCGCCGAGATGGGCCACCCCGCACCGTTCAACCTTAAATATATAGCTGTGGGCAACGAGCAGTGGGAGGACTTCTACTTCAAGCGCCTCAAGCCGTTCGTAAAGGCCATACGCGAGAAATATCCCGACATAAAGATCATTGGCACCAGCGGACCGTCGCCCGAAGGCGAATCGTATGAACACGGATGGAAGGCAATGAGAGAGATTGGAGCCGACCTGGTGGACGAACATTTCTACAGTTCTGAGGAGTGGTTCCTTAACAACGCCATGAGATACGACTCTTACAGCCGTAAAGGCCCGAAGGTGTTTGCCGGTGAATATGCGTGCCACGGCGTAGGCAAGAAATGGAACCACTATGAGACATCGCTCTATGAGGCAGCATTCATGACAGGACTGGAGCGCAACGCCGATGTTGTGCACATGGCTACATACGCTCCTCTGTTTGCCCACGTAAAGATGTGGCAGTGGCGCCCCGACATGATATGGTTTGACAATACAAACATGTTTAAGTCTGTCAGCTATTATGTTCAGCAGATGTACTCGTGCAACAAGGGCACCAACGTGCTGAAACTGACAATGAACGGCAAGCCTGTAGCCGGACAGAAAGGACAGGACGGACTGTATGCAACGGCTGCTGCCGACAACGGCGACGGCTCTGTGATAGTGAAGGTTGTCAACACCAACAAGACAGCGCAGTCTGTAAGCGTCAACCTTAAAGGCATAAAGGGCGAAAAGACTGCAAAGGTGACAACACTGACATGCAACGACCTCAATGCCGAGAACACCATTGAAGAGCCAGAAAAGATTACTCCGAAAGAGAGCACCCTGACTTGCAAGGCCGGCAAGAGCAACACAGTGATTGAAGACGAGATAGCCCCGATGACATTCAAGGTGTACAGAATAAAGAAATGATAAAGGCCTCCGGCGGTAAACTGACGGGCATAGCCCTCACCGCAGACAAGGCTGACAGCCGCAGACGTAAAGTCACCTGCGGCTGATGATAAAGACAACGGACAGCAGTGCAACATACGGATACTCATGACCTACATAGCAGCACTGCTGTCCGTCTGTATATACATCAACGGCATAAAGAACGTCTTAACCGCAGATGTTTTTCGATACAATATCAAGACGGCATTTAAACCAAATGCCCGTACAGGCGTCAAATAATAAACAGACAATAAATTATTTACTATGAAAAAGACCCTAATGATATTCATAATGACGGCATTTATTGGCTTCGGCACCACATCGTGTATCACCACACGGCCGCCGCACAAGCCGCATCCGGGAAGAGTGGAAAAGAAACCGAAGAAGAAAAAGCCCAAACACCACAAGCCGAAGAAGAAAAACAATCCGCCGCGCGACTACTGGTATTAACCGGTAACCTACTGCATCGGCACAACCGGCCTAAAGCGCAGGCTGATGAATAACGGCATTGAGGACAGGCGCCAGCAAAGCGTCTGCCCCCAATGTTTTTATGTGTGACACTCATGACCTGACCACTCTGCAATCTTAACGCTGCATTACAGATGCAAAGGATAATTGCTTGCAGGAAAAAGAAATATTTATTACTATTGCACTCATATCCTTAATCGCTTAACATCACTACAAACATCTATCATGAAAAAATTCTTAATATTATTTCTGTTAAGTATCATTACCGTATCTTCTGCCATGGGACAAAAGGCATATAGCAGTTTCACTGTCAAAGGCATTGTTGTCGACTCCGTAAGCAAAGAAGGCGAACCGTACGCAACAATAAGCATAACACGAAAAGACAAACCCGACAAGGCGGTGAAAATGGGCGTAACGAAAAAAGACGGAAGATTCAGCGAGACCATAAACGGCAAGGGCGACTTCACGATAACAATAAGCTCTATCGGGCGCAAAGCTATTGTGAGAAACTTCAACGCTGCGGAAAACAGCAAGACCATTGACCTTGGCACCCTCTACATAACTGACAACAAGAACGAGCTTGAAGGTGTGGAGATTGTGATGCAGAAACCGCTCGTCAAGGCCGACATAGACAAGATTGAATACGACATAGAGTCGGATCCCGACTCGAAATCAAGCTCTATAATAGAGATGCTGCGCAAGGTGCCGCTGGTGACTGTTGACGGAGAGGACAACATAACCGTAAACGGCAGCAGCTCGTTTAAGGTCTACGTGAACGGACGGCCTAACAACATGATGAGCAAAAACCCGAAAGAGGTGCTGAAGAGTATGCCGGCAAACACAATAAAGAAGATTGAGGTGATAACCGACCCGGGACCAAAATACGACGCTGAAGGCGTGGGCGGCATACTCAACATCGTAACTATAGGCAGCGGATTTGAGGGATATACGCTCAACCTGAGCGGCAACGTGAACAACCGAGGAGCCGGAGGCGGACTGTTCGGCACGATAAAGTCGGGCAAGCTGACCGTGAGCGCACGCTATAACTATAACTACGACGGCAACAGAACGGGCTACAGCGAAGCATCGCGGACGGTTACCGAAGAGAACGCAAGTCCCGACGCGTCGAACATAATATCGAGTTCGGAAAGCAAGGACCACGGCAACTTTCAGTCGGGAAGTATAGAGGCAAGCTATGAGATAGACTCGCTAAGACTTGTAACCATGTCGTTCGACTTATGGGGCGGAGGCAACAAGAACAACAGCACGTCGGACATGACAGGAACAAGTCCGCTGGACGGACACACCTTATACGGCTACTCTAACATGGGAAAGAACAACACTTCATGGAAATCAATAAACGGCAGCATAGACTATCAGAGGCTATTCAAGGTGAAAGGCCGAATGCTGACGCTGTCGTATAAAATAAATACAAGCCCGGACGAAAGCGACAATTATACCAACTATGACGAGATAAGTGCCGACAACGGTTGGGAGGACTATATCAGCCGGCTTGAAAACCAATACAGCGACAACTCCGAAAGGACAACCGAGCAGACGTTTCAGGTAGACTACACCACGCCCATAGGCAAGATGCACACCATAGAGGGCGGAATGAAGTATATAATAAGAAACAACAGCGCGGAAAACGACCGCTACGTAAAGCCTGCCGACAACAGCGGCGAATATGTCTACGACACAGAGCAAAGCTCGCACTATAAGCATGAGAACGACATCATTGCGGCATATCTTGGATATAAGATAAAGGTGAAGAAATGGTCGGGACAGCTCGGAGCAAGATATGAACACACCATACAGGACGTGAAATATCTGCTCGGACAGGGAGACAACTTCAGAAAGCATTTCAACGACCTTGTGCCCTCAGCCACAATAGGATACAAGATTACGGACATGTCTAACCTGAAACTAGGCTACAGCATGCGCATATACCGCCCCGGAATATGGTATCTGAACCCTTATCTCGACAACACCGACCCGTCAAGCCTGAGCCAGGGCAACTCTAACCTTGAAAGCGAGAAGAACCACTCGTTCAACATAGGCTACAGCAACTTTACGTCAAAGCTTAGCCTTAACCTCTCAATGCGCTACTCGTTCACCAACAACAGCATAGAAAGGCTGACGACAATGGTAAACGATAACAGCATTGCCGGACTGAAGGAGCCTACAGGCAAAGATGTGCTCTACTCTACTTATGAGAACATAGGCAAGACCCGTTCGGCGGCAATGAGCGCATACATTAACTGGAACGCCACAAAGAGCACCAGAATATATGCCAACATGAACGGACAGTGGCAATATCTCTCCGACGGCAAAGACATCAGCAACAGAGGCTGGAACATGTATGTGTCGGGAGGCATACAGCAGTCGCTGCCCAAAGACTGGCGCATAAGCCTCAACGTGTTCACCATGACGCCGAGCATAACGCTGCAGGGACGCGGCACAAGCTACACAAGCTACGGCATAAACATCAACAAGTCGTTCCTAAAGCAACGGCTCAACGTATCTGCCTTTGCGAGCAACTTCCTGCAAAAATACATGGAGCATAAAAGCACTACATCAACTGCCGACTTTATACAAAAGTCTGTATCAAAATACGACTACCAGAGTTTCGGAATCAGTATCAGCTACCGCTTAGGCGAACTGAAGGCAAGCGTAAAGAAGGCGGCACGCACCATTAACAACGACGACGTGAAAAGCGGAGGAGACTCGAAATAATGATATTGCGTCAAACAATACTGCAATATGCAGCCCAAGATTGTGATGTCACAGATTTTTAGTTTAACGACGTATCATTAAAGCCCAAATGCCATAACAATACGGCCGGCTTGCTGTTCTTTAAACTAATGCCGCCAAGACTTCACACAGGCACGGCGTTAATGCCTTGAAATAAGCAGACCGAAAGGAATAAAACGGCGCACGCCATATAACGACAAAAAGAAACTCTGCAAGACCTGAATATACAGAATCTTGCAGAGTTTCTTTTTGCTTTGTTGCCCGTTGCATTCCACGGTCAGCAGAAGATGTCAACAGACGAACAAATTATAGTTTTTAACCACTTTATTTCTCGCTGATAGTCATCTTGCCCTTTGCAGCCTTAATAGCCTTGTAGAGCATCTGCATCGGAACAGTGTTGTTGCCTGTTACGGCATTCTTAACCAAACCGCGCTTCATCACCGGAGCAGAATATTTCTTCTGAGCAGCAGGAGCATCAGGAGTTGTTATATCCAGGCGTGCAAGAGGTCCCCACTCTTCGTTAATATTCTGGCCAATAGAGAACGCGATGTATGAAGTGTTAGGCGAAGCGTTCCAGTAAGCTACGTCAACACCATACTGATTCCAATAAGGATCCTCAGGAATGTCGGTCTTCAGATATTCCATAATCTTATCCTCGTTCCAATCTTTTTCGTAAGCATTCTTATCTATAAGCATGTCGCGGTGCATTGAAGTCTGGTCGTTAGGCGTGTAAGTAACAATCTGATAATATCCAGTTTCAGCCGAACCGCTGAATTCACCCGGAGTGATTTCAATCTGAGCAACACCCTCACCACCAATCTTCTTGGTTGTAACAGGAATAATCATTATGTCGGCATCAGTATTGTTTTCGTCCCATGCCTGAACATAAATCTCATAGTCAGTTCCCGGGCTGTTGTTGGTCCATGTGTTAGTAGCCGGACCGTTGTTGTTAAATCCGAAAAATCTTGCATAATCACCCATAGTCTCCAGACCGAACATCGGGCCCATCTGTGCCAGGTTATCCTCGGCTGTACCTGCGGGGAACAATATTGCTGCATAGCCGGCAACACCTGAAGCAGGAGTGAACGATATGGTGATGTCGCTTGTTGTAACCTCGTCGATAGTATACTGAATTGAGCAGTCGCCTGCAAGCTCTTTCTTAGGTGTACGGAAATCAACTCTAACAACGTCGCAAGGAATCTGATACTGGTCGTATCCTACTGTAAAGATAACATAGTCGGCATTGGGTCTGAGGTTGAATCCGAGATTAGACAGACGGCCGTTAACATAGTCCTGGAACATAATCTCGCTGTCGCTGTTGTCAAGATAGTTAGCAACGGCCTCATCGGTAGAAAGCGAGCTGGCGCGAACCTTTGACATACACGTAATCTTATAGCCTACACACTGAGGGGTACGGGTAATCTTAACGCCTACCGAATCGCCTGTTGAACCGCTGTAAATGCCGAGATATTCTACATCGGCAGCAACACGGCCCTCAACTGTTGCGAATGAAACACTGTCGATGCGGTCAACCACGAAGCCTTTGGTGGCACCTGCCTTGTCGGTAACCAGCATACGGTTAGGATTTGTCTGGGCATAACCCACCACGGCCAAGACGGCCAATATTATTGAAGTAAAAAGTTTTTTCATCATTTCATGAATTTAATTGTTTTTTTATTTACGCTGAACAGATATACACCTTTTGTGAGGGAGCTTGTGCTGATAGGAGTTCCGTCCCAATTCTCCTTCGCAATAATAACCCTGCCGCTCAGATCGCATACCCTTATGCGGGCAGGCTGACCGCCCTGCAATCCGTCGGCACCGAGCATTCCTCCACGATAATAAGGCACAAGAGAAGAGTCTTCTGTAGTGGTAAGGCCATTGATGCCTGTTCCTTCAGAAATGAACTTCAAGCTCATAATGTCGCTTAAGGAGATTGTTTCTTTCGTCCCTGACGTACCATTAATCTCCATGCCATGGTCGCCGAATGTTATCTTTGCGATGTCCGACAGCAAGTAGGTCTTGCTTTCAGAGGACTGTGACGCAGGATTGACCACCAGACTGGTCTGCGCATCTGCAGTGAGCCCTCCATAGGCTAACGCAAGAAACATGGGAATAAATGTTTTTCTCATAGAAATGAATAATTTAATTAATAATGATGCAAGAACCGTAATAGTTCTCACAAGACTTCGGTGGCAAATATATGTATTTAATTTTATACGACCTACTGTTTGAATAAAAATTCTCTCATTTTGCCTTTATTTTTCGTCTTGAATTTATTTTTGTAAATAAGTTTCTTAATTTTAACACATTTGATCAGGCTCTATTAGGCAAAACGCTGATTAAAGCTATCATTATCATGACGTTTTGAAAATAGCTTACCATGCAAAAACTGCCCTGCCTATATATATAATAGGTAACTGATTCTTATAAAATCTGAATAAAATCGGCTACACTTTCGCAAAACATATCATGCAATATGTGGTCTTTTGCACTGCAAAACACGGCATTTCAGAAGGTAAAACACGGCATATTGCAGGCTAAAAGGTATGCTTTTGCACATACGGAAATAAAGATAAAAAAGTTTTTTAAAAAACTCGTCACTCGTCACATTAGGGTGTAATCTGCTGATTGACAAGGCATTAATGTGTGACGAGTTTGTTTTTTAACTCGTCACACCATAACGTACTGTTTATCAAAACGTTACACCTGAATGTGACGAGTGACGAGTTCTTAAGAAAACTTTTTACGGTTTCATCTGACTAACGGCCTCTATAAGCGGCTTGCTGAGCGGCGGAACATCAGCCGGAACAACAAGCGGCTCGGCAGTTTTGTCCTTCATGGCAGCCTTCCTTTCTGCCTTGGTGGCATATCTCACGCCTGTGACATAAAGCTCCTCATACATATCAATAGATGTCATTGGATTTTTTCCCGGTGTTTTGACTTTTGCGTTCAAATAATAATAACGCCTCAAAAGACTGCTGAGCTTGGGCTGACCATACTTTGTGCTGTACACCTCGCCTTCTTTACAGCCAGTAAAGCGAAACTTATATCCAAAGAATTTCAATGTAAGACTGTCCGCTCCGGCATACGCACTGTCGCAATATGCAGTAAACGTCTTATTCACTGTATCATTTTTCAGTCCTGAGACCATACCGTCCCTCCCGCGAGATACAATTTTGTCATATGCAGCATCTATAACAATATCTGATTTTGACAAACGATCAAGCAACATGTAATTCCAGCTTAAAAGCTGGCAATGAAGAATAGTAACTCTCACCCTCTTTGCGTACATTTTTCTCTGAACGCGTCTTGCATCTCACCCTTCCTTTGCCAATAAGTCTCTCAAGGAGAGATGGCAGGCTCAGATGTTCCTCGAAACCGACACTGCCAATAGGCAAATAATAGTCATAAAGTCCCTCACGGAAAGCAGTGGGAATCGAATCGGTGAATCTATATCTTCTGTAATAAGCAGATATCACAAGATAATCAGGCTCGCCAACCTTGGCCTCGACTTCAGGTATTGCGTATGCACGTGGCTTCAGCATAACAACGCCGCTGCTGACAGTATCTGCAAGAAACTCCTTTTCATAATAGTTGATATGATTAACCGTAACCTTGCCCTTATATCCCTTTGGCAGAGGCAAAAGCCCGTCGACTCCGCTAACGCCTACGCAGCGGTTGCCCGAAATAAACACACTTGCGGCATGCACAGGACATGAGTCTGCCATGTCGACAATCTTAATCTGAGCGCTGACACATAATACTGACATCAGCAAAATAATACTGAACAAAGTTTTTTTCATAGTAAATGTCTAATTTAAAAAGTTAAGAGTCAAGAATCAAGGAAACCTTACCGCATAACGGAGAGGAATATGTTTTCCTTAATTCTTGACTCTTTATGTTGATATAATCAAGTTTGCTTATTGCTTGTTGGCACGCTTGCGCTCGTTGTGGTCAAGTATGATCTTACGCATACGCATGCTCTTAGGTGTAACCTCTATCAGCTCGTCTTCCTTGATATACTCCAATGCCTCTTCAAGTGAAAGCACTGTGCGCGGAATGATGTGAGCCTTATCGTCAGAACCACTGGCACGTGTGTTGGTAAGCTGCTTTGCCTTTGTTACGTTTACAACGAGGTCGTTGTCGTGAACGTGCTCGCCTACAACCTCACCGGCATAAACTTCCTCACCCGGATCGATGAAAAACTTACCGCGGTCCTGAAGCTTGTCGATAGAATAAGCATAGGCTGTACCTGTCTCCATTGCTATCATTGAACCGTTAAGACGGCGTGTGATGTCGCCCTTGTAAGGCTGATACTCCTTGAAGCGGTGAGCCATGATAGCCTCGCCCTGACTTGCTGTGAGCACATTGGTACGAAGACCGATGATACCTCTTGAAGGAATGTCGAACTCGATGTTGACGCGGTCGCCCTGAGTTTCCATTGATGTCATCTCACCCTTACGGCGTGTAACCATATCAATCATCTTGCTTGAGAACTCTTCGGGAACGTTGATTGTAAGTTCCTCGATAGGCTCGCACTTAACTCCGTCGATTTCCTTGTAGATAACCTGCGGCTGACCAACCTGCAGCTCGTAGCCCTCACGGCGCATTGTCTCGATAAGCACTGACAAGTGGAGCACACCACGTCCGCTTACAATCCATTTATCTGTAGAATCCTCAAAAGGAGCAACTCGCAGAGCAAGGTTCTTTTCAAGTTCCTTCTGCAGACGGTCGTTAATGTGACGGCTTGTTACATACTTGCCTTCCTTGCCGAAGAACGGTGAGTCGTTGATGGTGAAGAGCATACTCATTGTAGGCTCGTCGATGGCTATAGGAGGCAGCGGCTCAGGATTCTCAAAGTCGCATATTGTATCTCCGATCTCGAATTTCTCCAGACCGATGATGGCACAGATGTCACCGCTGCTTACCTTGTCGGTGCGGACGTGGCCCATACCCTCAAATGTGTGGAGCTCTTTTATCTTTGTCTTCTCCTGTGTGCCGTCGCGGTGAGCTATTGTTACGTTCATTCCCTCGGTAAGAGTGCCGCGGTGAACGCGTCCCACTGCTATACGGCCTGTATAGCTTGAATAGTCAAGACTGGTTATAAGCAGCTGAGGAGTACCCTCAAGAGCCTTAGGAGCAGGAATTACTTCGATAATCTTGTCCAAAAGATAATCAATGTTGTCTGTAGGATTCTTGTAGTCCTCGCCCATCCAGCCGTTCTTTGCACTTCCGTAAACAACGGGGAAGTCAAGCTGGTCTTCAGTTGCGTTAAGAGAGAACATCAGGTCGAACACCATTTCATAAACCTCTTCAGGACGGCAGTTAGGCTTATCAACCTTGTTGACAACCACGATAGGCTTCAGACCTATCTGAAGAGCCTTCTGCAGCACGAAACGTGTCTGCGGCATAGGACCTTCGAAAGCGTCAACGAGCAGCAGACATCCGTCTGCCATGTTGAGCACACGCTCCACCTCACCTCCGAAGTCAGAGTGTCCCGGAGTGTCTATAATGTTTATCTTGGTTCCTTTCCAGTTGATTGAAACGTTCTTAGAAAGAATGGTTATACCGCGCTCACGCTCCAAGTCGTTGCTGTCGAGCACCTGGCCGCTGAGGTCTTGTCCTTCACGGAACAAGTTACCGGCCAACATCATTTTGTCCACAAGTGTGGTCTTACCATGGTCTACGTGGGCAATAATAGCTATGTTTCTGATATCTTGCATACTAATACCTTAAAAATCGGATGCAAAGTTACACATTTTTTTCGTAACATATTGTTCCATACCGTTTTTTTATACAAAATGTAACGATATATCATCTAAAGATGATGTCATAGGCGAAAAAAAATAAAGAGATTTTGTTTTGTATATGACTTTTTATTTGTAATTTTGCACCCGATTTCGGAGAATCCGATGCATTTGATGATGTTCACGCCCTCACAGCGGCGCGCTGCATCAGAAAGATGTAATCACAAAACATTAAAAACAAAAAATTCAATGTATTTAGATCAAGCTAAAAAACAAGAGATCTTCGGCAAGTACGGAAAGTCTAACGCTGACACAGGTTCTGCAGAGAGCCAGATAGCACTGTTCTCTTATCGTATTGCACACCTGACAGAGCACCTGAAGAAAAATCACAAGGATCATGCTACTGCAAGATCTCTGACTATCTTGGTAGGTAAGCGCCGTGCATTGCTCGACTATCTGTACGACCGCGACATCAACCGCTACCGTGCAATAGTTAAAGCTCTTGGTCTGCGCCGCTAATTCAAGAAAGCGCAAACAAAGCTTAAAAGGAAACACGAAGTCCCGAAACGGTCATGCACTGTTTCGGGACTTTGCTTTTTATATCACACATTATGTTATTGGCACAACTTTTGCGCCTATGATTTCATTACACAGCAATAATCATTAACAAGGAGTTTATAACTGCCTTGCAGAATTTATGCAAGGATTTCTTTTAACGGCTTCATTACAAAATCCCTCTCATTCATAAGCGGATGAGGAATCTTCAAGTCGGGTTCGTCAACCTTTATATTGTCATAAAGCAGAATGTCTATGTCGATTGTACGGTCGTGATACTGCCCGTTAACTGATTTTGCCGTGCGCCCCATATCGCGCTCAATGGCCTGAGTAGCTTCGAGCAAAGCACACGGAGTAAGCTGGGTTGACACGCATACAGCGGCATTGACAAACATATTGTCTGACGAAAAGCCCCACGGCTCTGTTTCATAAAGCGATGAAACACGTTCGACCGCACCTATGCGCTCGCCGATAAGTTCAACGGCACGCTTTATTTCATACTTGCGGTCGCCTAAATTTGAACCAAGAGAAAGATAAACCTTATGCAATTAAAAAATAGAAATTAAGAATTAAAAAAATAATTATTAAAAAGTAAGAAGTAAGAATTATGAATTAAGAAAAGATGCATAAGCGTCAAACTTTCTTACTTCTTAATTCTTACTTCTTAATTTATCAGTCGTTTACGATGAGCATTGCGTCACCGTAGCATCCGAATTTGTATCCGTTCTTTACAGCCAGATTGTAAGCCTCCATAACTATGTCGTAACCGCCGAAAGCAGCTGTCGACATGAGCAGAGTTGACATAGGATGATAGAAATTGGCTATCATTGAGTCGGCAACGCCAAACTCATAGGGCGGGAAGATAAACTTGTTTGTCCATCCTTCATATTCCTTCAGCATCTTGTCTGTACCTACGGCTGTCTCGGTGGCCTTAATCACACTTGTACCGACAGCACACACATGATGTCCGGCCAGTTTGGCTTCGTTTACAGTCTTGCAGGCCTCAGCATTGATAAACATCTGCTCTGAGTCCATCTTATGCTTTGTCAGGTCTTCAACCTCAATGTCGTGGAAGTTGCCGAGCGCGCAGTGAAGAGTGATAAACGCAAATTCGATACCCTTTATCTCCATGCGTTTCATCATTTCGCGGCTGAAATGCAGACCTGAAGCAGGAGCCGTTACGGCACCTTCGTTCTTGGCAAAGATACACTGGAAGTTGTCTATATCTTCAGGTGTTGCCGGACGGCGGTCTACGATATAATGCGGCAGCGGAGCCTCGCCAAGGGCGTAAAGGTCGTGCTTAAACTCATCGTGAGGACAATCGTAGAGGAAACGCAGCGTGCGTCCGCGGCTTGTGGTGTTGTCGATAACCTCGGCCACCATGCTTCCGCTCTCGTCGAAGAAGAGTTTGTTGCCGATACGGATTTTACGGGCAGGCTCAACCAGCACGTCCCACAGGCGCATCTCCTCGTTAAGTTCACGCAGAAGGAACACCTCAATCTTGGCGTCGGTCTTCTCTTTTGTGCCATACAGACGTGCAGGAAATACCTTAGTATCGTTGAATATGAACGCGTCGCCCTCATCAAAATAGTCAAGAACATTACGGAAGTCGAGATATTCAGGGTTGCCGTCCTTATCTTTCAACGGCTCACCATTCTCGTCTTTCTTGTACATATCTATTTTCTGAGATACCCGGTGCACCACCATAAGCCGGCACTCGTCACGGTGATATGGAGGATTAAGGGCTATCAGCTCCTCAGGGAGCTTAAACTTAAATTGTGACAGTTTCATATTTTAAATATTCTCGGTTATTTTATCTTCAATTGTTTGCTGGGCGAGCCATTCCGGAACATCGTCGAGCTTGATGCAGTCTTCTATGCGTATGTCGCCCACACGTGTACGGCATAGAGCCGTAAGATAGGCGCCGCTGCCGAGAGCCTCGCCGATGTCGCGCGCCAAAGCCCTTATGTAAGTGCCTTTGCCGCACACCACCCTGATGCTCATCTGCATCTTTTCTGGGTCGAACCACAACAGTTCTATCTCGTCAACGCGCAGCGTCTTGGGTTTAAGTTCTACGTCGCGCCCCTTTCGCATCAGCTTGTATGCGCGGTCGCCGTTAACCTTACATGCCGAATAAGCCGGCGGCACCTGCTGTATCTCGCCTATAAACTTAGGCAGTGTGGCCTCTATCAGCTCGCGAGTGATGTGCTCCGTAGGATAAGTGGCATCCACGGGATGCTCCATGTCATAGCTCGGAGTGGTTGCTCCAAGCTGCAGAGTGGCAGTGTATTCCTTGGTATGAGCCTGCAACTCTTCGATTCGCTTTGTTGCACGGCCCGTGCATAGTATAAGCACACCGGTGGCAAGAGGGTCAAGAGTACCTGCATGACCGGTCTTTACACGCTTTACGCCAAGGCGCTGTGATATAAGATAACGAACCCTCGCAAGCGCGCCGAAGCTCGACATGCGATAGGGCTTGTTGATACATACTATCTCTCCTTCAGTAAAATTCATACACTTCTCAGTCTGCCATCTTCATGTCAACGCCACAAAGCATGCAGATTAATATTATGATTCCTACTATTATACGATACCATCCGAAAGCTGCGAAACCATACTTTGTTACATAGTTTATAAAAAACTTTATGGCAAGTATGGCCACGATGAATGCCACCACCGAACCGACGATGAGCATCTCGAGATTGTTTCCGGCTGAAAGGAGCGAGCCTCCTCCATGACTTATCAGCTTATAGGTTTCAAGACATGTGGCTCCGAACATCGTCGGAACTGCGAGGAAGAACGAAAACTCTGCCGCAGCCTTGCGGGTAAGTTTCTGTGACATACCGCCGACGATGGTCGACATTGAACGCGACACACCCGGAATCATTGATATGCACTGTATAAGACCTATTATAAATGCACGGCGGTAAGTAAGTTTTGTGTTCTCTGATCCGTTACCGAAAAGTTTATCGCAGAACAGCATGAACACACCTCCTATTATGAGCATTACGGCAACGAGAGTAACATTGCCAAGATTCGACTCAATAAAGTCATTGAAAGCCAAGCCCAACACAACTGCCGGCAAAACACCGACAACAAGGCGGGCATAGAAATCATACATTGCCTTCCAGTAAGACGTTCCTGAAAGAACGGCTTCGGGATAGAAAAAACGGCGCCAATACAGGCAAATAACTGACAGAATGGCTCCAAATTGTATTATAACCGTGAAAGCCTTGACAAAAGGAGTACTCTCTACACCTAGAAGTCCCTGGGCGATAATCATGTGCCCCGTTGACGATACAGGAAGAAACTCAGTGAGTCCTTCGACGATTGCAATAATTACAGTCTGTAAAAGATCCATTTATTATAATTCTTTTTGCTCCTCTTTATCCAATTCTACTTCGTTCTCAGCACCGTCATCCTTCGGCTTGCGCATTATGGCATACACCATTGACACAAAGCCAATGAAACATATAACCGGAGCAACCTTTATGCGCAATGCGCTGAAAATCTCCGGATTAAACGTGTTGTCGTCGGTACCGCCGCCGCTCATAAGGATAAAACCTATGATGACTACAATCATTCCCACTGCAAGGAGAATGAAATTCATGCGGTCAAAAGCTAAATTCTTTCTGTCCATTTTATAGTTTTATATTTTTGTTGTATGACAAACTCAACACCCCTAAAGCCGACAATGGCTCTCGGGAAATAGTATTTACTTTAGATTTTATATAAATCGCCGGCCTTCATGCGAAGGAACTTGTTTACGGATACATATGCACACAGCAAAGTGATGACAATGCCGAATATAAAAACAGAACCTCCTGTAACGGCCATTACCTGCCATGTTATCACGGTGAGCACGCCCGGTTCATAGGTATACAGGGCATAAATGCCTCCGGCCAGCACAAGATTGGCTATGACGGCTGCAAGAAGACCTATACCGATGGCATTACCCAAGAAAGGCCTTCGGATAAATCCCCACGATGCGCCGACAAGTTTCATTGTGTGAATGGTGAATCGGCGGGCATAAACGCCAAGCTTAACAGTGTTGTTAATGAGTGAGAACGACACACAAGTCAGAAGTACAGCCAGCACGAGCAGCACCAAATTGATTTTCTGCAAGTTGGTGTTCACGCTGTCCATAAGATCCTGCGGATATGTTATGTCAGTAACTTTAGTGTCGCGCTTCAGGTCTTTAGTAATCCATTTGAGCGAATCGCTGTTGGCATACTGCGCCTTGAGCTGAAGTTCGATAGAGGCAACAAACGGGTTTGTGCCCAAAAACTCACTCGGGTCTGTGCCCATGGCTTCAGTCTGCTCCTTGAGCGCCTGCTCCTTGCTAATATACGTCAGATGGCTTATGTAAGGACGTTTTTGCAAATCACTGCACAACTGCTGTGCTTCGGGATTTGTAATATCCTCTCCAAGCATCATCGTAACTGTGAGGTTTTCTTTCACATACGCTGAAAGATTGTGCGCCGTGAATACGGAAAACACCACCATTCCTAACAAAATCAGCACCAAGGCGGTGCTTATACACAAAGTTATGCCCTGCAATCCATGGCGGACGCGGGTCTTGTTTCGTTTCTTACCCATTATTTTGTGGCTATAACACACCTAATTTGGTGCAAAGTAACAAAAAAATATTCTCACTCACAACAGTTTAACGACTATTAACAGCTTAATGGCTATTACATAGCATGACGGAGCATATCTGCACATGACATTTTGAAAAGTATTTGTCCTTAAATAGTTTCTTTCTGATTTTCATTAAGGCTTCTATACCGAGATATTCTGAGATTATTTATCTCCGGCGCAAATATTGCCTGTAAAAGTGTGCAAACATTAACGGCTGTCCGTCAGCAAGTTATGGTCAAGATTTAAAGGAGTGTGCAGCGAATAGATATATCAAACAGCGCAATGCAATACCATTCGCACAATAAAAGGCCATATTTTGCAACACAAATCAATGTATTCCACAAAGCAAAAGGATGTGTTTGAGAATGTAAAAGGCAGCATTTTGCATCATAAAAGGCATGATTTTAAGTCGGCAAAAGATAATATCTATAATTTAAAAGATATGGAAAGGCTCTAGAACAGCCGTCAAACCGGATATTTTTCAAATATCACAATGAACAGGACACTCAGCAAAACACTGTCATTATGTAATATTCATAATTAATTTATCCTACTTGACTAAATTGAATATCTATACCCTACTTTGCGCACAAAACTTACAGACAGCACAAAACAGGCATAAGAACGAAGCCATACATACTCATACGCACAACTTATGCATCCTCAAAAGGAGTTTAAGAAAAATAAAGAACTACTTAACGGCTTTTTATTTTGTTATTATCAAAGGTTACACTATCTTTGCACATATGAGCACAGTAATATATCCATCGCCGATATTCGGTCCGGTTCACAGCCGCCGACTCGGCATTTCGCTTGGCATAAATCTTATGCCGGCAGACGGTAAAGTCTGCACATTTGACTGTATTTATTGTGAATGCGGCTTTAATGCCGACCATCGCCCAAAGCTGCGCCGACCGACACGCGAGGAGGTTGCAGAAAAGCTTGAGGCGAAACTCAAAGAGATGAAGGCAGAAGGCCAGCTGCCCGATGTACTTACGTTTGCCGGAAACGGTGAACCTACGGCTCATCCACACTTTGCCGAAATAATGGACGACACCATTGCCTTGCGCGACAAATATTGCCCCGAAGCCAAAGTGTCGGTGCTTAGCAACACCACAATGGCAGACAAGCCTGAAGTGCATGCTGCTCTGATGAAGGTTGACAACAACATTCTGAAACTTGACACTGTAGACCCCGACTATATAAATAAGGTGGACCGCCCCGTAAGCAAGTCATACGACGTGAAGAAAATCATTGAGACAATGAAGTCGTTCAACGGACACGTGATTATTCAGACTATGTTCCTGCGCGGCAAGATGGGCGACGAAGACGTTGACAACACCGGCGAAGAATATGTCAAGCCGTGGCTTGAGGCAGTAAAAGAGATTAAGCCACAGCAGGTTATGATATACACAATAGACCGCGAAACGCCCGACCACGACCTGCTAAAAGCATCGCACGAGACTCTCGACACCATACGCGACAGAGTGATTGAAGCAGGAATAAGCTGCACGGCGTCTTATTAACAGACAAAATGGCCGAGGAATACAAGATCCTTCACATCGTATAAAAGGCATATTATAAAGAAAAAGCATGATAAGCTTATAAACAAATGCCTCTGCTCACCTTGCATTCATGCAAGATGTTTCTTACTTAGCAAAACAGAAAGTGCGTATGAGTCCAAAGTTTAAAGAGGAAAATGGATTTGTCTTTAAAATATATTCCAACGAGGAAGAACGAAAGCATATCCATGTAATAAAAGCCGAAAATGAAGCTAAATTTTGGCTGGAACCAAATATTACGCTTGCAAACAATCATGGGTTCAGCGACAAAGAAATAAAAAATATAACTAAAATTGTATTGAAATATGGAAACGAATTTAAACGACAATTTGAAGAACACATCGGTAAGCGTCTTGATGATTAATTCTCAAGGAATGATGTTGTCAGTTTTGGGCAACGACTACTTTGTGTCGTACAATCGCGTTCCATGGCTTCGTAATGCACGAATAAGTAGCGCACTTAATGTCAGAATGGCAGGTAAAAACGCAATAGAATGGCCAGAACTGGATGTCGACCTCGAAATAGACTGTCTGAAACATCCTGAACGCTATCCGCTCGTAATGAAAAGGTCTCCTCTTGATGTGCTTTAGTTATATATCAAAGCGACCTGAATGAATAACTAGAAGCTGCACTGCGTCTTATTAACAAGCAACTGCAGCACTTACATACGGCGGCATTTCTACGGCATCAGAAGCTGAGAAATGCCGCTTCTGCATATCATAAAAACAGAAAACAAAAAGCATGCAAAGCCTTGCATGCTCATGTTTTTTGACTGACAAACCGGACTCTTTTAACTACTTTAACCCGAAGAAACATCAACAAATCCTAAATTTTGCATAATTTTGCACCCTGAAAACAGGATAACATAATTATGGCAAACATTAACGACATGACCGTGGGCTCGCCCACGCGCGACATTATACACTTTGCAGTGCCGCTAGTTTGCGGATACATACTGCAACAGATGTATCTTATAATTGATGCCGCCATTGTAGGACAGTTTATCGGCGTAAACGCCCTGGCAGCCGTAGGCGCATCTTCTTCAATAATGTTTCTGATAATGGGCTTCTGCAACGGCTCTTGTGCAGGCTTCGCAATACCGGTGGCTCAGGAGTTCGGGGCAAAGGATTTCTCAAAAATGCGTGCATACGTGTGCAACGCATTGCGCATAGCAGCAGTGATAGCAGTGGTAATAACAGTCATAACCTGCATATTCTGCGAGCGGATATTGAAGATTGTCAACACTCCGGCAGACATATTCCACGACGCGTGGCTGTTCCTCATGCTCAACTTTCTGGCCATTCCGTTCACAATATCCTACAACCTTCTGTCGGGATTCATACGTGCCCTGGGCGACTCTAAACAGCCTTTCTACTTTCTTATAGCCTCGTCAGTGGCAAACATTCTGCTCGACTTCCTGCTCATAATGCTGCTCGGCATGGGCGTTGAGGGCGCAGGCATTGCCACAATGCTTTCACAGATTCTTGCCACCGTGCTGTGTGCTCTCTACATAAAGAAGCACATGCGCATACTAATCCCGCAGGGACGTGAGCGCGCATACAACGACAAGATGGTAGGCAAACTGCTCAACAACGGCATCCCCATGGGCCTTCAGTTCTCAATTACGGCCATAGGCACAATAATGCTGCAAAGCGCCAACAATGCGCTCGGCACAATATATGTGGCTTCGTTCACAGCAGCCATGCGCGTAAAGTATCTGTTCACGTGTGTTTTTGAAAACATCGGAGTGGCAATGGCCACCTATTGCGGACAGAATATAGGCGCGCAAAAGCTGGACAGAATAAAGGCGGGAATGATATCGGCAGTAAAAATAATGCTGATATATTTTGTGTTTACGCTTATTGTCATCGAATGTTTTGCCGACGACATGATGCTTTTGTTCGTAAAACCCACAGAAAGTGAAATCATATCAAACGCATCATTATACATGCGAATATCATGTTATTTCTTCCCCGTTCTTGGCATTCTCACAATATTCCGCTACAGTCTGCAAGGATTAGGCTTCTCTAATCTGTCTATGCTCTCGGGCGTAATGGAGATGATCGCACGCTGCGGCGTAAGCCTTTGGCTCGTTCCGGCGTTCCTTTTTCTTGGCGTTTGCTATGGTGACCCTACGGCATGGATTGCCGCCGACCTGTTCCTTGTACCGGCAATATTAATAGTATACAAGAAACTGAAGAAACGTCTGGCCAAAGCTTGACGCGCACAAGGTAAAACTATACCTACATAAAGCCTGAAAATATAACACAAAAGGCATAAAGACAAATAGCCGAACACACATTTGATAAAGACTAAAAGTTGACCATAATAATAGAAATGCCGCCAGAGAGGTCTTAATAAAAAGACCATATCTGGCGGCATTTATTGCTTGATTAATTTGCTCTGATTATTCCACAGTAAAACAGTCCTACTCTTTCAGCATTTTGTTTACGAGTGTAGCTATCTTGTCGGCAAAGCCCTTCATGGCCTTCTGCTTTGACAATTCGGCCTCAGCCAGTAACGCTTTTATCCCTTCTGCAATCATGATGCGTTCCTTCTTATACTGGTCTTCATAAGGTTTGGCACCGTCTTCAGCCGATTTGTCATCCGACTTATAGATATCATGCACGGGCTTGTCCGCTTCATCTTTTGTCTTGGCTGCTGTGTATTCAGACTTCACTTTGTTCTTCACACCAGCTACAGCCTTATCAGTCGCAGTTTTCTTTCCAGGCTTAACCGAGTCTATTGAACCTTCGGACGTATTGCGATCGTCTGTTTCCGACAATGAACTTTTACGCGCCTTGCTGTTCTTCGGCTTATAGAGTTTCTTGATAAGTTCACGATAATGCTCATCGTCTGAAGTCTGGTTGTCGGTGTCCTTACGGCAAAAATCGCTGTTGTCATCGTCCATACCAGTGGCAAGAATGGCAATCTTGGCATCCTCACCCAACGAATTGTCGTCGGATACACCCCAGATAACGTCAAGATTGTGCCACATCTTGTTCATAAAGTCGTCAATCTCCTCAAGCTCGTTTACGAGCAGTGGATGTTCCTCGCTGGTGTATATGTTGAGCAATATGCGCTTGGCCTTGCTAACGTCGTTGCCATAAAGCAGCGGAGAGTCGAGCGCATTGGATATCGCAGCCTCCACGCGGCGTTCGCCGTGGGCACGCCCTATGGCCATTATTGCCTCGCCTCCGTTCTTCATAGTCGACTCTACATCGCGGAAGTCGAGGTTTATGTCGCCCTCAACGGTTATCAGTTCGGCTATGCTCTTAACGGCATTGCACAGCACATTGTCAGCACTCTTGAAGGCTTCCTTGACAGGAATCTTTGAGTCGGCATACACATCGCACAGGCTTTCGTTGTTGACAATGAGCAGCGCGTCAACATTCTTGCGCATCTCCTCAACGCCTTTAAGGGCCTTGATAATCTTCTTCTCCTTTTCAAAATAGAATGGAATGGTAACAACGCCGACCGTAAGCAGCCCCATGGAACGTGCCACTCCTGCCACTACGGGGGCCGCACCCGTGCCCGTACCGCCGCCCATTCCGGCCGTAACAAACACCATCTCGGTGTCGTCAGAGAAAAGATTCTTTATCTTGTCTATGCTTGCTTCAGCTTCTTCACGCGCCTTTTCGGGCACTCCGCCTACGCCTAGTCCGCGCTCACCCAAAAGCAGTTTGACAGGAACTTTCGACTGTGCAAGGGGCTGGCTGTCGGTGTTGCACACGGCAAAGGTTATGCCGTCGATGCCTTCTTCATACATATTCTGTACGGCATTGCAGCCTCCGCCGCCAACGCCTACAACCTTGATGAAGCCATGCGCCATGCCCTTAGATTTACCGAAATCCACCATGCCTTTCTTTTCCTCTTCCATACAGCCTTATGTTTTCGACTACAAAGATAATAATCTTTTATTTAAGACGACTAACCGCACAACACTTGCAGGGCGAAAAAGACATGAAAAATGATTATTCTGCAAAAATATTAAACTAATTTTGCAATATGAGCAAAAATAAAAGCAAACAACTTTAAAGCGGCAAATAACAAATAAGGAACCAAAGCAAACGTCAAAGATACTGTAAACCAATAATTATCACAATGCCGATTATATGGCATTAGTTTGAATCTGTAGCACAATTTTATTGATAATAATTTTTAAAATACTAACATTTTTGTTAACTTTGCTCTTGTTATGATTTGATTCAAAACACAACAGCCGGCATTAGTTGGCGGCAAAATATATAAACCCGAAAAACGCCTTGATTATGAAAAAACTATTCACATTAAGTCTTATCCTGCTGATTTTTGCAGGATGCAGCAACAAGAAATCTGCCGAAGAGCTGTTTAAGGAAACGTCTTCGGGAGTGGTGGTTGTACTTAACGAGTTCTATTATGAAATTCAGCTGCCCAACGGCAACTCACTTTATTTTAAAGGACTTGACGAAGACGGCGACATAACAGGACTGACTGCTGATGTTGAAGAGGCACAAAAAGACCGCAACATGATAACGGGCACGGCATTCTTCATAGACAACAACGGAACGCTGATGACCAACCGCCATGTGGCACAGCCTGACATTGATGCCGTGACAGCACGCCGAAGCATGATAAGGTTTATGAAAACGCTGAAGGAGTATTTCACCGAACAGATGGCAGAACTCTCTCAGCAATACGACATACTAGAAAGACAAAAGAGCAGCTGCTCGTATTTTGACTTCTACGGATTTATGCATACAGACGAGGAGAAACTGGCACAAATCAATGCACAGCAGGAAGATTTGAGCAGACAATACACGGCTCTTGACCAGTCGCGCGAAGGCATCGACGACAATATCGACCCCGAGGGCATCAAGATAAGGACGATATGCGAGCTTGGCATTGCCTATAACAACACTTATGTTACAAGCGAAAGCGACTTTATTATAAAGAATCCGTGTGTCGTGGTGCGCACATCCGACAAGGAAGACATCGACCTGGCACTGCTGCAGCTGAAAAACAAGAAGACGCCTGAGAACACATATATATTTAAACTTAAAGGCGACGACACAGACAAATCGTTTACCGACAAGCTGGCAAATCTATTTTCAAGCAGCGACGACGAGAAGCTGAAGATAGACCAACAGCTGTATATGATTGGCTATAACGCCGGACTCGTGCTGGCCAACACCAAACAAGGCATCAAGGTGCAGATGACAAGCGGAAAGGTGACACAGCTGTCTGACGGCCAGCGACTGCTCTACAGCATACCTACGCTGCAAGGTTCGAGCGGCAGCCCTGTAATAGACGAATACGGAAATCTCGTGGCTGTAAACTTTGCCAAGCTCGGAACTACCGACAACTTTAACTTCGGCATTCCAGAAGAAAGCATCAAAGCATTCATGAGAAAATAAAGAATAAGATAAAGATTAACCTTAAAATCCCTGTTGCAGCACATTGCCCGACAGGGATTTTTATTTATATGCACGGC
Source organism: Prevotella sp. CAG:1185 (assembly GCA_000436695.1). Classification (GTDB taxonomy): domain Bacteria; phylum Bacteroidota; class Bacteroidia; order Bacteroidales; family Bacteroidaceae; genus Prevotella. The sequence continues at coordinate 10,532 of HF992561.1, read as the reverse complement.
AAAGGTTTTAATATAAACAAGGCTATTGCTTCACAATAAATTATGAGATATGCGAGCAAAGCAGATGCTGAGAACATACGAAGTAGACCTATAACAGAAACAAGACCTATAAAAGCAAACCGGAATAAGGACAACACCGGCATAAAGTCAACCAAAAACATGATATATCGTATTTATCAAATACTAAAAATATTTTTCAAAGAAACTCATCACTCGTCACATCGGCACGCAACTCTCTGACATATAACACATTACGATGTGACGAGTTGTTTTTTAAACTCATCACAAATATAACGTTTTACGGAAAAATCACTGCCGTGTGATGAGTTGATTTTTCAACTCGTCACACCGTATCAGACTGTAAATCAGATTGTTATATGGCAATGTGACGAGTAACGAGTTTTATAAAAAACTTTTTTATTATTATCCGTAGTATATACAAAAGCATACCTTTTAGATTGCGTTTTGCCGTCTTTTAGCCTGCGTTTTGTGGCCTTTTACAATGCAATAGGTGGCCTTTTACAATATGAAACATGGCCTTTCATTATAAAAATATCGCGTTAAGCCATTAACGAAAGATAAACAAAACCATATAAATGACTAACGGCAATGACAGCAAGCACAAGCGGACCATAAAGACAAGAAATAAAAAAAGTGGGACGAACCTCACGGCCAGCCCCACAAAAGATAAACCTAAAATGATATAAACTTAGAAATCATTATAATTTAGTGATTATACCCAACTTAGTTCCATTTATAAATTCAACGATGTGGCGTATCTCATCGCCGTCAGGAACCTGCTCCTTAATCTGCAGCACAGCATCAAACACGCTGGTCTGACCGTGGAACACAAGACGGTAAGCATTGGCGATATGGCTCTGAATCTTCTCAGAAACACCATGATTAGTAAGTATCGTTGAATTAACGCCGCCATACTTAACGGGGTTGTCACCGGCTACGATATACGGAGGAATGTCGCGGCTGAAGCGGCATCCGCTCTGCACCATTGCGGCAACACCTACACGTGTGCCAGGATTGGCAATGACGCCTGACGAGAAGATTACGGCATTCTCGATAATGCAGTCGCCTGCAATCTTAGTACCATATCCAAACACACAGCCGTCGCCGATCTTTGTGTCGTGCGACACATGCACACCTTCCATCAGGAAGTTCTCGTTGCCAATAACGGTCTGGCCGTCGCTGAACGTGGCACGGTTGATAACCACATTCTCGCGTATGATGTTGTTGTCGCCGATAACGAGATGCGAAGCATCACCTTTATAATTGAAGTCTTGAGGAACAGCGCCAAGCACCGTGTTCTGAAACACCTTGTTGCCGCGTCCCATACGAGTGCCGTTCATAATGCTGACGTAAGGATAGATGACACAGTCGTCACCAATCTCAACGTCGCCTTCTATATAAGCAAACGGATAGATTGTAACATTCTTTCCGATTTTTGCTTTCGGGTCTATTTCTGCTTTCGGACTAATCATATTATCAATTCAATATTATTTATTGTATACGCCAAACGCTCCTCCACCCTGCCCTGCATATGTCCGCCGACACGGCGGAGGGTGTTTGACAATTTAAAATTAATCTCTGCCGCCTCCAAGAGCGTAATAAAGATTAACAACGGCCTGCATCTTGTAGAAGTCGTCCTGCACCTTTGCCAACTCTGCGTTGAGCAGCGACTGCTGGGCGCTGATTACTTCGAGATATGTGCTGTTGCCCATGCTGAACAGGTCTTTGGTATACTCAACATTCTTTGTCAAGCTTTCAATCTGTTTCTGCTCGAGCTTGCTCTTCTCATCTGAAGAATTATACAGCACAAGGGCGTTGCTCACCTCACTTCCGGCTGACAGCACAGCGTTCTGCCATGTGTTGTATGCCTGCTCCTGCTGAGCCTTTGCCACCTTCAGGCCTGCAACGAGCTGACCATTCATGAAGATAGGCTGAACAAGACTTCCTACTGCGCTAAGCAGCCATTTGCCCGGATTGACAATACCCATGCCGCTGCTGTTGGTGAATGCTCCTGAAGCACTGATAGTGATGTTAGGATAGAACTTTGAACGTGCTGTCTGTACATCATAGAAGCACTGTGCAAGAGTCATCTCAGCATAGTGTACATCAGGACGGTTGTTGAGCATCTGTATGCCTATGCCGGTGCTGAGCTCAGAAGGCAGCGACTGGTTGTCCAGTTTGCCGCGTCCTATAGTCTGCGCCTGCTGACCTATCAGAAGTGAGAGAGAGTTCTCTGTCTCGCGTATCTGACGCTTCAGGTCGGCAGCCTGTGCCAATACAGAATAATAGTTGGCCTCAGCACTCTGCACACTTGTCTCCTTAGTGTTGCCAAGCTCTTTCTGCAGTTTCATCATGTCCCATGTGTCCTTTGTCAGACCGGTCATGTTGTCTACTATCTCAAGCTGCTTGTCGAGCATCATCAGCGTGTAATACATGTTGGCGATGTTGGCAATGAGATTGGTCTTAACAACGAGCTGATAGTCTTTTGTTGCGAGCAGTGCCATCTGTGCGCTGCGCTTCTGGTTGAGCAGGTTACCGAACAGGTCGATGCTCCAGCTTGCGTTGATAGGCAGAGAGTAAGTCTTTGTAGCCTTGCTTCCGTCCCAAGAACTGATAGTTCCCTGCGGAGAGAATGTAAACGAAGGTACAAAAGCCAGTTTTGCTGCAGTGAGCTGAGCCTCAACCATCTTGACATTTAAAGCTGCGTTGAGCATGTCGGTGTTGTTGGCAAGACCCTTCTCTATGATTGACTGCAACTGTGGATCAGTGAACACACTGCGCCATGGCAGATTGCCAAAGCTTGTTGTGTCAGTTACGGCAAGTGTGTCGGTAGTAGAAGTAACATCACGCACAATGCCTGTGGTGTTCACTTCCGGCCTCTCATACTTGTTATAGATTCCGCAGCTGCTTAACAGAGCAGCCGCAGAAATCATTATCAATAGATTATTCTTTTTCATCATTGTTTTCTTTTTTCAGCATTTCAACAGGACGTGTATACTGCAACAGCTCTGTGTCGACAGAAGTAACCTCATCCTCAAACTCCAGCGGACGTACCTTCTCTTGCAGATACTGGAAGATATAGAAGAGTGCCGGAACTATCAAAAGCTGGCAGACCATACCGACAAGCATACCGCCGATAGCGGCTGCACCGATAGTCATGTTTCCGTTATAACCTACTCCGATAGGTATGAGCAACGGAGCAAGCCCGATAATCATAGCCAACGAAGTCATCAAGATAGGACGCAGACGGGCACTGGCTCCGAGGACTGCAGCCCATGAAAGAGCCATACCGGTGCGTCGGCGCTCAAGGGCGAACTGCACGATAAGGATGGCGTTCTTGGCCAAAAGTCCGATAAGCATAATCAACGCAATCTGCATGTAGATATCGTTGTTCTTTCCGAACAGGTCGGTGAAGATGAACGCTCCGGCAATACCGAACGGAATTGACAGAATTACTGACAGCGGAACGAGATAGCTCTCATACTGGGCACTCAAGATAAGGTAAACGAAGGTAAGACAGAGTGCGAAGATAATCATCGTAGAGCTGCTTGACTCCTGCTCTGAACGTGTCAGACCTGAGAACTCGTAACCATATCCTGTAGGCAATGTCTGCTTTGCAACCTCGTCGATGGCGCGGATAGCGTCACCTGATGAATAGCCGTCAGCAGCAGTTGCATTGATATCAATAGATGTAAACAGGTTGAAACGTGCAATCTCCTGCGGTCCGTAAACCTTTGTCATTGTTACAAACTCGTTGATAGGAGCCATGCCGTTTGATGTTCTTACATATACGTTGTTCATACTCTTCAAGTCCTCACGCATCTTCGGATCTGCCTGAATCATTACACGGTAAAGTTTACCATAAGAGTTGAAGTTTGAAGAATACATACCTCCGTAGTATCCCTGCATTGCAGTAAGAACTGTATTCGGGTCGATACCGCTCTGCTTACACTTGGCAACATTCACGTCGATCATGTACTGCGGATACTGAGAGTTGTAAGACGTCATAGCCGTAGCAATCTCAGGACGCTGATTGAGCTGTGCCAGGAACTTCTGCGTAATATTAAAGAATGTGTTCACATCACCACCGGTACGGTCAAGCATAGAGAATGTCAGACCGTTGGTTGCAGAGAATCCCTGTACCATAGGCGGTTGGAAGGCCAAAATCTGTGCGCCCTTGATTGAAGCTGTCTGCTTGTAAATCATTCCGAGCACCATCTTAGAACCCATACTGTGAACATCGAAATACTTCATGAAGCCTTCTTCCTTGTCACGCTCCTCAAATGATTTCAGCTTGACAATGAATGTTCCCTGGTTAGAACCCTGACCTGAGATGAAGTTGTAACCGGTGATACGCAGGATGTTCTCGATAGCCGGGTTAGTTGAAAGCATCGAGTCAACCTGGTCCATAACGAGGTTAGTCTTCTGAAGACTGGTTCCAGGAGGTGTAGACACTGTACAGAACACAGTACCTGTATCCTCGTCAGGAACAAGACCCGTCTTAGTGTTCATTGCAGTGAAGAGAAGCGCGGCAACACCTATCAGCACAGCTATAATAGCTATAACAGGCCGCTCAACAATCTTGCGCACAGTCTTTGTATACTTATCCTGCACCTTTCCGTAAGCTCCGTTGAACGCAGCGTGGAAACGGTCGAGCGCAGACATCTTACGTGGTGTACCGTCAGCATTCTTCGGTTTCAGCAAGATGGCGCACAACGCAGGTGAAAGGGTAAGAGCGTTGATAGCCGAAATAACGATTGAGATAGCCATGGTTATACCGAACTCCTTGTAGAACGTACCTGAAGTTCCGCCGATGAACGACACTGGGATAAACACGGCCGACATAACGAGCGTAATAGAAATGATGGCTCCAGAGATTTCGTTCATCGCGTCGATAGATGCCTGACGTGCCGACTTGTATCCAAGGTCGAGCTTCGCGTGGACGGCCTCGACGACCACAATGGCATCATCGACCACAATCGCGATGGCAAGCACTAACGCTGACAGCGTAAGCAAGTTGAGCGAGAAGCCGAACACATACAGGAAGAAGAATGTACCGACCAATGACACAGGCACCGCGATAAGCGGGATAAGTGTTGAACGGAAGTCCTGGAGGAAGAAGTAAACAACGATGAACACAAGTACGAATGCCTCGAACAAGGTGTGAACAAGGTCGCCCATAGAAGCATAAAGGAACTCGGTTACATCCTGCATGTATACAAGCTCAACGCCAGGAGGCAGCATGGTGCGCTGCTCGTCGATAACCTTTTTAATATCGTTTACAATCTGTGTAGCGTTAGAACCTGCGGTCTGCGTAACCATCATCATGACGGCCGGCTGACCGTTTACCTTAGATGTTACGTTATAGTTAAGTCCTCCGAGTTCAACCTTTGCGACATCCTTAACACGTATTGTGTTTCCGTTAGCGTCGCTGGAAATGATCATGTTCTCAAACTCGGTCGGAGTCTGCAGACGACCTTTATAACGTATGGTGTACTCATACTGGTTGTCGCTCTGCTCACCAAACTTACCAGGAGCAGCCTCTATGTTCTGCTCAGCAAGAACAGCTGAAATATCAGACGGCATCAGGCCGTAGTTTTTCATCTTGATAGGGTCAAGCCAAATACGCATTGAGTATGTCTTGGCACCCATAACCTCACAGTCACCCACACCGCTTACACGCTTAACGGCAGGAATAATGTTGATGTCGGCATAGTTCTGCAAGAATTTTTCGTCGTATCTGTCAGGATCACCCTTGATAGCCATAAGGAGCACGGTTGATGTCTGTCGCTTCTGAACAGTCACACCGGCCCTTGTTACCTCGGCAGGCAGCAGAGCCTGAGCCTGCGACACACGGTTCTGAACGTTCACCTGACACATATCGGCGTTCATTCCTTGCTTGAAGAACACGGTGATTCGGGCAGAACCCTCATTGGTGGCGGTTGATGTCATATATGTCATGCCCTCAACACCGTTGATCTGCTCCTCAAGCGGCACAAGCACTGAGTTGAGCACGGTTTGGGCATTGGCTCCCGTATAGGTGGCGCTGACGCTCACAGTAGGCGGCGCTACGTCAGGGTATTGCTCAATAGGCAATGACACCAGTCCGATAAGACCCAGAATGACTGTCAATATAGAGATTACGGTTGACAGCACCGGGCGTTTAATAAAGTTATCTAATCTCATGATTTATTATTTTACTTAACTAAATTTATGAGGTTATAAGGCTAAGGGCCGACAGTCATGGCACATCAGTCAAATGACGTTCAGTCATAAATGCCACCGTTTCAAAGGTTTGAAGCCCAAATGCCTTACAGAACCCTATTTATTTTGCGAAGTCTTCTTTTAATTTGTTCAGGTCGTTCTGATGTGAGCCCATCTGGCTTGTCTTCTTCAGTTTCTCCTGATACTGAGCCTCTGTTATAGGTGTTATCTGCATACCATCCTTAAGAGTTGTAACACCGGTAACCACGATACGGTCGCCAACTTTCAGTCCTGACTCTATGATATAGTTCTTTCCATCGTTGTTAGGATTAACTGTAACAGGACTGTACTTAACCTTATTGTCCTTGCCTACGATATAAACGAAGTATCTGTCCTGAACCTGAACAACGGCATCCTGAGGAACAATGATTGCAGAAGAGCTTTCATGAGGAACCACGATGCTACCAGAACCGCCGCTCTTAAGCAGATGTTCGGGGTTGGGGAAATCGGCACGGATAGAAACAGAACCAGTACTCTGGTCGATGACACCGCTCACGGCAGCGACACGTCCCTGATGACCATAAATAGTACCGTCAGCAAGCTGCAACTGAACAGGAGGATAATCCTTGATTGCTGCGTGCAGACCGCCGGTTGTCTTGGTCATGTCGAGAAGGTCTTTCTCTGTCATTGAGAAGTAAACCTGCATTGAGTTGATGTTAGAAACAGTTGTCAACGGCTCTGCATTAGTTGAACTTACAAGGGCTCCGACCTTATAAGGCAGATCGCCTACGACACCGTCGGCAGGACTTGTAACATAGCAGAAGTCGAGATTCTGCTTTGCAGATACATAGTTAGCCTGTGCCTGAGCCAATGCAGCAACAGCTGTTTCATAGCTGTTCTTGGCCGACTGAAGCTCATATGAACCGATTACGTTGTTTTTGAAAAGTTTCTCGCTATTATTGTAGGTAAGACGGGCCGTGTTAAGCTGAGCCTTGGCTGAATTTACAGCAGCCTTAGCCTGACGTACTGCGGCAGCATAAGTAACATTATCTATCACAAACAACAGTTGGCCGCGCTTAACGTTTTGACCTTCCTTTACACAGAGCTTTGTGATAAATCCTGAGATTTTCGGACGTATCTCCACATCCTGTACACCTTTTATCGATGCAGGATAAGAAGACTGGAGATCTGCGTTTTGCGTCTCTATTGTCCTCACAGCGAACTCATTGTCGCCCATTTTTCCATCCTGCTTGCCTCCGCATGACGTTAACATTGCGGCAACAGCAAATGCAAGCAATAAAAATTTGTTTCTTTTCATACCTATTTTTAAAAAATTTTATACTATAATTTCTTTCTTGCTTATATCATATTTTTGAAAACTATTTTCACACCCTTAGTTTTCGAGATGCAAATGTACATATTATTATTGAATTTTATATTAAGGTTAAATGATAATTATCGTGTTTTAACTCAAATTCACTGTAAAGTGTACACACTTGAACAAATTGATAAGCCTAAACATCAAATATTTAAGTTTTTATTAACGTTTTACATACAGTCTGAAAGTGGAGTGATTTTTTGATTTAATCATGGCTTAAACAGCTGTATTTACATGCCTTAAAACATCAACGGCACACAACTTGACAAGAGCAGAAAAAGCATGAGTCAAACAACTTTATTTACACACCGACGACCTACAAGAAAAGCCCTGAAAATCTATGATATACCAGAGCGGCAAAGTTACTTGAAAAGGCAAATGTCTGAAACGATAAACACGACCTCATGGCACATGATTTTGATGTGCTGAAAATATAAATTTCGAACATCATGAAGAGCATGAAATATGGTAAAAAATCAAGACAATATGTTTTAATAAAGCAGACATTTATTGTTAAAAGGATGTTAATTACAAGGCACTTAAATAGCTAAAAATTTAAGTTTATTTTATATAAATATCCATTTAATATATAAAAAACATGGTTTTTAAAGGTACAAAGCAGCGATTTTGAGATGCAAAACATGGCTTTTTGCTCTCTAAAACAGCACGTTTTGCACTGCAATATGCCACATTTCGCATTTCTGAAGGATATAAGGATAAATGCGTTATGAGCTAAAACGCACAATATCAGTAACTTAACAAAAACCACTTATTTTCTCGTTTTTCGGCGGAAAACACGATTTCATGACGGGCGCGGGCACTCTGGAAGCGTCAAACGTCAGCCCGAAATAAAAAAGATTTACATTAATAGCATTCTGCAAACGGCAAGACGAACCCAGAAAGGGGCGTCAACAAAGTCCCATTTCCTTGGCTTTTTCCATGAGCAACTGCATCAGCGGCTCGCGCTCGTTGGGCACTCTGTTGTCCAGCACAGCGTCTTTCAGCACCTTTTTCAGCTCGCCAACCTCGCGCGAAGGCTTAAGGTTGAACATATGCATTATCTCAGTTCCGTCTATGCAAGGCTGCAGCAGGCGCTTGTAGTCTTTTTCCTTCAGGTCGTGGAGCTTAGAGCGCACTATGCGGAAATTCTCGAGAAAACGGCGCTTGCGCACCTCGTTCTTGCTCGTTATATCGGCCTCGCACAGCAGCATAAGGTCGTCAATGTCATCGCCGGCATCGTTTAGCAGTCGCCTTACGGCACTGTCAGTCACCACGTCGTCGGCAATAACGATAGGCCGCATGTGCAGGTTTACAAGTTTCTGCACATACTTCATCTTGCTGTCGAGCGGCAATTTAAGTCGTCTGAACACGTCGGGCACCATCTTTGCGCCTATATAATTATGGTTATGGAAGGTCCACCCAATCTTCTGGTCCCATCGCTTTGTTCTCGGTTTGCCAATGTCGTGCATCAGCGCAGCCCATCTCAGCCACAGGTTGTCTGAGTGCTTGCACACGTTATCGAGCACCTCAAGCGTGTGATAAAAGTTGTTTTTGTGCGCCCTTCCCTGTCTTGTCTCCACAATATCCATGGCAGCCAGCTCGGGCAATATGCGCTGAAGCAGACCGCAACGCTGCAGGTCAACGAAGCCCTTGCTCGGCGTCTTGGTCATCATTATCTTGTTAAGCTCCTCGGCCACGCGCTCTCCGCTGATTATTTTTATGCGGTCGGCGTTGCGCCCAAGGGCGTCGAACGTCTCCTCTTCGATAAAGAAGTTAAGCTGAGTGGCAAACCTTATGCAGCGCAACATGCGCAGCGGGTCGTCAGAGAAAGTTATGTCGGGGTCGAGCGGCGTGCGTATTATGCCGTCTTCCATGTCGGCAATGCCGTCGAAGGGATCTACAAGCTCGCCGAAGCGCGGCCCGTTAAGACACACGGCAAGAGCGTTTATCGTAAAGTCGCGCCTGTTCTGGTCGTCCTCCAGTGTGCCGTCTTCAACCACCGGCTTACGCGAGTCGTGCGTATAGCTTTCTTTTCTTGCGCCGACAAACTCCACCTCAAGGTCGCGGTATTTCACCTGTGCCGTACCGAAATTGCGGAACACCGACAGCTTTGCCTTGCGTCCAAGTTCCTTTTTCAGTGCGTCGGCAAGCTGTATGCCGCTGCCTACCACAACCACGTCGATGTCGTTCGACGGCCTTTCAAGAAACAGGTCGCGGACATATCCGCCGACAACATAACATTCGAGGTTAAGCGAATCGGCGGCAGAAGAAATCTTATGGAATATATCTTTATCAAGCAGGCTTGCCAATTCGGCATTTGTCAGTAACTTCATAATCAAAAAATTTCTAAGCGGCTGCAAAAATACAAAAAAACAATGATACAACAGCCGTTTTCATACTCTTTATTATCCTTTGCCCTGACGATGCCATAACTCAAAACATGATTAAACAAAGCGTAAAACGTCTTAAATAAAAACAGCCGACAACCGGCATTGAAATATTTTTTATAAATTTGCTGATACTCTAAAATTAAGGTTTCCACCTGCCTTAAACTAAAAAAGATATATTATGAGAACAACACATCCGACAATCAACACCGGGTATCCGTAATGCCTTGCCGAACCGCAGCCGAAGCAGAAGTACAAGTTTCTACGGCCCGAAGTATTTTCTTGCGCAATTTCATTACGTCACGGAACGAACAACAGGCTGAATGATTTTTGGCTAAAGAAAATGCCATGTTTTAAATTTTATATGCAAACCAAACAACATAAAAGTTTTACGGATATGAGATTTTTCACAACACTATTATTGTCAGTAACCGCTATTTCAGCTTTTTCACAGGCAAAAGGGATAAGATGTATATATTCATCATCAATGGAGGTCAACAAGGGTGTTTATGAGATGGAAAATGAGATTGTAAAAAAGATGG
>HF992560.1 GCA_000436695.1 Prevotella sp. CAG:1185 | reverse complement strand
TTGTCAAGGCGTGTTATGATAGGGTGCTTATCTTCCCAGAACGTCTGGAAGTAGGCGTCCACGTCTTTTTGCTTTGCGGCAAAATCGCAGCCCTCACGCACCTGTACGAACGATGCCGCGCCGGTCATGTTGACTATGTGCGGAAAATTCTCGTCCATGTTTGCCATGTTGATGGTGTAAGAGAAGTCGATTATGCCCTGAATATCCTTGTCAATGAATGTGTTGTCGAAGTCTTTAACCACGCCAGTAACGCGGAAATGATTGTTTTCGGCTGTTGTCAGCGTGCGGCCTATTACCGCAGTATTGCCGAACAGGCGGCGTGCAGCGCTCTCTGTCAGCACGATGTTGCCCTTTTGTTTGAGGCAGTTGGTGCGATTGCCCTGCAGTAAGGGGAAGTCGAACATCGAGAAGAACGTCGAGTCGGCCTCGAGGACATACAGATTTACAAAGTTGCCGTTATCCTTCAGTTTCAGACTTCCTGCCGTAAAGCCGCACGTCTGTTCTATTTCAGGATACCGTGAGCGCAGGTATCGCAGCACAGCATGGTGGCAGTTGGCTGTTCGCCATGTGCCGTCGTCCATGTTGAGGCCTATGTTGTAGATGCGCTTTGCCTTGCTGTGTTGGCGGTCGATATAGAACTCTTGCCATGTGTACAGTCCAATGATGATGACAAACATCAGGCTGACCGCCAGTCCGAACACGTTAACTGCCGTGTAAGTCTTGTTCCTCGAGAGAAACGTGAAATAGCTTTTAAGGTTGAAGTTGCCCATATTTTATGCTGTTATTATGTTTCATTTTTAGTGAGTATTACAGCCCTTTTCAGTGCTGTTTGCCGTCTCTGATTTGTTTGTTTGTAAATGGCTGATAATCAGCTCTTTATATAATGCGTTGCAAAAGACCGTCTTTTAGCCTCTAAAAGGTGGCCTTTTACAGCCTGAAAGGCCGTGTTTTGCAGTGCGAAAGGCCACCTTTTGCATTATGCCTTCGCGGCTGTTGTATTGCGGCACTGTTGCCAACGCGAAATATATTTACATCTGGCGGCTGCCGTAATGTATCTTTTCTGATGTCAGTCACGGCTCATTCTGCCGGCATGTTAGGTTTGGCGTGACTATTCGAGTATGAGTATGTCGTTGTTCTTATACCCCTCATATCCGCTGACGATAACCTTCTCGCCAGGTTCAAGACCTTCAAGCACCTCGTAGTATTGCGGATTCTGCCGTCCTATGCGTATCTTGCGCTTGTATGCCTTGTGTCCGTCCTTGTCGAGAACGAATATCCATGAGCCTCCCGTCACGCTGTAAAACGTGCCTTTAGGTATAATTATTGCCTTTTTCGACTCGCCAAGTTGCAGGTCGACATAGTAGGTTTGTCCCGTGCGTATGTTCTTCGGGCGTGCGCCGCTGAAGGTGAAGTCTATCTTGAAGCGGCCCTCGCGCACCTCGGGATACACCTTGCGTACGGTCAGTCGGTATGTCTTGCCGTTCTGTTCGAATGTGGCCGACAGTCCGGCATGCACGCGGTCGATGTAGTGCTCGTCCACCTGTGCCTCCACCTTATAGTCGCTCAGGTCGTTGATGACGCCTATCTTCTGTCCCGGCGATATGCTCTGACCGAGCTCAACGTCCAGCAGACCTATCTCGCCGTCTATTGTAGAGCGCACATTCAGCCTTGCCTTGCGCTCGCGCACCAGTTCAACGTTCTTGCGCATCGACGCCAAGTCAGAGCCCATCTGCTCCACCTGCGAGCGGTTAAGTTCGTTGGTCTTCTTCAGTCGCTTCCTTATCAGTTTCTCCTTCTGCACAGCCAGTTCATATTCATCTTTGGCCTTCAGGTAGTCCTCGCGCGAGTTGAGTTCCTCTTTCTGCAGTGCCGCCTGATGGTTATAGGCCCTGAGCTTGGTCTTTACGTCCATGCTCAGCTGCAGCGCCTCGTTGCTGTTGTTAAGCTGATCCTGTTCCATCGAAAGGCGCGTGCTGCGCAGCATGTTCTGCTTTTCGGCCAGTTCGCTCTCTGCATTGAGTATCTCAAGGTCAAGGTTAGAGTTGCTCAGGCGTATAATCACGTCGCCCTTGCTGACGTGAGCGCCTTCATCTTTCACCTTTTCCTGCACCACGCCGCCCTCTTCAGATGATATCTGCACCACCTGAATCGGCACCACGCTGCCGTCGACGCTCACATAGTCGTCAAACTGCGCGTTGCTTACCTGTCCAATGCTGAGGCCGCGGCGGTCGACGCGCAGCGTCGATGTGAAGTTTGTCATGGCGAGCCATATCAGCAGCACTATTATCAGTACGCCTCCGCCTGCCCACGGCCAGTATTTCTTTGGCAATAAATATTTTTTCTGTTTCAGTTGGATGTCCATAACGGTTCGTTATTTATATAGTATCTTACAAGTTTTTCTCTTATGGCGAGCAGCATGTTCACCTGCAGCAGTTTTATGCTGCTTTCAAGATAAGTCTGCGCCGCCTCATGTATGTCGAAAGTAGAGAGCATGCCCTCCTCATATTTGCGGTAAGACAGGCGGTAGGCCAGCGAGTCGGCAGCCACTTTCTTTCCCATCTGTCTCACTTCCTTCTGATAGCCCTCATAGTCGATGACGGCCTGCAGGGCAGCGTCGTTCAGCTTGCGTCTTGCGTCCTGTGCGTCGAGCTTTGCCAATATGTAGTCAGACTTGGCGCGCTTTACAGAGCTCCATGTGGAAGGAGAAAAGATGGGGATGGATAATGTCAGTGACACATATTCGCCGAGATTGTTGCGTAATTGCGAGCCAAACGGCATTCTGTCCTGACGTTGAGAGAGATTTATGTAATAGGTAGTCGATACGCCGGCGTACAGCGACAACTGCGGCAGTGCGTCGGCACGTCTTATTTTCCATTCTAATCTTGCCTTTTCGGCTTCGGCGTCTGCCATTATTATTTCGGGCTTGTTGTTGAGCGACATGCTGTCTATTGTCAGACTTGCAGGCAGTTGCGCCGCAATGTCGGCAATGGAACAGTCGGGATTAAGCGAGTCGGCCGAAGGATAGTTCATGGCAGTTTTCAGCGAGAGCAGGGCGGTGCGCGCCAGATTCTTTTGATGTAGCAGGTTGTAGTCGTCCTCTGCCACCTGGCTTTCCATCTGCGCTACGTCCGGCCGGCTCTTTTCGCCCAGTTCGTATAGCTTGCGCGTCTTTTCCAGCAGAGCCTTCGAGTCGGCAAGCTTTTGTTCAGTGAGTTCTATCGACTTTATGGCATACACGGCATCGACGAACTTCTGCATCACGTCAATGGCCTTGTTGTCCTGCGCCTTCTGCAGAGCCGTGGCAGCCGTATTCTTGGTCAGCCGTGCCTTGCGGAAAGCGTTCCACGTATGTCCCCAGTCTACAACAGGCAGCGACGCGTTGATCTGATAGCCGTTGTTGAATGTTGTAATGGTGTTATAAGTATTGGTTTCAGGGTCGATGTTTCGTCCCCAATTATATTGTCCGCCCACCTGAGCCGACACACTGGGAAGAAAGTCGAGCAGTGAGTTGCGGTACTCAGTCTGGGCCTGTTTCTGTTCAATGCGCTCGCGGCCCACTTCGGTTGCATGCTCAATGGCATAACTGACGCAGCGGTCGAGCGACCATTCTTGTTGCGCATCGGCAATTAAAGGGGCCGCGAGAGTGAGAGTAATTATGGCAATTTTTTTATTCATACGCTAAAGTAATTGCCAAAACCGTGCCAAAATACTTATGTTGCTGTATATCAGGTAGATACGGAAAATCCGTGATTTCGCGAGTGTCCAAAAATTAGACACCGGCGTATAAAAATTAGACAACAGGCATGATTACGACTGAAAAAACAGCTTATGCATATCGTCTTGTGGCTTTATGCTGTTCAGAGCGCTGTATGGTTAAGGATGATAAGGCGCGCGCGGGCGTCATATTATAATATTATTTGCGTATATCTGAAAATTAAGTGTCTAAAAACTTTACAGGCTCTTGCTTTTGTCGGCTATACGGACTATCTTTGCACGTAAATGAAACAGGGAACAATACTTATAGCAGACGACAACCGCAACATCCTTACTACAGTGAAGATGTTGCTCGAAAATACGTTTGAGCATATTGTAGCCATTGCTAATCCTAACAATATTCCTGCGCACCTGCGTGAAGACAAACCCGACGTGGTGCTGCTCGACATGAACTTTCAGAGCGGCATAAACAGCGGAAACGAGGGACTCTACTGGCTGGCGCAGATAAAGAAGATCAGGCCGCAGACTCAGGTGGTGCTGTTTACGGCTTATGCCGACATCGAACTTGCCGTTAACGGAATTAAGGCAGGTGCCACCGACTTTATCGTGAAGCCGTTTGACAACGACAAGCTGATAGCAACGCTTAAAGAGGCGTGCCGCAAAAGCGTGGGGAAGTCTGACGGCAGCAAAGGGGAAAGCAAAATGTACTGGGGCGTGGCTCCGTGTATGCAGGAACTGAGGAATATGGTAACAAAGGTGGCTGCAACCGACGCCAACATACTGATAACGGGCGAGAACGGCACGGGTAAGGAGGTGCTGACCAACGAGATTCACCGTCTGTCGAACAGAAGCGGCAAGAGCCTGATGACGATAGACATGGGAGCCGTGAGCGAAACGCTGTTTGAGAGCGAGCTGTTCGGCCATGTAAAGGGCGCGTTCACCGATGCCAAGACCGACAAGGCAGGCAAGTTTGAACTGGCTGAGGGCGGCACGCTGTTTCTCGACGAAATAGGAAACCTAAGCTATGCCTTGCAGGCAAAGTTGCTTACGGCACTTCAGCGCCGCAGCATTGTGCGTGTTGGCGGCAGCACTCCCATTCCTATTGACGTAAGACTGATATGCGCCACCAACCGCGACTTGCGCGATATGGTGGCTAAGGGCGAGTTTCGTGAGGACTTGCTCTACCGCATCAACACTATACACCTGCATCTGCCGTCGTTGCGTGAGCGCAGGGAGGATATACCGGCGCTGGCGCGCCTGTTTCTCGACAGATATGCAGCGATGTACAACAAGCCTGCCATGGAGCTTACTCCGGCTGCCGAACAGAAGATTAAGGGCATGCCGTGGTATGGCAACATACGCGAACTGCAGCACTCTATTGAGAAGGCTGTGATATTGAGCGACGGCCGGACGATAGACGAGCAGGACATAAGCGGCAGTGTGTCTGTTGCTGAAAAGCCTATGGACGGCGTTCAGACAATAGACGAGATGGAGAGCCGGCTGATAGAAAAGACTATACGCGAGTGTGACGGAAACCTGTCGCAGGTGGCGTCAAGGCTCGGTGTGTCGCGTCAGACATTATATAACAAAATAAAGAAGTATGGGCTTTGAGGTTGTTTTTCTGCTTGTCATTGCCGTCGTGGCTGTTGCGGGCTGTCTGTATTTCTGGCGGCGCTACAGGTCGACTGTGGGCAAGGTTACCTTCCTTTTCAACGCTATCGACAACGGCGACTACAACTTCCGCTTTGCCGAGGGCGACAAGGCTGCCGGAGACAAAGGGCTTAACAGGTCGCTGAACCGGGTGAAGGACATACTGATGCACGCGCGCGACGAGCAGATGGAGCGTGAAAAATACTTTGAACTTATACTTGACTCTGTCGATACGGGCATTATCGTGGTTGAGGACGGCCGTGGGGTGGTGCTTCGCTATAACCGTGCTGCACAGAAACTTTTGCAGCGAGAGGTGATAACTCACGTTGACCAGATAAAGGAGACGATGAAAAACTTCTCGTCGCGCGAGACCAACACTTTTCTGAAAGGACGCCGTGTCAGGATTGTTGCGTTCAGCGACATCAAGGGCGAGCTTGCCAATCAGGAGATTGACTCGTGGGTTAAACTTATACGTGTGCTTACTCACGAAATCATGAATACGGTTACGCCTATAGTATCGCTTAGCGACACGCTGCTGCGCCATTCGGAAGGTGAGCAGCATGAGGGACTTTCGGTAATCAACCGCACGGGCAAGGAACTTGTAAGGTTTGTTGAGAATTACCGCCGATTCACCCATGTTCCCACACCACAGCCTACGCTATTCTATGTCAAGCCGTTTCTTGAGCGCATGACGAGTCTTGCCCGTCAGCTTATGAAAGACGGCTGTGAGGTCGGTATAGATGTGCAGCCCAAGGATCTTCTTGTATATGCTGACGAGGGACTTATAAGCAGGGTGGTGTCCAATCTGCTTAAAAATGCCGCCGAAGCTGTACCATCCGGAGGGCATATATGGCTGAAGGCATACACCGGTGAGAACGACACTGTGGCAATAGATGTAATAGACGACGGTCCGATGATACCCGATGATGTGGCTTCTCATATATTTGTGCCTTTCTTCACGACAAAGAAAGACGGAAGCGGAATAGGTCTTTCAATATCCCGACAGATAATGCGCGTGAGCAACGGCTTTATCTCTCTTGTTACAGACAGAGCCAACCGCCTGACTATTTTCAGACTTATCTTCAACTAATTTCTGTTTTGTACCGATGTGACGAGTTTAACAAGGCAACTCGTCACGCTGTATTTGTCTATCATTCAGTATTTTAAAGACGAATGTGACGAGTGATGAGTTTATTCAAAAACTTTTATTGCATAAACTTATAGGTAGGATTTTTGCTTTACTCTCCATGTTTTTGTGTATATGTAACAAGACATAAAAAAAGCTGTCTCAAAAAATATTGAGACAGCTTTTGATTATTGTTTAACTTTCAATGATTATTCAGCACGGAGTGTGAAACGCTTGAAAGCAACCACTGTGAGCTCCTTGTCGGCAGCCTGCAGATACTGGGCTACAGTCTGCTTGCTGTCCTGAATGAACTCCTGGTTGAGAAGGCAAGACTCCTTGAAGAATTTAGCCATACGGCCTTTAGCGATGTTCTGAACCATCTGCTCCGGCATGTTGGCAGCCTTCTGCTCAGCAGTTTCCTTCTTGATCTTGCGGATCTCTTCAGCCTGAGCCTCTGTGATATTGCCTTTAGCAATACCCTCAGCGATGTGCTCCTCGTTCTCAGCGATGTAGAGGTTGAAGCCAGCCTTCTTCAGAGCTGCCTCTACAGCCTTGTTGATCTGCTCTTCCTTAGTCTTCTCGATAGCAACTGTCAGCTCTGTGTCCTTAACAGACTGAGGGACACTTGCTTCATCAAGAGCAACAGGATTCATGGCAGCTACCTGCATTGCGATGGCGTGAGCCTGCTCTTCAGCAGGCTTGTTTGTCTGAACCATTGTGCAGAGCAAGTGCTTGTTCATGTGGTCGTAAACAGATACGTTGTCGCCCTCGAGATAGAGATATCCGTCAAGCTCAGTCTTCTCGCCTGTGATACCAGAACGGGCAACAACCTCGTCCTGTACAGTGCTTCCGTTCAACGGCAGAGCCTTAACCTCGTCAAGAGTCTTAGCCTTAGCAGCAACGGCAGCGTCGAGAATGCTCTGTGTAAGAGCGATGAAGTCTTTTCCGTTAGCAACGAAGTCGGTTTCGCACTTCAGGGCGATCATGGCAGCAAAGCCATTCTCTGCCTTTACGAGTACACAACCGTTTGAAGTCTCGCGGTCGCTGCGCTTAGCGGCGATAGCTTGACCCTTCTCACGGATAATCTGTACGGCCTTGTCAAAGTCGCCTTCAGCGTCAGTGAGGGCCTTTTTGCAATCTGCAAGACCGGCACCGGTCATTTTGCGGATTTTCTGTATATCAGCTATTGATACAGCCATAATTAGTATTTTCTATTTTAAGTTAGTTAAATCAGATATTAAGCCTCAGCGGGAGCCTCTTCTGCTGTTTCAGCCTTAGGAGCCTCTTCCTCTTTAGCAGGAGCGTCCTTGCGAGCCTTGCGTGCACGCTTTGGTTTGTCCTCTATTGCATTAGCCTCAGCCTGCTCTTTAGCAGCTTTCTCGTCAGCCTTCTCTACCTTGCGCTCCTCAAGACCCTCAGCGATGGCTGCGCAGCAAGCGTTCAGGATAACCTCAACGCTGTCTTTTGCGTCGTCGTTGGCAGGAATCATGAAGTCAACGTCCTTAGGATTAGAGTTTGTGTCAACGATAGCGAATACAGGTATGCCCAGGCGGTTAGCCTCTTTAACGGCGATAGCCTCTTTCATTACGTCAACAACGAACAGAGCTGACGGCAGACGTGTAAGGTCAGCAATTGAGCCGAGGTTCTTCTCGAGCTTAGCGCGCTGACGTGTAATCTGCAGAATCTCGCGCTTAGACAGGTTAGAGTATGTTCCGTCGTTCATCAGTTTGTCGATGTTGGCCATCTTCTTTACAGCCTTGCGGATTGTAGGGAAGTTGGTGAGCATACCGCCCGGCCAACGCTCGATAACGTAAGGCATGTTGACAGACGCAGCCTTTTCAGCTACAACGTCCTTTGTTTGTTTTTTAGTAGCAACGAACAGGATTTTCTTTCCTGACTTGGCAATCTGCTTCAGTGCGTCTGCTGCCTCGTCGATTTTAGCAACAGTCTTGTGAAGATCTATAATGTGAATGCCGTTGCGCTCCATGAAGATATAAGGAGCCATTGCGGGATTCCATTTACGTTTGAGGTGGCCGAAGTGACAGCCAGCCTTCAATAACATATCAAAATTTGTTCTTGACATTTTTCTTTTCTTTTTAATTGTTTTGTTTACTTTCTTTTTAGTTTTGTTAGAACCAACCGACAGGTAACCGCTCTGCGGCATTTGCACCGCGGCACGAGCCATGAGCGCTTTCCGATTATCGCCGTTGCGGCGGGTCTTATCGGTTTAGATGCTAAACAATGTTCAGTCGGCAGACATCGGGCAACGCCGCGCACAAGAGCGATGATGCCTTGTGCTGACGCTTCCTTAAGCATGCCTTTATCTTTTGGATAAGGTTCCTCCAGATATTAACGCTTACTGAACTGGAAGCGACGGCGAGCCTTCGGACGACCCGGTTTCTTACGCTCAACGGCACGTGCGTCACGAGTAAGGAATCCGTGATCTTTCAGATTCTTCTTGTCTTCCTCGTTGATCTTAACGAGTGCGCGTGCAATGGCGAGGCGCAGAGCCTGGCTCTGACCTGTGAAACCACCACCATCGAGGTTCACCTTTATATCATATTTCTCAGCTGCGTCAAGGAGCTGCAGCGGCTGCTTAACAACATACTGCAGAATAGCTGATGGGAAATATTCTGTAATGTCTTTCTTGTTTATTGTAATTTTGCCTGTACCTTCGCTTACGTAAACACGTGCCACGGCACTTTTACGGCGACCTATTGCATTAACTACTTCCATTATTGCTTAATTATTTATACTGGTTAATATCAATTGCTTTTGGCTGCTGAGCCTGCATATCGTGCTCTGTGCCATCGAATATATAAAGATTGTTCAAGATATGACGTCCGAGACGGCCTTTGGGCAGCATGCCTTTAACTGCATGACGGATAATTTTGTCAGCACCGTCCTTACGCTTGCGCAGCTCGGCAGGAGTGTTGAAGCGCTGTCCGCCAGGATAACCAGTATAACGGGTATATACCTTGTCGGTCTCTTTCTTACCAGAGAATACCACCTTAGCGGCATTGATGATTATAACATTGTCACCACAATCTACGTGAGGAGTGAAGTTAGGTTTGTACTTTCCACGCAGAATCTTGGCAACCTTAGAGCAAAGACGGCCTACAATCTGGTCTGTGGCGTCGATAACAACCCACTCTTTCTTTGCTGTTTCCTTGTTTGCGGAAATAGTTTTGTAACTTAAAGTGTTCATTTTTAATTTTAAAATTACTACTAAAAAACGTTTTTAATTTCTCTTGTTGAACGGCGATTCACTAACCGTCGCACTCGGCCAAAAGTACGACTATTAACACTCCGTTCCGGGGTTCTAAGAGTTATCCCCTTAATAATCGGACTGCAAAGGTACATATTTTATTAATAAGAATGAATAGCTGTATGTTTTTAATACCTTTTAGTTATATTTATTTAACAGAATTTACGCATGTTTAGTTGTGCTGTGATGTCTGATTGATGCTTCTGATCCTTACTTCCATTTTATTTTGCGTATGGATAATGTGTTCTGATATGATGAAGCGTGTATTGTAAAAGATTATATTAAAATGTCGCAATATAATGAAATCTTACGTACATATCGTAATAAATCAGCTTTGCAATATAACTTTATGTGTCTGAAAAGTGAAATAATATATACAAAATGCTATGTATTTGGATATTTATTAGTACTTTTGAAAGCGAAATTCGTGATACAATAAATTACATTATCGTTTTAAAATAGTTTTTATGCTTGACACCATATCAAAAGTAATCGAGACATGCAGTAATTTTTTGTGGGGCTGGCCAATGATAATAATGTTGCTCGGCACCCACCTTTTTCTTACAATCAGATTAAAGTTTCCACAGCGAAAGATATTTACGGCCATACGCCTTTCGGTTACGCCCGATAAGGGCGCATCAGGCGATGTCAGTCAGTTTGGCGCTCTTGCCACTGCACTTGCCGCAACGATAGGCACAGGTAATATAATAGGTGTTGCCACGGCGATAACTCTCGGCGGTCCGGGGCTGTGCTGTGGTGCTGGCTCACGGGAGTGTTCGGCATTGCAACGAAGTATGCCGAGGGACTTGTTGCCGTGAAATACCGTATAAAGACTGCAAACGGGCAGATGCTCGGCGGTCCGATGTATGCTCTTGAGCGTGGTCTCGGCCTTAAATGGCTTGCCGTGCTGTTCTGTGTGTTCACTGCGCTTGCGTCGTTCGGCATCGGAAATCTGGTGCAGAGCAATGCCATCTCGTTGCTTTGCCACGAAACCTACAATGTGCCGGTAGAGCTTTCGGGTGCCGTTATAGCCATTGGCGTGGCTCTTGTGGTGATATTCGGCGTAAAGGGAATAGCGCGCGTGTGCAGCGCTTTTGTTCCGTTTATGGCGTTGCTTTACGTCATAGGTTGCGTGTGCATACTTATAATCAATCATGCATTTGTTGCCGACGCAATACATCTTATTGTCGTTTCAGCGTTTAATCCTGAAGCTGCCGGCGGCGGATTTGTCGGCGGAAGCATCATAATGACGGCACGCTACGGCATAGCCCGCGGACTGTTCAGCAACGAGAGCGGTATGGGCTCGGCTCCTATTGTGGCGGCAGCTGCCCGCACGCGCAATCCCGTAAGACAGGCTCTTGTTTCGTCGACAGGAACATTCTGGGACACGGTTGTTATATGTGCCCTTACCGGTCTTGTGCTTGTGTCGAGCATCTTGGCTTATCCCGACATTAGCTATAGCGACGGACCGGCACTGACAAAGGTGGCATTCGATAAAATTCCGTATATCGGTGCTCCGTTGCTCACCTTTGGCATTATCACTTTTGCCTTTTCTACAATTCTCGGCTGGTGTTATTATGGCGAGAAATCAATAGAGTATCTTGGAGGAAAGAGACTGACACTCGTCTATCGCGGCATCTTCATCGTGGCAACGTTCTTCGGCGCAGTGATAAAGCTGGCTGTAGTGTGGAATCTTGCCGATTTTACTAATGCTCTTATGGCAATACCCAACCTTGTGTCGCTGCTTATGCTGTCGGGTGTAATTGCTGCCGAGACAAAGAAATATCTTTGGAACAACAGACTTGACGCTGATGCCGACGCTGAGGACAATCCGCAATGATGCCTATGCCGGTGCTGGCAGAGAAATGCCGGTGAACTGTTTTGTGTAATAATCTTTTTAATGTGAAAGACGTGCTTTTGTTTTGTTATTCAGACGACAAACATTAATTTTGCAGAAAATAAAAAGACATAGAGTAATATGAAAACAGGCTATACTGACGAAGAACTTGACAAACTGCATCGCTGTTTATACGACATTCTGCGTGAGACTGTTAGAGTGTGCAATGAGATAAATGTCAAGTTCTTTATGGTTGGCGGAAGCATGATAGGTTGTCATTTTTGGGACGCCATTGTTCCCATTGACGATGATGTGGATGTGGGCATGCCGCGCAGTGACTATGAACGGTTTTTGAAAGAAGCTCCGTCAAGACTTCGTGACGGATACATATTGCAGTGGTTTGGCAACACGCCGGAGACTCCTTTTTATTTTGCAAAAGTGAGAAAGACCGGAACTTTGTTTGTTGAAGAAACCACACGCAATCTTGACATGCCTCAGGGTATATATGTTGATATATTTCCTTTCGACCATATTCCGGATGATATAAAGAAACAGCGCAGACAGCGCAAACTTGCCAATATGGTAAACTCTTGTTTTGTAAGCAAGAGCGTATGGACCTATAAGTATTGCGGCAAATGTGAGATTGCCGTACCCAACAAGCATGGCTTTCTTAATTGCCTTTTTGACAGAGTGGTGAATATGTTTGTGCCTAAGCGTACTCTTTATTGCCTGCTTAAACGTGTGCAGACTAGATATAATGATAAGGAGACAGTCTATTGCAGTAATGTGATGACAGACATGGATCAGGTAAGGGTGGAATATGTAAACGACCTGCAACCGGCAAAGTTTGGCGACATTGATGTCTTCCTGCCTAAGAATTATGAAGAATATCTTCATCATCATTATCCTAATCTTCGCAAGCATCTGCCAAAGGAGGAGGCTGAAAAATACAGTCATCGCCCCGTTAAACTTTCGTTCGGTGATGAGGCGCATGCCTCTGAAGCTTGAGGCATATAGGCTTGTCCTTGTTTGTTGACTGTGCAGTCAGAGCCTTGGCTGGCGTCGAATATGTTCAGACAGTATTATAGAGAATAATTATTAGATACAATTGTAATATTTTATTGATTGTCGTTTAAGTTATTTTATTCGATCTGTTTAGCTGATATTCTTATGATTGTCCTATGTGAATCATCTCTTTAACAAATACTGTCCGATATACAATCTTTTACGAGTTCTGGATAAAATAACACACATAATAATTGGCAATTATTGCTTATAGATTATTTGTAACTATTTGATTTTCAAAAAATACAAGATATTTATGAATTTGTCTATTCTTATGTGTGTTATTTTATTCGAAATTCCCATATATCCTTTAGCGGAGCTTTATAGATTTTTTTAAATATGGTTAGGCTGTGTTCTAATGATGTAATCTATATTAGACGAAGTTTAATGATTTCAAACTATATTATCCTTTTCTTCTTGGTCTAATGGGCAGAATCTTAATATGGCGCTAATTTGTCTCTGTGGTAAACAATCATAAAATAGGCTATAGTGCCATTGCTGCATCGCTTAATGTATTTTGCTTTCATATTGATTTCACTTGATGCTTTTAATGAGATATTTGATAATTAAAACCATTTAGCCGTAAGAATAGATCGTTCTTGCGTGCAAATGTAAATGCCATAATTATTGGATGTTACATTTTAATATGAAAAATGTGCAAAGGTTTTTGTCCGATTTAGGACAAAAACGCTATTATTTCAGTGTAAATACAGGTAGGTTTGCGGTGCAATAGTGTCTTACTTTTGTGTTAGGAATAGTCGGGTTGTTTGCCAAAAACATATCTTTGCATGATAATGATAAATATGTTTTACTATTCAGCCTTGTATTAGTTTTAGTAATTTCTATATCGACAGAAAATCCCGAAATATTTGTGATGATATATTGTCGTGTTAATCCCGTAGGCAATTACATGTTGGTTGCGTCTTTATGGTTTTGCCAAGAGCGTATATGTTGGGCATTTTTATGTATGCATGTCATGTGAAAGTTAAGAAAAATCCCTCTGTAGGTTAAAAAGTATGTTTAAGACTTTTATCTGCTGCTGTTTATGAGTATATTTGCAATCAGGAACACACTCTGCCGATGACAACTTCATCGAGCATGCATGTGATATTTAAAACCGAATAACGCGAGATAAAAATGAAAAAACTTTATCCTAAAGAATGGGCTAAATGGCATCCGTATAAAGAGATTGATGAGGTGGACCATTATTACACCGGAGTGGCCAATAAGATATATAAAATATTATATGATTCATACATCGACGAAGGCGATGACTTTCTTGTTGATATGGCGTTTATGCTTACGGCATGGTTTGAGGATGTCATCTCGGAAACACATGTTTGGGAGACCTTCACCGGGGAGTGTGAGCGGCGTTATGGCTCGCGTCTGCCTTTCTATAAGCTTGATGGCGAGTATTATCCCGACGAGATTAACCGTGAGGACGTAATGTTCCTGATATGGCATTATATGCAGACTGATTTCGGAGACGAAAGAGTTATCAATCCGGAGAACCCTGCTTTGGCAAGTGCCGCAAGGCAGATTTTCGACATGCTTTGCGATGAGTTTGAAGAGGCGCTGCAGAATGAGCGCATGCAGGAGTTTTACGGCAAGCAGACTTTCGGGCCGGAAGACTTTTTCGCGTATCGTAACAAGCTGATGTGGTTTCATCTTAACTGCTATTTTAATTTAATAAACACATACAGGCTGTCTGACGACATGGATATGCTGTGCCGTGAGTCGGGCGATGATGAGAAGCGGATTAAAATGATTTCACATTCTCTTGTTGTGAACTATTCATTCCAGTCTCGTCTTAACCTTCTGTCGCTGACATCGGCTGAATGGCTTGCGCTGATATTGAAAAATAACGGTAACGAAAACGGGCCGTGGGATAATATTGAAGCATGTGGCGACAATATATATAAGTGTGTACGACAAGACGAGGATTTCATTTATGCTGAAAGCCTCTGCGGCGAAAAGAAAGAGTATGCCATTAAAAAGGACTCTATCGACTTGCTGATGCTAAAGGCGTTTGTGTCGGGAGAGACTATGTTCAGAACCATGCTGGTAAAGTATGGCGGCGCGTATTGGCAGAACGGATTGATGCAAATCAAAGACGATAAAGACACAGATGAATGGAACACTGACATTAATGAGCTGGAGCATACGCTGACGCACGACAACCAGAAAGCTGTGTTTGAGAATTTTATGAAGGCCAGCGGAGGCAAGTTCTTTGTGTTTGTGAAGAGTCGTGAGGAAATGACTGATTTCTTATGCAATAAGATGAAGTATGAGTTAAATCCTAATATGATAATGCCTTATATAGGCAAGGAGGGAGCTATGCTGATGGCTTCGCCGCTGACAGGACTGCACATACAGATGAGACACGTCAATTGTATATGTTCGCCTGACAATCCTTTCTATGATAAAAAGGTGGCTAAGGAGAAAGCTTTTATGTTTGTGGTTAATCCTGACATGATTCCTTATGACCTGTATTGTGTTCTTTGGGATAAGGGCATGCTGCCGGATGCCGCACTCAAAAGTCTTAATGGGTATAATCACGGGCGCAGTCTGCTGCAGGACAATGTGGCTTTCTTTTCAGATTATTTCTATCATAAGTGTCGTGAGAAAGACTTCATTGACCCTCTGATGCAGAAGTGGCTTTAGATTAAAATTATGTCAGCGTGTCAGGCTGCTGTGAATGGTTGTATGCCTTGGCACTATACAAAATTATTGGTGTCCGCTAAAACTTTTTGCTGAA
>HF992559.1:15431-34922 GCA_000436695.1 Prevotella sp. CAG:1185 | reverse complement strand
TCGAATTTATTGATTGGCAACTTGCGGACATTCATTTTCTTTTAAATCCAAAAAGTTCCATTAATGAATTAAAGTCCTTTTTCATAATCAGACCTACACCTTGTGTGTTCAATGATGATTTCGTGAAATATCTGTCATTTGTCTGATTGTATACTTTTAATGAAATGTTACCGTTTGGAAGTAACAGATAATTTACGTCAAAATCACCAATAAATGAAGTTGTAGCATTCGCATTGTCCCTATAACCGAATTGTCCATTAATTATTAATCGGTTATTTAGCAGCCTTCCGGATAAAAGTCCTTCATATTCAGCGTTATTAAATCCTTCATCACCAGTGCTTATGTTTGCACCAAATGTCCAGTTATTATTTTTAACCAGACTTCCCAAAAGTGAATTAATTTGTTGGCTTATCGTTCCGCTAAGCAAGCTCTGCATAGCAAGGCTCGTCTGATTCTGCTGTCCTTCTTGACTTGATGAACTGTTATTCTTTTGCATATAGAAACGGCCGATACTTAGCAGGTAAACGACTTGTTGGTTCATTTCTTCTTCACCATTAATAACCGTACGTACCATTTGTTCTGCTTCGTTGCTGACTGTCGGTAAATCTAAGTCAAAGTCAATGTGTGGGGACTGTGGCGTTCCACTGATATTCATTATGCAATCAACCCTTATGTTATTGCTTGAAAAACTATTTCCAATTTGCAGGTCTGAAAGTGGTACACTGTTGACAGTATACAAAGCCTTTAGGTTTAATGCCGCTTTATAAGGATCACCTCCAAATGTTATTGTTCCTCCATCTTGAAATTGAAATACTTTTTTTATTATATTTTGTATTGTAAGTTTATATATTCCATTTTCTATTTGGTATGTTCCAAACATATTAAATGCTCCTTTATTGAAGTATGTTGCACGTATGCTGCCTGTACCATTTAAGGCAATATAGTCATAATTAGACTTATCCATCAATACACGCAACGTGGCATCGGGATTCATATTTATCAAGAAATTGATATGCATATCTGATGGCTTGTCGATATTTTCGTCATGCGTTTCATCGTCAGCAGAGTCTGTGCTGACTGAATCATTATTATTATGGTAAGTCTTGTCATGCCATGTAATAAATTGCTGGTCAGATATAGCTTCCGGGCTTGCAGCATTATATTCAATAAATGATCCTTTTTCTGGGGTTATGTTTATGTCAATGTCAATACGGCCATTTCCACCTTTTATTGAACATGAGCCTGTGCCGTATGCCGTTCCATAGAAAGTTTCATTTCCATAGCTGCGTGTATCGTAACATAAAAGATTATTAGTCTTAATGTTTAAATCATAAGTTAGATTCGTCAGATGCCTGTGGTGAAGTCTGCCACTGACAATTCCAATGTTCCCATTTCGGTCTCTAATTGTATCAGCAGCAAACACAATATTGTCAGGTAAAAATCTTATTGTATCATTGGCTAATGTGTATGTCGTGTTTATTGGTATAATTCTTACATTACCGTTTGTAATCAGGAGTCCTGTTAGATTTATATTATTCAAAGGTCCACATAATCTAACACTGCCATTTGCATTTGCCTTTATGTCATCCATGAATGTTCCACAGAATCCTTCAAGAAATTCAATATTTGTATTTTTGGCTCTAATATTCAAATCAATATAATTCCGGGAAGGTGAGACATAGCCTTTGATTATGGTTGCTTTATCCTCGCCATCTTTTGCTATAGCATCAATGTCTATTTGTTTGTCTGTTTTATTCCATGAAACGTCTGCATTTAAATTTCCCATACGTCCATCCTGAAATTTAAATTGATTAATATTTAATTTTGCATATAGCTCAGGATCATAGAATACAGATTTTATATATGCCTTACCCGTTGAATAGCCTTGAAATTCAACAGAGTGAAAATTCACAAGGTTCAATACATAGTTGACATCCACATCCTGCATATCGACAATAATGGAGTCTGACAGGCTTTTTGTGGCCATTCCATAAACTTTTATGTGCTGTTTATTATGCTCAACAGAGAAATGATCAACTGTCAAATTTCCATTGCTGTAGGTGATGTTGGCCGGTTTTATGTGCCAAACGGTATCGTTAATTAATATATCCGATGGGTTAATTTCAATATTGACATCAGGTTTACCTTTAGCATTCATTATAAACTTAGTATCTGCATTTAATGAACCGACAAAAGGCTTTTCTTGATGATTATGCCAATTTACTATAGTTGAGAGTTTATCAGCAATGGCGCTTGTGTTAAACGTAAGAGATAATTTATGACCATTCGTCATAACTTTATTTATTCTTCCTTCTAACTTCAAAGTGTCATCAGGGGTGTCTGCACTGATAAATACATTTTCGTATGGACTTTCATTATAAATGAATCCATTCGTTTTACAAAGCATTCTAAAATGTTTCTTAACATCATTTATTTCAGCTGATAAATGTAATGGACCGTTTAATTTTAATGGAATATTAAAAAACTTTCTGAGCCAATCTGATTTTGTAATCGTTGCATTAACTTTTATTTCATTATTGGATTTATTGTATGCTGTAAATATTGTAGGCAGTTTTTCGTGGAGCAAATTAGTAAAACTGTTTATTATGGTTTTTATTTGATATTTTCCATGAATATCAATATTGCCAAAATCGCTTTGCATGGATATCGATTCTTTATCTGCATTGATATTCAATCGGTTAATGGAAAATGTTTCATTTGGTGAAATCATTGAAAAATCCCGAACCGTTAAGTTTCCGTCAACAAGATTTGCATTACTTGAATTGTATGTAACATTTGTATTTATATCAAAATTAAACTTTGTATCTTTCCATTTATTAGTGATGTTTAATCTTGATAAATCCAGATTCCTTACAGATGCATTAATTGAGGTCTCATCAATATTATTTGCAAACATTTTACCCTCAATATTAATTTGTCCGTTTGGATCATTTAGCTTTAGCAGTCCGTCAAAAGTTTTTTTGTTATACAATCCCTTAACAATAATATTGTTGTATTGATATTTATTATAGTCGAAGTGTGGAAATACTCCATCAATATATATTTTTGAAGCATTATTTATGAAATCAACGAATTTCAGACTTAAATTGGTTGACAAAGTTCCAAAATGTTCATTACCCAACAATTTACACAAATTTATATTGTCGGTCTTTATGCTTGTATTTATTTCTATTTTGTTTTTATCTAATTTTATGTCTAGGTTTCCTACGTCTGTTTTAATATCGCCATTAACATACACCGACTTACCTGCTCCTTTTGCGGTTCCATAATATGTAAAGTTGCCAATATTAGATATAAATTGGGGGATATTAATGCCGGAATCTGATGATCCTAACAATTTTACTGCATTTGGAATATTACATTCAAGTTTGGAAACATTGGCGTGCCAGCTAAGGCTTGACTTATGTTTCGAAATTTTTCCATTTGCATTTAGACTTAAAAGACCATCACTATAAAGATTAAGCCTGTTTATACTTAAACTGTTGTAATCACCAGTAAAACTGATATTTAAGGATAATGGCTTAATGCTATATTTAAGTTTTGGAATGAAGCATTTAATATCAGAAACTGAAAATCTTTTTATGTTAATATCACCAGAATATTTAACAGATTGTATATCCGGCTTATTATTTTTGTATTGATAGTTAACGGTTAGGCCATTTGAATAAATCTCAGAATTAGGCATAAGAAGTTTAAAGTTCTCAATTTCAGCTTTACTCTTATTATATTTTAAATCGAACTTTAAATCCTTTAAGCCAAATCCGGAATTTTCATCTAGTGATAATTTTTTAACAATTACGGATGCACTGTCATTTGTGTAATAAGGAACTATAAAATGGGCACTTATGTTATTTAAATCTAAATGGTTCAAATTAAAATGTGATGGGGTACAGGGTATGTCTTCTCTGTCGTATTTTATTGAAGAATGTCGAATTATCAGGGAATTGATACTCAACATAAGATTCGACTTTTTACTTTTATCCTTTGAGGCTAAAGAATCCAAGACAAACTGATAATTTGGTTTGGAAATCTTGTCTTTTTTGTAAAAGATACCTTTTAAACCAAAAATTTGAGCAGAAGAAATATAAACACAACCATTTCTTATCAGTTGATAATAGTCAACCTTTGCCGCCAAGCGCGATGCAATTATCATCTGTTTTGAATTTTGGTCATAGACCTCTACGTCGTCAATAACAATCCTATTCAGAAGTCCTAAATCCACTCGACCTATAGAAACACGTGTGCTTAATTTTGTCGCCAAGGCACTGCTAACACGCCCGCCGACCCACGCCTGAATGAAAGGTATATGGATTAAAACAATTGCTGAAATATAAACAATTATTATAGTCCATATTGTTCCATTTATTATATGTCTTATTTTTTTCAAAATTTCTATTGTTTTATTGCCGTATCAGGATTATAACAAATATGTATTATTTTTGAAATCCCCTACAAAAATACATGAATTCATCGTAATAAACGAATAAATCAAGAAAAATGGTGAAAAGTATATTTCCTTGGTATGGATTTTCGTTATGGAACGTACTATTTGAATGTTAAACTTTAATTTTTGATTTTTTGTAATGAATTATTGAGCATGTCAATATTACACATTTCTTTAAATTTGTTCGTTTATTACAGTTAATTTTTGTAGATTTGCAGAGCAAAAATATAAAGAACCTACAGTTTTTTAAAACTGACACTATGACAAAAGTTATTAAATTACGCAAAGGATTAGACATTCACCTTAAGGGTAAAGCTGAGAAGGTAAAAATGAAAGCCAAAGCATGTAATGAGTTTGCACTTTGCCCAGATTGCTTTCCAGGTGTAAAGCCTAAGGTGGTTGTAAAAGAAGGTGATCACGTAAAAGTTGGTGACACTCTGTTTGTAAACAAGCAATTTCCATCTGTTGGATTTTCGTCTCCGGTTAGTGGAAATATTTCTTCAATAGTTAGAGGAGAAAGACGAAAAGTTTTGCAAGTTGTAATTAATTCAGATGAAACACAACAATATGTTGATTTCGGAGCGAAAGATGTAAATACTCTTTCATCAGAAGAAGTAATCAACTCTTTGTTGGAAGCCGGTATTTTTGGATACATCAATCAGTTGCCTTATGCAATTTCTACAAATCCGGAAGTATTGCCTAAAGGTATTTTCATCAGCGCTTTGCGCGATAAGCCTTTGGCATGTGATTTTGAATTTGAATTAATAGGTAACGAAAAAGATTTTCAAACAGGTCTAACGGCATTGTCAAAAATATCCAAAACTTATCTTGGCATTGGACGTAATCAATGTTCAGAAAGTTTACGACGGGTTGATGATGTCGAAGTGAATATTTTTGACGGACCTTGTCCGGCCGGGAATGTTGGAGTACAGATAAATCATATCGATCCGGTAAATAAGGGAGATGTCGTTTGGACCGTAGATCCAACAACAGTGATTTACATTGGAAGATTGTTTAATACCGGAAAAATAAATCTTGTTCACACTATAGCCATAGCAGGAAGTGAAGTTCATAAACCATGTTATATGGATGTTCTTGTAGGCCAAAAGATTGAATCTTTACTTGAAGGCAATATATCTAAAGATAAGAATATCAGAATAATAAACGGAAATGTTCTTACTGGACATAAATGTTCTCTTGATGATTATCTTGATGCACATGCATCGGAAGTAACAGTAATACCAGAGGGTGATGATGTTAATGAACTTTTTGGTTGGATAATGCCACGTTTTAATCAGTATTCTGTAAATAGGAGTTATTTCAGTTGGCTTACAATCAGTTGGCTTACAAGGGGAAAAGAATATACACTTGACTCTAGAATAAAAGGTGGTAAGAGACACATGATAATGAGTGGCGAATACGACAAAGTGTTGCCAATGAATATATTTGGTGAGTATCTTATAAAGGCAATTATAGTAGGAGACATTGATAAAATGGAAGCTTTAGGAATATATGAAGTTTCTCCTGAGGATTTTGCTTTGCCTGAATTCGTTGATTCGTCAAAACTTGAACTTCAGTCTATCGTAAGAAACGGATTAGACATGTTGCGTAAAGAGAATGCTTAAATTTATTTCATATGTTGAGAAATTATTTAGACAAAATAAAGCCATTGTTTGAAGGCGACGGAAAGCTCCATTGTTTTCGCAGTGTTTTTGAAGGTATTGAGACTTTTATGTATGTACCCAATACCACATCTAAGACCGGAACAAACATTCATGACGCAATAGACTCTAAGCGAATAATGAGTATTGTGGTCATTGCATTGATTCCGGCTTTATTATTTGGAATGTATAATGTTGGATATCAGAATTACGCTTCTGCAAATCAGCTTGCAAATGCGTCTTTCATAGATATGTTCATTTACGGATTTTTGGCAGTATTACCCAAAATTCTTGTAAGCTACATTGTCGGCCTGGGTATAGAATTTATTTGGGCACAGATGAAGGGTGAGGAGATACAGGAAGGATACCTCGTCAGCGGAATATTAATACCGATGATCATACCTGTTAACTGCCCTTTGTGGATTCTTGCTATAGCTGTGGCTTTTTCAGTTATATTCGTAAAGGAGATATTCGGCGGTACAGGAATGAACATATTTAATGTTGCCTTGGCTGCGCGTGCATTCATGTTCTTCTCTTATCCTACTGAAATGAGTGGTGACAGCGTATGGATTGCCAACGACACAATATTTGGACTTGGTAATGTCTTACCTGATACGTTTACACAAGCTACACCTCTTGCACTTACATCTCAAGGCATGGACGTAGGTTACAGCCTTAATGACATGATTGTCGGACTTATACCTGGTTCAATAGGTGAAACAAGTGTAATTGCCATAGGAATAGGAGCAATAATACTGCTCGTCACAGGTATTGCAAGCTGGAAAACAATGCTTAGCGTATTTGTTGGTGGTGCATTTATGGCATTTACATTCAAAGAACTTGGAATGACATCAATTACCTGGTATGAGCATTTGTTCTTAGGAGGATTCTGTTTCGGTGCCGTATTTATGGCAACCGACCCGGTTACATCGGCAAGAACAGAAACCGGTAAGTATATTTATGGCTTCCTGATAGGTGTAATGGCGATTGCAATCCGAATAATGAATCCAGGATATCCTGAAGGAATGATGCTCTCAATCTTATTTATGAACATGTTTGCGCCTCTAATAGATTATTGCGTAGTGCAGCACAATATATCAATGAGAGCAAAACGTACTTCTCAAAATATTTAAATCCATGAGTGCTATGACAAAAGATAGAAAAGTATTGAATACAAATTCAAATATATACACCATTGTTTATTCTGCAATAATTGTTGTTATTGTAGCTTTTCTGCTGGCATTTATCTCTAGCTATTTAAAACCTGCGCAAGATGTTAATGTCGCTTTGGATAAAAAACGACAGATATTGGCCGCACTCAACTTGCGTGACCTGACTGATAATGAGGTAGCTGAACAATATAAAAATATTGTTGAGAGCGACGACATCATCAATGCTGATAATCAGATAGTTAAAAAAGGTACAAAAGGCGGAGAAGATGCAGGGTTCAAATTAAACAGTTCAGACTTTAAGGCGGGACGTCTTGCATTATTTGTATGTAAAATAAATAATGAGACAAAATATGTCATACCTGTCTATGGTATGGGATTATGGGGACCTATAAGCGGCTATATTGCCATTGACTATGACAAAAACACAGTTTTTGGCGCATACTTCACTCATGAAAGTGAAACAGCAGGCTTGGGTGCTGAGATAAAAGATAACATTGAATGGCAGAAGCAGTTCATCGGAAAGAAATTGACAAAGGCCGGCGTTAACGGCATTGCTCTTTCTGTCTTGAAAAAGAACGATGTAAAGGATAAAACTACGCAATGCGATGGTGTGACCGGAGCCACATTGACATCTAATGGAGTAGACATGATGCTCAAAGACTGCTTAGGTAAATATATAAGTTTTCTTAATGACAAATAAAAACAAAAAGGTTTTATGGGAAAATTGTTTTCAAAAGAAAATAAACAGATTTTCACCACTCCGTTGAGTGCTGATAATCCTATACTAGTACAGGTGCTTGGCATTTGTTCTGCTTTGGCTGTTACATCACAACTGAGGCCTGCTATAGTAATGGGACTTGCTGTTACAATAATTACAGCCTTCTCAAATATAATAATATCTATTATCAGGCATACCATACCTAACCGAATAAGAATCATTGTCCAGCTTGTTGTTGTAGCTGCGCTGGTTACAATTGTAAGCCAAATTCTCAAGGCTTTTGCCTATGATGTCAGTGTACAGTTGTCTGTATACGTTGGACTGATTATTACAAACTGTATATTGATGGGACGCCTAGAGGCCTTTGCAATGATAAATAAGCCGATACCAAGTTTTATTGACGGACTGTCAAATGGTCTTGGATATGCAATGATACTTGTAATTGTTGGTGCTGTAAGAGAATTCTTAGGACGAGGTTCGTTACTAGGATTCCAAATTATTCCAGACAGTTTCTATCAGGCCGGATATATCAATAATGGTATGATGACAATGCCTGCAATGGCTTTGATTCTGTTAGGTTGTGTAATATGGATACACAGGTCATTTTTTTCAGAAAAAGATTAACTGTTTTGAATTAAAGAATTATTATGGAACATATTATAAGTTTATTCTTCCGCTCAATATTTGTTGACAATATGATTTTTGCATTCTTCCTTGGAATGTGTTCGTTCCTTGCCGTTTCAAAGAATGTGAAGACATCATTAGGTCTCGGTGTGGCTGTAACATTTGTCCTTATAATAACAGTGCCTGTTGACTATTTGCTGCAGGTATATGTATTAGGACCTGACTGTCTTGCCGATGGAGTTGATTTATCATATCTTAGTTTTATATTGTTCATTGCCGTCATAGCAGGTATAACGCAATTGGTTGAGATGGTGGTTGAGCGTTTCTCGCCGTCGCTATATTCTTCATTGGGTATATTTCTTCCCCTTATTGCTGTTAACTGTGCCATAATGGGTGCATCACTGTTTATGCAGCAGCGAATAAATCTTGATCCTTCTAATTCTCAGTACATAGGTTCTGTGGCAGACGCTGTTGTTTATGCCGCAGGTAGTGGTATAGGATGGACCTTGGCTATAGTTTCGATGGGTGCCATAAGGGAGAAAATGCAGTATTGTGACGTACCGCGTCCTTTGCAGGGCCTTGGCATCACATTTATAACTGTAGGTCTTATGGCCATGGCAATGATGTGTTTTTCTGGATTTAAAATATAAGTTTCGATATGGTACAATTTATTTTAACAAGCATAGTAGTTTTTCTTATAATAATCCTTTTGCTCGTTGCAATCTTGTTGATCGCAAAACGTTATCTGTCTCCGAGCGGAAATGTCAACATTAACATCAACGACAAAAAGACTATATCTGTGCCGCAGGGAGCATCATTGATGGCAACTCTTACAGAAAACGGTATATACTTGCCGTCTGCCTGTGGCGGTAAATCAAGCTGCGGACAATGCCGTGTACAGGTACTTGAAGGTGGAGGAGAGATTCTTGATTCAGAAAAGCCCCATTTCACCCGTAAGCAGATTAAGGACCATTGGCGCCTTGGTTGCCAGTGTAAGGTAAAGGGTGACCTTAAGATAAAAGTACCTGAAAGTGTTTTGGGCGTAAAAGAATGGGAGTGTACTGTTATCAGTAATAAAAACGTCAGTTCATTTATTAAAGAGTTTATTGTCGCACTGCCAGAAGGTGAGCACATGGATTTTATTCCAGGTTCTTATGCGCAGATTAAGATACCGGCTTACGATTGCATAGACTATGATAAAGACTTTGACAAGAGCAGCATAGGCGATAAATATCTTCCTATGTGGGAGAAATACAATATGTTCTCAATTAAGGCTAAGAATCCTGTGCCAACTGTCAGAGCTTACTCAATGGCCAACTATCCCGCAGAAGGCGACAGGATAATGCTTACAGTACGTATAGCCACACCGCCATTTAAGCCGAGACCTCAAGTGGGATTCCAAGATGTTCCTACCGGTATAGCCTCATCTTATATATTTAGCCGCAAACCTGGCGATAAGGTTATTATGAGTGGCCCATACGGAGATTTCCATCCGATATTCAACAGTAAGAAGGAAATGATTTGGGTTGGCGGTGGAGCAGGTATGGCTCCTTTGCGTTCACAGATAATGCACATGACAAAGACACTGAATGTAAGAGACCGCGAACTTCATTATTTCTATGGAGCAAGATCGCTTGCTGAAGTTTTCTATCTCAATGATTTCCTTGAATTGGAGAAAGAATTCAGCAATTTCCATTTCCATCTTGCATTAGACCGTCCAGATCCTGAGGCAGACAAGGCCGGAGTTAAATATACTCCAGGATTTGTGCATAAGGTAATGTATGAAACTTATCTTAAAGATGTTGACTCTCCAGAAGATATTGAATATTATATGTGTGGTCCTGGTCCTATGAGCAATGCTGTTGTAAATATGCTTGACAGCCTTGGAGTTGATCCGGAATCAATAATGTATGATAACTTTGGATGATAAAAGAGATAAAGATTAAATAAGATTTTTATCAATATTAAATTAAAGCCGAATGAAACTGAGTATGACGTTTCATTCGGCTTCATTCTTGTTTGCAGGTTTTAGTAAGTAAATTTCTGTTGGCTGCTTATTGTCATTATGTATAATTGCCGGGCAAATACTATTTTAGTACTGCGGACACACATCTTCTCAGTATTTTACTTTTTATGATGTGTCTTAAAATAGAGTATTTACGTGTGTATTTTTTATCTGGTAATGGGAGCAAGCCTCCGTCTTCAAGGCGCTTTAAACGAGTGTTAAGCTGTTTTGACGACCGTGTAAGCTTAATTATTTTGAATATATAATCCATAGTCAGTTGTGCGACGCGCCTTTGTAGCGCTTGTCTGTCAGCAACAGGTAGCGTATCTTCAAGCTCTTTTAAATGGAAAATTATATGCTCGTAATCATTAAGATGTTTTAATAGGAAACGTGAGTCTTTATTACGCATAATATGCGAACTTTTCTTTTTGTAGTAATAGGCAACAATATCTGTACTGTAGACTTTTTCTGCACGTAACAGTAATTGTGGCGTAAACTCTTCGTCTTCATTGATAAGTCCGGGAGTAAAACGCAAATCCATAAGAATTTTTTGACAAAATACATATCCCCATGCGGTTGCGTGAAGATTGTTGTGCCTCATGTATTGCGCACCATCTACAGGTTCAGGAATGTAAAAAGATGCTGTTCGGCTTATCTTGTCAGAAGAATTAAACAGAACTATATCCGGAGACTTATATCTTACAATATCCAGACAATGCTCGTATGCATCGGGTATCAGTCTGTCTTCACCATTAATGAACTGGACATACTCACCTGAAACAACTCTTAGTCCTAAGTTGCGGGCAGCACTTAATCCGCTTTTCCTGCACCTTACATAAATTATTTCATCGCGATATTGATTTAATTTGTCTATTATCGACTCATCCGAGCCGTCATCAACAACAATGATTTCTCTTTCTGCTGCTCTCAATGACAAATGCAGAATGCTGTCGAGACAATCAGATACCTGCTTGACGGATAAATTGGAACATGTTATAATGAAACTGACTAATGTTTTATCGATGCTTTCTGTGATATTGTTCATAGTTGCAAAATTAGTGTATTATTTGTAATTATGCAACTATAATAAGGTTTTTATAAGTCATATGGACAGTAGAACTGTGAATATTATTTCAGATGTGCGAAAAGGTAAAATGACATCGCTTTCAGTAAGTTATAAATATGATACTGATGAATGTTTCGCATTTGTTTTGATTTTCTGAAAAATAATTTTTAACGTTTTGATGACGAAATTTAACACGTCGTATTCTCTGGTTAAGAGTATAAAAGGTCTTCCATTATGTGCTTTGCATAAATATTTAATTGGTTTAGTATAACTAAATAACTGAATTTTGTTGTGAAAATCAGTGATTTCTTTGATGAAATACGCTTAATTGTCAGCAAAGAAACGTCAAAATGCACTGTAATTTGTGCCAAAATATAATATAAAATGCCGCCTATTAATACTATAATTATTACGACTACTTTCGAAAATATATCTAATAGCCTGTCACACAGTTAGTTATAAAATTATCTATATTTGCTTGCCGTTTTGGAATTTTCTTTAGTATACATAAGAAATACGCAAATAATGGTCCATAAATTTAACATATAAGGTTTGTTTTTAGTTTATATTAAGTTAAATATGTTTTGCACTTCGTGAGCTTATAATAAAATTTTGTAAAATATTTGTGGTTGAGATTATTAAAGAAAATGTCTAATTGTATACTTAGGCAAAAAGGATAAATTAAACTTTTTGTCACAAATAAAGTAAGCATATAATAAACTTTGAATTGGGGAATGTAAATTATTTATATTGCTACAATTAATCTCATAGTACACCAATAATTCTGCTTAATAAAGCAACATAAAAATCATCAAATCAGACAGAAGTCAGTTTTTAATTGAAACGTTTGTATAAATGATTTAAAATTAGTACTTTTGCGTCCGATTAAAGAAAGTATAAAACAAATATCAATGAATATATCTTATAAGTGGCTTAAAGAGTATGTCGATTTCGACCTGACTCCACAAGAAGTGTGTGATGCTCTTACATCAGAAGGACTTGAAGTTGACGCCCTTGAAGAGGTTCAAAGCATTAAAGGAGGCCTTAAAGGCCTGTATGTAGGTAAGGTCCTTACATGTGAAATGCATCCTAATTCTGACCATCTGCATGTAACAACTGTCGACCTTGGTCGTGAGACACCATCACAGATTGTCTGTGGTGCTCCAAACGTTGCTGCAGGTCAGAAGGTTATTGTAGCCGATTTAGGTTGTGTATTGTACGACGGTGATAAGGAATTCGTAATTAAAAAGTCAAAATTACGCGGAGTTGAAAGTTTCGGAATGATTTGTGCAGAAGACGAAATCGGTGTCGGCACAGACCATAATGGAATTATAGTATTGCCGGATGATGCACAGGTAGGTATGCCGGCAGCTGAATATTATCACCTGGAAAGCGATTGGCTTATTGAAGTTGACATTACAGCCAATAGGGCAGACGCGCTTTCACATTGGGGAGTTGCACGTGATTTGTACGCCTGGTTGGTTCAGAATGGCTACAAGACTTCACTTCATCGTCCTGATTGCGAAGCTTTTGCTGTTGACAACAACGAACTGCCAATAGATGTAACCATAGAGAACAATGAGGCCTGCAAACGATATGCCTGCGTAAGCATTACGGGGTGCGATGTAAAAGAAAGTCCTGAATGGTTGCAGAATAAACTGCGTACTATCGGATTACGCCCAATTAACAATATCGTTGATATCACAAATTACATTATGATGGCATATGGTCAGCCACTGCATTGTTTTGATGCAGATATGGTCTCAGGTCATCATATAATTGTCAAGACTATGCCAGAAGGTACTCCTTTCGTAACACTTGACGGTGAAGAGCATAAGTTGAGTTGTCATGACCTTGCAATATGCAATGAAGAAGACGCAATGTGCATAGCTGGAGTTTTCGGAGGCAAAGGTAGCGGAACTTATGACACTACGACAAATGTAGTACTTGAAAGTGCTTATTTTCATCCCACATGGATAAGAAAAAGTGCACGCCGTCATGGATTAAGTACAGATGCTTCGTTTAGATTTGAGCGTGGTATTGATCCCAATGGCATAATATACGCCTTGAAACAGGCTGCAATAATGTGTAAGGAACTTGCCGGGGGTAAGGTTTCTATGGAAATCAAGGATGTGTATCCGGAGCCTATACAAGATTTTAAAGTGTCATTGAAGTATGATTATGTCAATAACCTTATAGGAAAGGAAATTCCGGCTGAGACAGTTAAGAGCATTGTCTCAAGTTTGGAGATGAAAATTGACAATGAAACTGCTGAAGGGCTAGAACTCAGCGTTCCTCCTTATCGTGTGGATGTGCAGCGTCCTTGTGACGTAGTTGAAGATATCCTGCGAATATATGGATATAATAATGTGGAAATTTCTACACAGCTGAAGAGTTCTTTGGTAATTAAAGGTGATGAAGACAATAAGCATAAACTTGAGAATCTGATAGGTGAGCAGCTTGTTGGTGACGGATTTAACGAAATATTAAACAATTCTCTTACTAAAGGCGCATATTATACAGATTTAAATCGCTATAGCCAAGAGAATCTTGTTAAGATAATGAATCCGCTAAGTTCCGATTTAAATGTATTAAGAGAGACTCTGTTGTTTGGTGGACTTGAGAGTATTTCTTATAACGCAAACAGAAAAAATCCTGACTTGAAGTTCTTTGAGTTTGGAAATGTTTACCATTATTCTCCTGAAAAGAAAAATAGTGAGAATCCAATGCAGGCGTACAAGGAAGAAACACATTTGGGTTTGTGGATAACAGGTAAACGCGTATCTGGAAGTTGGATTCATGCGGATGAAGAACATTCATTCTTTGAACTTAAGGCTCACGTACTGAATATTTTCAGGCGAATAGGACTTCCTCTTGGTAGCGTGGTCATTAAAGAAAGTGCTGACAATATTTATCATAAGGGACTTGAAATAACTAATCGTGGTGGTAAATTGTACGCTGAATTAGGTGTTATTTCCAAGAAGTTGCAAAAGGCTGCAGGAATTGAGAATGAAGTTTACTATGCTGATATTAACTGGACTGCAGTTACAAAGGCTGTGAGAAAGAATGTTATCAGCTTCCGTGAAATAAGCAAATATCCGGCTGTAAGTCGTGACTTGGCTTTGTTATTAGACAAGGATGTTAAATTCGAGTCTGTAGAACGCATAGCATATCAGTCAGAAAAGAAATTCCTTAAAGAGGTTGAACTCTTTGATGTTTATGAAGGCAAAAACCTTCCGGAAGGCAAGAAGAGTTATGCTGTGAACTTTATTCTGCAGGATGAAAGCAAAACTCTGAATGACAAGCAGATCGAGTCTATTATGACTAAGATAATAAACAATCTTAAGAAAGAACTGAAAGCAGAACTCAGATAGAAATTTAATTTATTGAAAATCTAAAAATATAAAATATGGGAAGAGCGTTTGAATATCGTAAAGCTACGAAATTGAAGAGATGGGGTCATATGGCCAGAACATTTACAAAAATTGGTAAACAAATTGCTATTGCTGTACGTGCAGGCGGACCTGATCCGGATAATAACCCTCATCTCCGTTCTATCATTCTCAACGCCAAACGCGAAAATATGCCGCTTGAGAATGTTAAACGTGCTATCAAAAACGCAATGGGTAAGGACCAGAGCGATTATAAAGAGGTTACTTATGAGGGATACGGTCCTCACGGAATTGCTATTTTTGTTGATGCCGCAACGGACAATACCACACGTACTGTTGGAAATGTAAGAGCCATATTCAATAAGTTCAGTGGTAACTTGGGTACAATGGGAAGTCTTTCGTTCCTTTTTGAACATAAATGTGTATTCACATTTAAAAAGAAAGATGGCATTGAGATGGACGAATTGATTCTTGATCTTATTGACTATGGAGTTGAAGATGAATATGACGTTGATGATGAATCAGGCGAAATAACAATCTATGGTGATCCTAAATGCTTTGGTGAAATCCAAAAACATCTTGAAGAGAATGGATTTGAAGTTACAGGTGCTGAATTTACACGTATACCTAACGATCTGAAAGATGTTACACCTGAAGAGCGTGAAACTATTGACAAGATGGTTGAAATGCTTGAAGATGATGATGATGTTCAGAACGTTTATACAAACATGAAGCCTGAATAACTGTAAATGTTATAGTATAAATGAAAAGTATATCTTACAAGACGACAGGAACTTGCAGTGAGTTGATTAATTTAACTGTTGATGACAATGACTGCATTTCTGAAGTTAGCTTCGTTGGTGGCTGTAACGGTAACTTACAAGGTATTTGTTCCTTAATAAGGGGCATGAATGTCAATGATGTAAAAGAGCGTCTGAACGGCATTCGTTGCGGTTATAAGTCAACCAGTTGTCCTGATCAGTTGTGTAGGGCTATAGATGAACTATATAAACAAAAACAGTAAGTTCTAAATATAGATGCCGTTAAATCAGTATGTAAGCATTTAAAACTGATTTAACGGCATAATTAATTTCTGAGAGTTATTTTGTATTATAGTCTTTTGGAGTAACTTTAATATCCAACAGAACTTGACCTTTATTCTTTGAGGAAAAATATGTATAGGCAAAGTTAAATCCGTTTTCTTTATATTTGCGTATGCTTGTAGCGTCTTTTACTCCTTTGGTAAGTTCTTCTTTTGCCATCTTTTTATCTATTGCAGTAGTGTCTGCTTTGCCATGTATTGAATAGTAATAATGTATCGTTCGGGTATCTTTTTCATATGTCATACTGTCATTCATAATGTAATCAGATATCTTCATTGGGCAATTTTTTGTTGTAAAATCTTTTGCCTCTCTTGCAGCTCTTTCTTCTAGGCTTTCATGGCATGCAACCATAAAGACTGCAGCAAATGGAATTAATAAATATTTTTTCATAAAACTCATTATTTTGTTTGCAAAAGTAATTAATATCTTTCTATCGAAAATAATATATATCGTTTTTTTTAATTTATTCATAAAAACGACTAATTTATTAGGAAAGAAATTCTTTTTTTTGTATATTTGCGTTCCAAAAATAAATTACTGATGAACGAGATAAGAAACTTCTGTATAATTGCGCATATTGACCACGGCAAATCAACCATTGCCGACCGACTGCTTGAATATACTAAAACTATTCAAATAACTGAAGGTCAGATGCTTGATGACATGGATCTTGAACGCGAGCGTGGAATAACAATTAAAAGTCATGCAATTCAAATGGAGTATGACCGCGATGGACAAAAATACATTCTAAACCTTATTGATACTCCGGGCCACGTCGATTTCTCATATGAAGTTTCAAGAAGTATAGCTGCTTGTGAAGGAGCCTTGCTTGTTGTTGATGCCACACAGGGCGTACAGGCTCAGACCATCAGCAACTTATATATGGCATTAGAGCATGATTTGGAAATAATACCTGTAATAAATAAAATTGATATGCCATCTGCCATGCCTGATGAAGTAGAAGACGAGATTGTCGACCTGCTTGGATGTGACAGAAAAGACATCATACGTGCATCAGGTAAAACAGGTGAGGGTATACCTGAAATACTAAATGCTGTTGTTGAACGAATACCGCATCCTTCAGGCAATCCTGATGCGCCTCTGCAAGCCTTAATCTTTGATTCTGTATTCAACTCATTCAGAGGAATTATTGCATATTTTAAAATAGAAAATGGAAGTATAGCCAAAGGCGATAAGGTTAAGTTCTTTAATACAGGTATGGAGTACACAGCAGATGAAGTTGGAGTGCTTAAGATGGACATGATACCTCGCGATAAACTTTCTACAGGAGATGTAGGATACATAATAAGTGGTATTAAAGACAGCAAGGAAGTAAAAGTAGGAGATACAATAACTCATGTTGCACAACCATGTGAGAGCGCCATATCCGGATTTCAGGAGGTAAAACCGATGGTGTTTGCTGGCGTTTATCCCATAGATCCGGCAGATTATGAGAATCTTCGTGCGTCGCTTGAAAAGCTTCAGTTAAATGATGCTTCACTTACATTTACACCGGAGTCTTCAATTGCATTAGGTTTTGGTTTTAGATGTGGCTTTTTGGGATTGTTGCATATGGAAATTGTACAGGAACGATTGGATCGGGAATTCAATATGGATGTTATAACTACTGTACCTAATGTATCATATCTTGTTTATGATAAACACGGTAATGTAAAAGAAGTACATAACCCATCAGGATTGCCTGATAGTACACTCATAGACCATATTGAAGAACCATATATCAGAGCATCAATCATAACAAGTGCTAATTTCATTGGTTCTATAATGAAATTGTGCTTGGACAAACGCGGTGAGCTAATCAATCAGGAATATGTAAGTGGTAATAGGGTAGAACTCCATTTCATGATTCCATTAGGAGAAATCGTTATCGACTTCTATGATAAGCTTAAAAGTGTATCTAAAGGCTATGCTTCATTTGATTATCATGTGGATTGTTTTCGTCCGTCAAAACTTGCAAAACTTGATATTCTGCTTAATGGTGAACCGGTAGACGCTTTATCAACCTTAACTCATCAGGATAATGCTGCTACTTTTGGAAGAAGAATGTGTGAGAAATTAAAGGAACTAATTCCAAGACAGCAATTTGACATTGCAATACAGGCAGCTATTGGAGCAAAAATTATAGCAAGGGAAACTGTTAAATGCGTAAGAAAAGATGTCACGGCAAAATGTTACGGAGGAGACGTTAGCCGTAAGCGCAAACTTCTTGAAAAACAAAAGAAGGGAAAGAAAAGAATGAAGCAGATAGGCAATGTGGAAGTGCCGCAGAAAGCTTTTCTGGCCGTGTTAAAATTAGATTAATCTGAACCAAGAACAAAGGAGGACACTATGAAAGAAGTATTAAAAACGACACGAGATATAGCACGTGAGCTTGCACGAAAATATAGTACAATGACTCATGATGAACTGGATATTTTGGAAAATATCCTGGTACCAATGAAGTTCGCAAAGGGACAGATGATCTTAAATGAAGGAGAGGTTTGTAAGCATATTTATTATATAGAGAAAGGTCTTGTCAGGCAATTTTATTTTAAGAAGGGTAGGGAGGTGACTGAGCATATGGCTGTAGAAGGAAATATAGTCATGTGTATAGAAAGCTTATTCAAGG
This sequence comes from Prevotella sp. CAG:1185, assembly GCA_000436695.1. Classification (GTDB taxonomy): domain Bacteria; phylum Bacteroidota; class Bacteroidia; order Bacteroidales; family Bacteroidaceae; genus Prevotella. The sequence continues at coordinate 16,087 of HF992559.1, read as the reverse complement.
AAGAACCTACAAGTTTGCAGGTTGAAGCTCTTGAACCTGTATTAATTTATGCATTGCCTAAAGCACGACTTGAAGAAGTTGCATTGCATAATGTAAATATCCAAATTTTATATAGAAAGATATTGGAGGAATCATTAATTCTTTCACAGATTCATGCAGATCTGTTAAGATTTGAAACAGCGCAAGATAGATATCGTAAAATGTGCAAACTTGCCACCCAGGTAACATTGCGTGCTCCGCTTGTCTATATTGCAAGTTATTTACAAATGACACCTGAAACGTTAAGTCGTGTACGTTCAAATATAGTTTTAGGCTAAAACAATAAATCTTTTTATTCTATCCATCAAGAATAGAATAAAAAGATTTGTTTTATAAATGTCTTGATTATCCGTAAACTTAGTTAAATATATTTAGTCAGGATTGTTTCTTGTTGTGTTTGATGAAAGTCCGACACACACATCTTATCTTCTCCTAATAAATGACACTCTTAGGGGATAAACTGATATATAAAAATAATGATTTACAGATTAAGTATTTCGAGCGGTAAACGAGGCTCGAACTCGCGACCCCCAGCTTGGGAAGCTAGTGCTCTACCAACTGAGCTATTACCGCAAAAGAGCCGATACCGGGACTCGAACCCGGGACCTATTCATTAC
>HF992559.1:0-15397 GCA_000436695.1 Prevotella sp. CAG:1185 | reverse complement strand
TACGAATGAATTGCTCTACCAACTGAGCCATATCGGCGTTCCTTTTTAAGCAGTGCAAAGGTAATAAAATTTTATGTATTAAAGAAAATACATGATAAGCATTTTCCTGTTTTAACTTATTTTTTATTTTGTAAATTTCTCCTTTAAATACTTACCTGTTATGCTTTTTGTACATTTAATACATTCTTCAGGTGTTCCTTCAAAAATCAATTGACCACCTTTGTTTCCGCCTTCAGGACCTAAATCGATAATATTATCAGCACATTTTGCTACATCTAAATTGTGCTCAATGACAATAACAGAATGGCCATGTAATAATAAGGCGTCAAAAGCTTTTAATAATTTTTTTATATCCTGCAAGTGAAGTCCTGTAGTAGGTTCATCAAAAATGAACATTGTTGGTTCAGTTTTCTCTTGACTCAGAAAATAAGCTAATTTGACTCGTTGATTTTCTCCGCCAGAAAGTGTTGATGAACTTTGTCCTAATTTTATATACCCAAGTCCGACATCATCAAGTGGTTGCAGTTTTTGAGCTATACTGTCTTTTCCATTTTTGCTGAAAAAATCAATCGATTCTAGTACAGTCATATTTAATACATCATATATATTTTTGTCTGCAAACTTAACATCAAGTACGTCAGATTTAAAACGCTTGCCATGGCAACTGTCACACACTATTTCCAAATCTGCCATAAATTGCATTTCTACAGTAAGTACTCCAGTGCCTTTACATGTTTCACATCTTCCTCCTTCTGCATTAAATGAAAAATATTGGGCTGTAAAACCCATCTGTTTTGCTAATGGCTGATCTGCATAAAGTTGTCTTATATCATCAAAAGCTTTAATATATGTAACAGGATTTGAGCGAGAACTTTTACCAATGGGATTTTGGTTTACCATTTCCACATGTTTTATTTCAGTCCAGTCACCTTCTAGAGAAGAATATTCACCAGGAGTGTCTGCAACTTCATCTAATTTTCGTTTTAGGGCAGGGTAGAGAATACCTCTAATTAGTGAAGACTTTCCTGATCCGCTTACTCCGGTTATGACATTTAGCACATTTAGAGGAATGTCAACATCAATACCTTTTAAATTGTTCATCCTAGCACCTTTTATTGTAATTTTCTTATTCCATGGTCTCCTGGAGCATGGAATAGAAATACAGTCTGCATTGAACAAGAATTTTAAGGTATGACTTTGGGGATATTTATCTAAATCGCTTTTCTTTAGTTCAGAAGGTGCACCATTATAAACGATTTCTCCTCCATTTGAGCCTGCGTCTGGTCCCATGTCAATAAGATAGTCTGCTGCTTTTATTATGTCTTCATCATGTTCTACAACTATAACTGTGTTTCCTAATGACTGCAATTCTTTAAGTACATGAATTAACCGGTATGTGTCCTTGCTATGAAGTCCTATACTCGGTTCATCCAATATATACAATGATCCAACCAAACTGCTGCCTAAAGCTGTTGTAAGATTAATTCGTTGACTTTCTCCGCCACTTAAGCTGTTTGATGGTCTGTTAAGTGTAAGATAACCTAGACCGACATCAACCAAAAACTGCAACCTGTTATTGATTTCGGTCAATAACCTTTTGCTTATTTTGGTCTCAGTTTCATTTAATGACAAATTATCAAACCATTTTTTTAAGTTTGTTATTGACATTTCAACTAGATTACATATATTCTTACCGTTAATCTTAACGTATCCGGCCTCTTTCCTCAATCTGGTACCTTTACATTCTGGACAAACTGTTTTTCCACGATATCTGCTCATCATAACGCGGTATTGAATCTTGTACTGATTCTCTTTGACCATTTGGAAAAAAGAATCAATACATATTTTTTCATCAATACTTTTATTCTTTTGTGAAGGTAGTCCATGCCAAAGCCATTCTTTATGTTTTGTCGAGAGATTGTAGTATGGCTCAAAAATAGGGAAATTATCTTTTGCAGCTTGATAGCAAAATTCTTCTTTCCATTTTGCCATCTTTTCTCCATGCCAGCACTGAACACATCCTTCATAAACACTCAATGACGGATTGGGTATAACAAGTTTTTCATCAATACCGATAACACTTCCAAATCCTTCACACACAGGACATGCACCAAATGGAGTATTAAAAGAGAACATATTGTCATTTGGTTCTTCGAAGTGCATGCCGTCAGCCTCAAACTTGTCTGAAAAATCATATGAAATATTTGATGGGAAAAACACCAATCTGCATGTGCCTTCACCTTCAAAAAAAGCTGTTTCTAATGAGTCATTAATTCTTGATATTGTATCAGAGTCTTCATTTACCGAAAGTCTGTCTATCAATAAATAAGTATTATCTTTATTTATTTCCTGTTTAGAATCCAAAATATCTTCTATACGGCAGAAATCATGATTATGATAAATACGAGAAAATCCTTGTTGCAAATAAATTTGAAGTTGTCTTTCTGTCGTATATTGTTCATTAACATGCAATTTTGCCAATATGACAAATTTTGTGCCTTTTGAGAATGACATAATACAATTTAGGACATCTTCAGACGAATGTTTTTTTACTTCATTGCCGGAAATTGGAGAATATGTATGTCCAATTCTTGCATAAAGCATACGCAAATAATCATATATTTCTGTACTGGTGCCAACCGTAGATCTTGGATTTCTTGTATTTACTTTTTGTTCTACAGCGATTGCCGGTGGCAAACCTTTAATATAATCAAAATCTGGCTTGTTCATTCTGCCTAGAAACTGTCTTGCATATGAAGAAAGACTTTCTACATACCGTCTTTGTCCTTCAGCATAAAGCGTATCAAAGGCCAATGATGATTTGCCGGAACCTGAGACACCTGTTATTACTATAAATTTATTATGCGGTATCTTTAATGAAATATTTTTAAGATTATTTACTCGTACATTTTTGAGTTCTATATAACTGCTCATAAGCTTAAATCCTTGTATTTATCATAATGCCGATTAGTTTATTAATCAGATTTATTTCTTATATTCGCTCGCAAATTTATAAATTATTCTATTATGGACAAAAAAGAATTATTCAAAATCTTTTTAAAAGTGTTGATTTATGCCTTTGGATTGTTAGGCGCATATTTTGGAGTGACCTCTATGACATCTTGTTCAGTACATCGTGATGTCGAAATCTCTGGCAAGGCTGTTGTAATAACAACAGATACTACAACAATAGATCACAAAGGAAATGTTTCGCTTAAAGTTAGATGATATGAAGTGTGTATTGCGTTATAATACTTTGATACATGAGTTGTCTATCGATATGAGTAATCACGATGCTCATGTTTTTTTAAGTTCATTGGATAGTTTATTGCGTGGTGATTCAACGGCTGAGGACCGCATTATCATACGTAATTTTTCACATAAATTTCGTCGTTTTTTGCAGGATATTTAGTTATGTTCCAGTTGATAAGTAAAAAAGGCATTAAGTACTTTGATGTTGACGAACTTGTAAAGTTCTTGCAAGAACATCCACGTTTGCGTTATCGTGTTTGTTATCTTGGTAATGCCAAGACTAGTTTAAGTTTAATTTTTGATGTTTAGTTATGTCTGATATCGGTTATCCACTTGTCAAATGTTATCACCCTCGCCATGTACAGAATAAGTACACAGGCGAAGTCATTCAGGTTGGTTGCGGTGTTTGTAAGGCTTGCCTTAAACGCCGTGCCGACAAGATGTCATTTCTTTGTGCCATTGAGGAACAGAGCCATAAATATTGCATGTTTGCGACACTCACCTACTCTAACGACTATGTCCCACGAATGTACCCTGAGGTTGATAATGAACTTCGTTTGGTTCGTTGGTATTCCTATTGTGATAGACTGAACGAAAAAGGCAAGCTGATGACCGTAGATTATGACTATTGGCACAAATGCCCCTCTCTTGATACTTATGTACTCATGCTCACTGCTAAGTGTAATTTAGACGGATATCTTTCTTACACTTCAAAGCGTGACGCTCAGTTATTCCTCAAACGAGTTCGTAAAAACTTAAGCAAATATTCAGATGAAAAAATACGTTATTACATTGTATCGGAGTACGGACCGAAAACATTCCGTGCGCATTATCATGTCTTATTCTTCTATGACGAGGTTAAGACACAAAAAGTTATGTCAAAGGTTATACGTCAGGCATGGCAGTTTGGTCGTGTCGATTGCTCTCTCTCCCGAGGTAAGTGTAATTCGTACGTTGCGCGATACGTTAATTGCAATTATTGTCTTCCCCGATTTCTTGGCGATATGTCCACGAAGCCGTTCTCGTGTCATTCTATCCGCTTCGCTCTCGGCATTCATCAAAGTCAGAAAGAGGAAATTTACAAGGGTTCCGTTGACGACTTTATTTACCAAAGCGGAGAAATCAATGGCAATTATGTCGAGTTCATGCCTTGGCGGAATTTGTCGTGTACGTTTTTCCCGAAATGTAAAGGCTATTCTCGCAAGTCTGATTCTGAGTTATGGCAGTCTTATAACATATTACGAGAAGTTAGGTCAGCAATAGGCTATTCATTTAATACGATTATAGATTATGCTCGTTGTATCCTTGACTTGGTTGTTACTGCTAAGTTCTCTTGCGATTCACGTGGTTTACCTTGTTCTTCGCCTGCGCTCAATAAGGTCATATCCTATTTCTCGCAAGGAATTGATACTAACCCTTATTATAGTGATTACTTGGCTGACTACCATACTAATAGTATTGCCCGAGAGTTGTATATCTCTCGTCATTTTCTGACATTTGTCTGCGACAATGATAGCTACCATGAGCGTTATCGTAAATTTACCCTTATACGTCAATTTTGGCAACGTTATGACTATGCCCTACTTGTTGGCATGTATACTAGTCAGATTGAAAACAGGCATCTTATTTCCAATTATGATTGGTATTATATTAACAAGACTCCTCTCGATTCTTTCGGTAATGTAGATGTATCTCAGTTGTCTAAGGAATTGTTTTATAAACGTTTTGTCATTAAGTCTGATGAAAACTTTGAGAAGTCTATCAAACATAAGATTCAGAATGATGCAAATGGTTTCTTTATTAACTAAATATTATTTATTATGAGTTCAGTAATGTCCCTTACGGCGCTAAAGAACAGCGTCAAACGTAATGGTTTCGACCTCTCATTCAAAAACGCATTCACCGCAAAGGTTGGTGAGTTGCTCCCTATTATGTGTAAAGAGGTCTATCCAGGTGATAAATTCAACATTCGTGGTCAGGCGTTCACCCGAACACAGCCTGTCAACTCTGCTGCATACTCTCGTTTACGAGAGTATTACGATTTCTATTTTGTACCCTATCGTCTGTTGTGGAATATGGCTCCAACGTTCTTTACCAACATGCCTGACCCGCATCATGCTGCTGATCTTGTTTCATCTGTTAATCTTTCTCAGCGTCACCCTTGGTTTACATTCTTCGACATAATGGAGTATCTTGGTAATCTTAATTCATTGTCAGGTGCTTACGAGAAGTATCAGAAGAATTTTTTTGGCTTCTCTCGTGTTGAATTGTCTGTTAAGTTGCTGAATTACCTTAACTATGGTTTTGGTAAAGATTACGAATCTGTTAAAGTTCCTAGTGATTCAGACGATATTGTTTTGTCTCCTTTCCCTCTTTTGGCATATCAGAAGATATGTGAGGATTATTTTCGCGATGACCAATGGCAGTCCGCTGCGCCTTATCGTTATAACCTTGACTATCTGTACGGTAAAAGTAGTGGATTTCATATTCCTATGTCTTCATTTACTAATGATGCATTTAAGAATCCTACTATGTTCGATTTAAACTATTGTAATTTCCAAAAAGACTATTTTACAGGTATGTTGCCACGTGCTCAGTATGGTGATGTTTCTGTCGCTTCTCCTATATTTGGTGATTTGGATATCGGCGATTCTAGTTCCCTTACATTTGCTTCTGCTCCTCAACAAGGTGCTAATACTATTCAGAGTGGTGTACTTGTTGTTAATAATAATTCTAATACTACTGCAGGTCTTTCTGTTCTTGCACTTCGTCAGGCTGAATGCTTACAGAAATGGCGTGAGATTGCTCAGTCAGGTAAAATGGATTATCAAACACAGATGCAGAAACACTTCAATGTATCACCCTCTGCGACCTTGTCAGGTCATTGTAAATATCTTGGTGGTTGGACTTCAAATCTTGATATATCTGAAGTTGTAAATACTAACCTTACAGGCGATAATCAAGCCGACATTCAGGGTAAAGGTACAGGCACACTTAATGGTAACAAGGTTGATTTTGAATCTTCTGAACACGGTATAATTATGTGTATTTATCATTGTCTGCCTTTACTTGATTGGTCAATTAATCGTATTGCCCGTCAGAACTTTAAGACAACATTCACTGATTATGCTATACCTGAATTTGACAGCGTAGGTATGCAGCAGTTATACCCCTCTGAGATGATATTCGGTCTTGAAGACTTGCCTTCAGATCCGTCTTCGATTAATATGGGTTATGTGCCTCGTTATGCTGACCTCAAGACTTCTATTGATGAAATTCACGGTTCATTTATCGATACTCTTGTTTCTTGGGTTTCTCCTCTCACTGATAGTTATATTTCTGCTTATCGTCAGGCTTGTAAAGATGCAGGCTTCTCTGACATTACTATGACATATAATTTTTTCAAGGTTAACCCGCATATTGTTGACAATATTTTTGGTGTTAAGGCTGATTCTACTATAAACACAGACCAACTTCTTATCAATTCATACTTTGATATTAAGGCAGTCCGTAACTTCGATTACAATGGTTTACCATACTAATTCTATTGCTTATGTTCCGACAAAGAAAAGATATCGCACGTTATTCATTTAACGTTGCATCAGGCATTGAGCGAAATAATTTCGTTCAGCCCTCACCCATACGTGAGTTTATGACTGAGAAGGTAACTTATTTTAATGGTTCTGACAAAAAGACGGCTATTGCTTACGTTGATGACATATATATGTTGTTCAATCAGAACAGGTTGGATTCTGTTGGTCGAGATACTATTCAGAAATGGCTTGACGGACTTACACCTCGTTCGGATTCTCTCGCAAAACTTCGTGAGAATGTCACTGATGAACAACTCATGGAGATTTGTAAGTCAAGGTATATACAATCCTCTTCCGAGTTGCTAGCATGGTCTGAGTATCTTAACGCTAATTATGCGTCTATTCTTTCTTCTATTGAGGCTTCTAAGGCTCCTGAGCCAACTCCTGAGCCAACTCCTGAGCCTGTTCCTACTGAATAATTTGTTTAAACCATGGCATAGCTTCGGCTGTGCCATTTAAATTATTGATTTATGGACCCTTTTGTAGGTAGTGCGCTTATTGGTGCAGGTGCATCATTTTTAGGTAATATCTTTGGTTCTAAGAGCCAATCAGATACCAATAAAACTAATTTACAGATTGCTCAGATGAACAACGAATATAATGAGCGTATGTTTAATAAGCAATTAGAGTATAATCAGGACATGTTTAACCAACAGGTTGAGTATGACCAAAAGAAAATGGAGCAGCAGAATAACTTTAATGCTCGCATGCAAAATGAAGCTATTGGTGCTCAACAAGTGTATAATTCTGCTAAGGCACAGCGTGCGCGCCTTGAGGCAGCTGGACTTAATCCTTATCTCATGATGTCCGGCGGTAATGCCGGTGCTGTATCTGCTGTTTCCGGTTCTTCCGGTTCAGGAGGTTCGCCCTCGCCTATGGGTGTTAATCCCCCTACTGCTTCTTCTGCTGTTATGCAGGCTTTCCGTCCTGACTTCTCAGGTGTTACTGGTATTATACAGACCTTGCTCGATATTCAGGCGCAGAAAGGTGTACGTGATGCACAGGCGTTTAGTCTTGGCGAACAGGCTTCAGGTTTCAAGATTGAGAACAAGTATAAGGCTGAGAAACTTCTTTGGGATATATATAATTCAAAGGCTGATTATAATCTTAAGAACTCTCAGGAATCCTTAAATAACATGAGTTTTGCCCGCTTGCAGGCAATGTTTTCTAGTGATGTGTCAAAGGCACAGCGTGAGGCCGAAAATGCTCAGTTTACAGGTGAACTTATTCGAGCTCAGACAGCATGTCAGCAGTTGCAGGGTTTGCTCGGTGCTAAGGAGTTGAAGTATTATGACCAAAAGGTTTTGCAGGAACTTGCTATCATGTCAGCGCAGCAGTATAGCTTAGTTGCAGCAGGCAAGGCAAGTGAAGCGCAGGCACGACAGGCGATTGAGAATGCTCTTAATCTTGTTGAACAGCGTGAAGGTATTAAGGTTGACAACTATGTAAAGCAGAAAACTGCTAATGCCCTTATTAAGACAGCCCGCAATAATTGTAATACTTCTTATTGGAATTCTAAGACCGCACACAATCAGTCTCTTCGACCTTCTGTTTTTGAGGATTCGTTTTCACAAGGATTCAATAAGTTTATTAATACTTATATTGCTCCTCTTGGTTCTGCTATTTTTGGCGGTGCTGTTGGTTATGGCTTAAATATTTATAATAAAAATTCTGATGATAGACACAATAAGAAAACACTTAAGAAGTTATTACATAAATAAATATTATTTATATGCTTAATAAAATTATTTTGTTTCTTATTAAAATCATCGTATTGGTTTTATTACTTTGTATTTTGTATGGTTTGTTTAGGTGGCTTATTTTAGCCACCTATTTTTGTTGGCTTTACGAGGACATGCTCTAGAGGCGGACTATTAAATGTAAAATTCGAAGAATTTTAGCGAGTGTGCGAGCGGCATAAAGGTCAACACCCGAGCGCAGGGCGCGAGTTGGTTATGGCGTAAGAGCATTGTTTCAAGTGCATAGCACGCCGAAAGAATGCGCTGGCCCCGTAGGATAAGGTTCGTCCTTATCCGCCTTACTAACTAGCCTCGCAGAGCCCTCGGAGAGCCTGCGGAGCACTGGCCTCTCGGCCTGAGAGTGCAAGCCCCTCGGCATTGAGAGTTTATTGTTTTTAACATACTATTGTTACGAAGTCTTAATCACTTTGTCCGTAAGGATTCGGGTTTTAGTCTCCTTTAACCCGAACGGCTTTTTCTCGTCCTCATATACGCAAAGTGACACCATAAACTTTATTAAAACTTCAGTTTTTTCAGACCTTTCAAATGTTAAAGTTATGTTAATCTTAATGCCGATTAGTACATATCATCTTACTCTCAAGTAATCACCGACTTTTATACTATAGTCTGGTGATAATTTATTCATTTTATAAAGACTTGAGAGTCTAATTCCATAATATTGGGCTATTGAATACATACTTTCACCTGCTTTAACTCGGTGCGGGCGTTTCTTATAAATTTTATCTGCCTTTTTCTGTTTTTTCTTAAGATAAATAATTTCACCTGGTATCAATTTATCATTTTTATCCCTTTCATTATATTTTGCAAGTTTTCTGTATGATATACCAACTTCTTTTGATATGGATTTAAATGTATCACCTTGTCTTGCATTTAAATAATAGTTTTTGTTATAAATATGTATTGGATGCAAATTAATATCAGGTGAAATATCTTTTACTTCAGAGCGTTCAACCATAAATTTATCAAACTTCTTAGCATTATCATATTTGTGGAGCTTGTACAATTCAATTATTCCAATAAGTTTATTCGCATAATTTGGATTTGTAGCATATCCACATTTTTTCAGTCCGTGTGCCCATCCTTTGTAATCAGTTCTTTTTAAAGAGAACAGACGTTTGTATCTTGGCTGTCGAGCCAGAAATTTACTATGGTCTTCATAGCTTTCATATGCATCACGGTAGGCTCTGAAACACTCCTGTTCTTCATCGTCGTCATGGTAAGTTGTTGCCCCTGACCAATCGTGACATTTAATGCCAAAATGGTTATTGCCTTTTCTTGTCAACTCGCTCATTCCTGCCCCACTTTCCAACAGACCTTGAGCTAAAGTTATACTTGCCGGTATATTATATTTCAGCATCTCTGAAATAGCTAAATCTTTATATTTATCAATGTATGCCTGATATTTGGAATTCCACTTCATTTGGGCATTGAGTGAAATGCTTAAAATAAGACATAATATAGCAACCGAAAATCTTCTCATGTTTAATAATAATCCAATTACAAATTTATATAAGTTCAAATTAATGCAAATTTAACTCAATTATATTTGTTTGCAAAATTTTGCAAGATAAAATTCTATAATGGCTTTTCAAACTTTATGAATGTAATGTATGGACTTACAACTTTGAAATAATAAAAAGGCGTAAAAACAATCTTTTATTTTTAATGTCCAGAATGTTGTTACGCCTAATTTAGTATATGTCAAATATGTTAAATTAATAACCAAATATATTATCTGCCGCCGAATCCTCCATGAGGCATTCTTCCTCCGGGACCAGGTCCTCCTGGGCCGGGGCCTCCCATTGGGCCTCCCATTGGGCCTCTTTCAGGACCTCTTTCTGGTCTCATACCGCGATCTTCACCAGGCTGTTTACCTCCGAACAGATTCATTCTATAAACGACATGTATCATAGCATAACTATTTATGCTGTTATATTTGGTATCGCTTTTCTGAATAGCATTAATAACACGGCTGAAGTTGCTCTGATTATGTAGAATATCATAAAATTGCAAAGACACTGTCAAAGGCTTGCCTTTCAAGAATCCTTGACTTATCTGAGCATTCCATATTAGTTCATTTGTATTCATTGAATTGTCATTAAATCCTCTTCGGCTGTTTTCATGAAGATCAGTTGATATGCTTGTTCCCCATGGTAAATATAGATTTAATGAACCACCATAAGAGAATTGCCATGTATCAAGGTTACTCTCGCTTTGCAGTAAGTTCCTTGAATGTGTGTAGTCTAATGTTCCATCCAACATCACTTCCAGCCAACTATTGCGGAAACTTGCACGCAATTGTTCACCAACTTGCATGGTACGAGTTGTGTTTTTCTGTGAGCTTGAATTATTGTCGAGAGCAAGATACCCAACATAATTATTATATGATAAATTAGTAAATGTATTAACATTCCATTTTCCAATAGAGTCGATAGCGGTGTTAAACATAAATGCTCCTGAAACATTCCAATTACCATTAATGTTTTCAGGTTTGGTTGTTCTACCACCAGTTTTTTCATCATATGTAACCATATTACTGATACTATTTCGAGTATTGTTATAATTAATAAATGTCATAATGGCCCGCTGGTGATCCTGAATATAAGTATTATAGAATAATCTAAATGAATTGGTGAACGAAGGTTTCAGTCCAGGGTTACCTTTAGTGATATTCAGGGGATCGCTGTCATCTGTTATATCCATAAGATCTGTCATACTCGGTTGTGTTGTTGTGCCTCGATAATTAATTCTTAAGTTACTTAATTTTGAGAATCGATATCTGAAATCCAACGTAGGAGTAACATTTATAACATTTCTGACAGTGTCTGTGTTTACGCCTTGGTACTTTTGAATAAAGTGAGTCGTCTGAGGTTGTGCCAAAACACCAACATTAAAGTTGTATTTTGGTCTGATAACTCGTAACATTACCTGCAAGGCATGAATATAATTTTTATATTCAGAATATCTACTTAAATCTGAATCTAAATATGTGTTTAAAGGGTTGTTAAGTAAAGAGAAATAATTGTTCCAGCCTCTATATTCGCTTATTACATTATCGAAGAATCCATCACCAAGATTACTAAAGTCATATGTCGCCCTGTCGCTTTTATTATACTTATATGTAAATTTATAGCTAAACTGTAAAAACATCGCTTTAAATATAGGTTCACTATACGTAGCCTGAATGTCATAGCTTAATGATTTGGTCGGCGTTAAGCTATATCTATTTGTCTGGTAAACAGAGTCTGTTCCCATTATATTTTTTATTTGATAGAGATGAACGTTGGAAGTACTTAAACTTCTGCTTTCATCATCACTGTAACTGAAGTCCGCACGCAGTGTGACGTTGCGTCCTTTTGAATTCAACTTGCGGTTGATTTGGAGCATGCCACCAATACTTTTACTTCCTGAATAAGAAATAGAGTTATTCTTTCTAGTATTAACCATCAGGCTGTCTTCTGCCATCTGTGAAATAGATTCAGCTGATAATGGGTCTGTAACATATAAATATGGATCATCATTATATGATGCACTAGTTGAAGTGGAAAGACCATCACTGGTTGAGTATTTAAAATTTGGACGGAACATAATATTCGTCATAGTATCAGGCTTCCATTCAAGTCTGAAACGGGCATCCCAGCTATTACTGCGGGTATAGCTTTGGTTTAGACTGTTCGAGAAAGAACCTACACTGCTGACAAAATTTTCAGTAGACTGTTCTGTTCTCACGTCACCATCTGAATGATTCCAACGTACGCTTCCATCCAACATAAACATCTTGTTATGGTTATAATTGAAGTTGGCTCCGAGCATTTTTGATGAGTTTAGTCCTTGGCGCCCGGCTCCAAAATGTCCGCCTCCTCCGCCGCCGGGAAATCCCTTATCATTAGTATTGTTAGCATTACCCATCAGCATAATTCTTGTATTGTCTTTAAACATTGCTCCCATCAGACGCTCAGAATAACGGTCATGAGTACCAATTGAAGCATCCGCATTGCCAATAAAGCCTTTATTCATACCTTTTTTTATTCCAAAATCAAGAACTGTTTGTTCCTCCCCGTCATCAATTCCTGTAACTTTGGCCAAATCGCTTTTTTCATCATACGTTTTAATTTTATCAATAATTGATGTTGGCAAGTTTTTTAATGCCGTTTGCGTATCACCGGTCATAAACTCCTTGCCATCAACAAGAATCTTCTTAACTTCTTTACCGTTAATAGTTACTTTACCATCATCGTCAACCTGGGCTCCCGGTAATTTTTTCACCAACTCTTCTATGACTGAACCCTCCGGTGTACGATAAGCAGAAGCATTATAGACAAACGTGTCTTCCTGAACTGTTACAGGAGGTGCCTGGCCTATGACTGTAGCTTCTTTAAGCATAATGGCATCTGTTGAGAATACAATATTGCCTAATGCGACATCTTTACCTGCTGAAACACTTACAGATTTTGTCAATGTAACATATCCTATACTTGTAAACTTTAGTATATATTTTCCATTCTTAGGTGCTTCAATTTCAAAGTTTCCTTTCTCGTCGCTTAGTACACCTTTAATATATGTACTATCAGACTTGAGCATCTGAACTGTAACCATCATGACTCCGTCTTTGGTGTCATGGTCAATAAGTTTACCAGTAATTTTTATACCTTGAGAGAATACGCATATTGATGAAATCATCAACAGGCAAATTAGGATTAGTTTCTTTTCCATCTTACATATAACATTTTCTGTTTTAGACGTTTTATACTTTGTTTGGTTTAATTCATTATATACTAAAAGTTGTTCAAAAATTTCAGTTTATGATAAAAATGACTACCTTTGTAGGTGTTATTATATCTTTATGAGTATGAAACAGCGTATTATAATTTCTAAATGTCTGGACGAAGAGTTGCATTTTGTCTTTCAGTCATATAATCCTGATAAAATTTTTATTATTGTTGACAAAACTACAGAAAAATATTGTCTGCCTGAAATAAAAAATATTTTTGAAATTAAGAATGCAGAAATAATATCTATTGGCGCTTCTGATAGTAATAAAAATCTAGAAACTCTATCGTATGTATGGAAAGAACTGAGCGATAGAAAGGCAACAAGACATTCATTTATCATTAATCTTGGAGGAGGTATGGTAACAGACCTTGGCGGATTCGCAGCGTCGACGTTTAAGCGAGGTTTGAAATTTATTAATATCCCCACTACCCTATTGGCTATGGTTGATGCTTCAGTTGGTGGAAAGACCGGTATAAACTTTAATGGGTTGAAAAACGAAATAGGAGTATTTAATGATTCTGATGCTGTAGTAATTGATACGAAATTTCTAAAAACTCTTGATTTAAAAAATATTTGTTCGGGCTATGCCGAAATGATCAAGCACGGACTGATAAGTGATGAATTTATGTGGAGTCAATTAATCACATTCGATATAACTAATCCAGATTTAATTGAGCTGCAGAAAATGCTGGCTGAAAGCATAAAGGTTAAAGAAAAAATTGTAACAGAAGATCCGCATGAGTCTGGCATAAGAAAAGCCTTAAACTTCGGACATACAATAGGCCACTCGTTCGAGTCACATGCATTGTCTGTTAATTCTCCGATATTACATGGCTATGCCGTGGCATTTGGTCTTGTTTGTGAGCTTTATTTGAGTTGTGTCAAGTTAGGCTTTCCTACAAATAAGATGCGGCAAACAGTAAATTACATAAGAAATGTATATGGTACATATAGTTTTAATTGTAATGATTATGACGATTTGTTCGAACTAATGAAACATGACAAAAAGAATGTTTCATCACAAATCAATTTCACTTTACTAGAAGATATTGGAAAAATAAAGATTGATCAGACTGCATCAAAAGAAGAGATTTTTGAAGCGTTTGATTTCTTTCGTGAAAGTTTTTGATTTTTGATGTTAAAACCACTGGTTTTATGATACAAACTCATAGGTTTTATCTTATAAACTCAGTGACTTATTCCTATAAATGATATAGTTGGTTTTGTATAATAAAAGCAAAATAATATTCACAGATGGTATTTTGTGGGTAAAATATTATATATTTGTTGTATAACTTAAATCAAGATTAATATGAAAAAGAATGGCTTAATGAAAATTGCATTTGTGACAATGCTTGGATTAACATGTTTTTATGGTAATATAAATGCTCAAGAAACAAAACTACCTGAACCAAAGAAAAGTAATACAGAGGGAAGCCTGATGAAAGCTCTTCAAGACAGGCATTCCTCTCGTACATTTGCAGACAAATCTGTAACGGATCAAACCTTGGCGGATTTATTGTGGGCTGCCGATGGTATTAACAGAAGTGATGGCAAGCGTACCGCTCCGTCTGCAAGAAATATGCAAGATATAACAATATATGTTGGTAAAGCAGACGGAACGTTCAGATATGATGCCAAGGCAAATGCATTGATAAAAATTGGAAATAGTGATTTGAGAAAAGCTGTATCTGGTAGAAATAAATTTATTCAAACTGCGCCGATAGTTTTAGTTATTGCATCTGACACTTCATTGCTGAATGGAAATATGGCTCTTAGTGGAATTGATGCCGGTACAGTGGTCCAGAATGTCTACTTGTATTGTGCAGCCAATGGGTTAGGAACTGTATGTTGTTATGCCGGAGAAGATACTACTGAGGTTCAGAAATTTCTAGGCATAAAAGCAGAGAATAAGCCGTTGGTCTATATGCCTGTTGGTTATTAATTTGTTGATAGATAAGTAAATGATCTAAATTATTTATATATATATCAGTACTAATATGGTTCATTTTCCGTTTA
>HF992558.1 GCA_000436695.1 Prevotella sp. CAG:1185 | reverse complement strand
AATAACAGTAGATAATAATCTTTTTAAGGGGCGACTATTTAACGGCATATTTCTTTTTATTGATGATGTAAATACCGTTAGTAAGTCCTCTGAGAGCATTGCTTTGGCTGACGTTTGAACGTACTTTTTGTCCGGCAAGATTATATACATCAACATTTTCTTGTACGTCATTGTCAACATTTTCAATACCTGTTGAAACGGTATTCTTATACAGACTTACTGCTGCCTGTTTGCTTGTAGCCTTGTAACAGGCGAAGCGTGGACTTGTCTTGTTGTAGTTGATGTTTCTGTCAGGATATGCTTTGTTGCCAATTTCTGCGTTCCCGCCGTTTAAGTTTATCGTCCATTGAGCATTCTCGGTATTAGCATCAGTGGCGTTTCCAAGTTTGTTGTCGCTGCTGTTGAGCGAAAGATAAACTTTCTCTGTAGCGTCATAGAAAGTATATGCACCGTCAGTTGTTCCGAGAATAAGCTGATAAGGTTTGCCTTCCTTATTTACTTCTGTGGTTATCTCATTGCCTGATATGCTTACGGCAGCTCCGTTTCTTATGTTGTTTCCGCTTTCAGCCAGCGCGGTGTTGGCCTCTTCGCAAACAATAATGTATCCGTATCCTGCTGTAAGTTCGTCTGCCGTTGTTACTTTTATGTAGATTTGTTCACCTTCAGTCGGGGGCGTGTCCGGGTCAGGGTCGGGATCTGGTGTCGGTTCTACGTCAGGTGCTACATAATTAGTCGTCCCTTAAAAAGCCCATTTTTGCGAGA
>HF992557.1 GCA_000436695.1 Prevotella sp. CAG:1185 | reverse complement strand
TTTATAAAATTAATTTTGAACAGTTACTTATAATATCAAAATGATATAAGAGAATACCATTTAAAATTATACAATTATTCATCATTCTCAAGAATAATAGTCAGTATATCTATAAATAAGTTTACATAAAGTCATAAAATCAAACGATGGCGACGAAATGAAAAAACAATCCCAAACGTTGTATAGCATAAAACTATTGCAGCACATGTATGCTATAAATACGACAATGAAAACTACTTTTACGTACAAAATACATATAATAACCGTCAGTAATTTTTCAGGACAAAATATTTTTTCAATCTGGAAAATCAATATATAACAACTGTTAAACCAAAGCACCATCAAGCATGAATCTATTAACATCCATTCACCTTTAGCACATTATCACGCCAAAAATCATGCGTATTTCACGCCTTAACAGGCATGTTTTATCATCCCAAAGAGCCACTTTCACATCATAAAGCGGCCACTTTTGAATGGTAAACAGCAGAGTAATATTTTTTAACCATTGCACCAACGACTTTAAATCCGTCTAAATCCCTGTGTTTCAACGTTTTGACAAAAACAGCCATTTTTTGACGTTTTTACGGCCAAAATACGGTTTCGCAGTCAGCATCGCCATTCTGAAAGCGTCAAACGGATGAAATTAATCAGAATATTTTACAAATGTCATAATTGTCTCTAAGTCACAATACACCATCAGCACACATTCTACAATATTTATAACACTCGCAACAAGATAAAGTCTTCGCCATGTTTCATCAGTCTTTCAAATAAGAAGAAAAACGAAAACTTAATACTCAAATAATTAAAAACAAAAGCTAAATGGCCTATTTTGGGCTATTTTAAGGCTTAAATACCAATATCACCCTTAAAAATCCTAAAATTTACCCCCCCGATTGATAAAATTTTATAATTTTGCATTCAGTTAATCTATGAATATCACATAACGGCAAAAACGCAAAGATGATTACGGGCGTAATCAGAAAAACGCAAAATGTAAATTAGAAAATCAGTGCTTACACAAGATATATACATAACAGCAACAAACGGAACCATGAAAATAATTGCAACGTTATTAATTTTACTTACATCCATACAGGGCTTTGCCCAAGGCACATTAACACTGAAAGGCAAGGTATACGACAACAAGACACGTAACGAACTGCCGGGGGCAACAATACAGCTTATGAAGGCGGACAGCACAATAATAGCTACGACAACGGCATTGTCTGAATGGCGCAATAACGACAAAACGGGCGAAACATCCGACTACACGCTGACCGTGCCCAGACAAGATGCCACATATATCATAAGATGCAGCATGCTGGGATACAAGACAACAGAAATGACCGTGAAGCTGAACAACCTGAAGAAGCGCGAATTTACACGTGAGCTGCCGCCGCTGCTGATGCGTGAAGAGTCGAAAGTGCTGAAAGAGGTTACCGTATCTGCCACAAAGGTGCAGTTTTATTACCGTGGCGACACCGTAATATACAATGCCGACGCCTTCGTATTGGCAGAAGGTTCTATGCTCGATGTGCTTGTGCGTCAGTTGCCGGGTGTGGAGATACGCGAAAACGGAGACATATATCACGACGGACGGCTGGTGGAGAAACTTATGCTCAACGGCAAGGACTTCTTCAGAAGCGACAAGAAACTGATGCTTGACAACCTGCCGACATATACGGTGAAGCAGATTGAAGTTTATGACAAGCAGGGCGAACGCAGTGAGTTTACAGGACATGAGCTGCCTGAAGACAAGGAGTATGTAATGGACGTAAAACTGAAAAAGGAATACTCTGTAGGCTGGATGGCCAATGCCGAGGCAGGCGCAGGACTGGCAGAGAAAGGCTATACCGGCGACACTCCATACATGGCCCGTCTGTTCGCCATGCGCTTCACCGACCACTCACAACTAGCAGTTTACGCCAACGCCAACAACCTGAGCGACGAACGCCGTCCGGGAAACAACGACGGTTTTAAGCCGGAAAACTTAAACACCGGCACGCTGACGCAACAGCTGGCAGGAGTAACTTACGGAATAAATGTACGCAATAAGAAATGGACACTGAGCGGCGACGCCAACGTGTCGCACAGCATACTGCACAGCGATGAGACAACCGACCGCACTAACTTTCTTACGTCGGGCGACACCTACGACCATATACAAAGCTACAGCCGCGAAGACAACTTCAGACTGTCTACGGACAATAAATTTGAATATAACTTCAAATTAATGAAACTAACCCTGCGCCACTCGCTGCTCTACCAGCACTTCGACAACACCAGCAGCATGGCGAGCGAAACGAGAGGCGACACGCTGCTAAACCGCTATTATAATAAAGGACTGACGCGCGGACACGACCTAAAGACGGGACTGCTTGCCAGATCGCTCATCAAATTTAAGGACAACACAGCCGACAACATCGAGGCTAAAGCCAGCGTGATATACAACAACCGCAAGGATGACACATTCAAGCGCTATGACCTCTATCTGGGCAATGCCTCACAGCCCACTCAGCACGCCGACCAATATTACCGTAACCACCCTGACCGCAACTATACGGTAAACGCGTCAGTGGCATACAACAGGCAGATAAGCCAGGGGCTGCTGCTTGAACTGGGATATGGAATAGAACACACCGAAGCCGACCGTAACTCACGCCTCTACCGCCTTGACCTGCTTGAGGATTATGAACAGGGCGACATGGGCATCCTGCCGTCTGTGGCCGAATATGAAGCTACACAGGACATGCGCAACAGCTACGAAAGCAAGACTGCCGGCACCGAACATACAATAACGCCCTCGATATACTTCTATCATATTACAGGGAAAGGACGCTGGTCGGGACAGATAACCATGCCAGTAACCCTGCGCCGCAACAAGCTTGACTATGAACGCGGAGCAATAGACACAACGCTGACACGCACATCGGCACTGATAGGATTCAGAAACACATCGCTCTACTGGACAAGCAAAGACGAGACACGCAGGTTCGGCATAAGATACAGACTTAATCCGCAGACGCCCGACCTGCTGAATATGGTGAACATGCGCGACGACACCGACCCGCTGAACATACATGAAGGAAATTCGGGACTGAAAAACAGCTACAACCACAGCATAAGCATTAGCTACGACCTGAACGTGAAGAAAGACTACAATTATTCGTGGTCGCTCGACGCAGGACTGACAGACAACGCCATAGCCATGGGCTATACTTACGACCCGGCAACAGGAATACGGACATACCGCGCACAAAACGTTGACGGCAACTGGAACATTGCGCTGTACAACGGATTCAAGTTTCAGAAGAAAAGACTAATGTTCTCGTCTATACTGAACGCTTCGCACCAACAGAATGCCGACCTTGTAGGAATAAACAGCGGCATGAAGCGCAGCATCGTAAGAACCGAAGGCATAGGCACACTCATCAATGCCAACTACACTTTTGGCAAGAATGCAATCGGTGTAAAATTCGACGGAGAGTGGAAGTATGTCAACAGCCGTCAGGAAGACTTCAGCAATCTAAACATCTGGAACTACAACTATGGCCTGACAGCCAACTTAAATCTTCCCCTCCACTTACAGTTGTCAACCGACCTGACAATGTTCTCGCGCAGGGGATATCACGACTCGTCGCTCAACACCGACGACCTTGTATGGAATGCCCGTCTGTCATACTCAACAATGAAGGGCAACCTGATTTTCATGCTCGACGGTTATGACATACTGAGCCAGCTGTCAAACATCACCTATACTCTAAACGGACAAGGACGCACAGAAGTACGCCGCAACGTGCTGCCGCAGTATGTGCTGTTTCATGTCCAATACAGACTGAACAAGAAACCACAGAGGTAATAACATGACTTTTAAAACATAATCAGTAATCGGGCAACCGTTGTACATACGCCAAAGGCAAAAGACAATACGGCAGAATTATAATAACATAAACTTGGGTCAAACTAAAACAAAAAAGGATGCGGCACAGATTTTTATGCCGCATCCTTTTATATTAAATCACACAAAATAACCGTAAACCTGCGATACATCATCCCTTGTCAACGCAAAGCAGACATTCCATCTGTCTTATCACATTCTGACGCCACTCAGCCAAGACACCCTCAAAGGTGTCGTCTTCAGACTGGAACATGCCGGTGATGAAGTTTCTCGCAAGAAAGGGAAACGTGATAAGACTGTAGAAGGTTATAAACACCGTGCGTATTGGCACGCGGCGTATGCTGCCATTGTCCATCTCTGACAGCAGACTGTCTTTCATCCTGCCGAGATAAGGCATTACGGGCAACGACATCACTACACGCAGAAAATTGTCAACATCGCGGTCGATCTCGCGCAAGACGAACAGCGGCAATTCGGGATTCTCGCCGAACACGCGGCAATAGGCATCAAAGACATCGCCCACGCGGTCGGCAACCGGACGGTCGGTCTGCATGACAATGCTCTGTATCTTAGGGACAAAGGTCTGAATTATGATGCCGAACACGGCGTTGAACATCTTCTCCTTTGTCCTGAAGTAATAGTGCAGCACGGGCCGGTTGATGCCAACCCGCGCAGCTATCTCGCTCATGCTCGTATCCGAAAAGCCCTTCTCGATAAACAGTGCCTTGGCGGCATTGATTATCCTCTGTTCAAGGTTTTCGTTACAGGTATGCTCGGTCATGTCGTCCATTATTTTAAGTTATCGATGAACAACAGCATGCGGTTGATGATGTTGACCTCGCTGACACCGCTGTCGAAGTCGAGCGACAGGATGTTTATCTGAGGCAGGAGCAGACGTATGCGCTTCTCTATTCCCTTGGAAACTATATGGTTGGCAATGCAGCCGAAGGGCTGAAGGCTCACCACGTTTCTCACTCCGTAATGATAATATGACATTATCTCGGCAGGCAGGAGCCAGCCCTCACCAAACTGAGCGTTGAGCGATATGGCGGCGCGCGCCTCGTCGGCTTCGGCAAAGATGTCGCGGAACGGAAGGAAATATCTGAACGCGGAGCATATACGGTTTACTTCGTCTATCTGACGGCTCACTATCTTGTAGCCGAGATTATACACAAACTCGGGCAGCTGGCTCTTTTCGATGTATGACTTAACCCTCACTTTGCGGTTGACGAACGCCTGCATGAAGAAGTCGGTCAGGACAGACGGCACAACCTCTATGCCGCGGCCTATTAGCCAGTCGATTACGTTCTTCTGGGCAAATGGGTTGAACTTGAGGAATATCTCGCCCACAACGCCCACCTTGCGACATTCGCGGTCGAGACAGATGCCGTTAAACTCACGAGCGGCGTCGGCAAGGCATCCGAACATTTCTTTCGACTTGTTTTGGGATATGAGCTTCTCGCCTAACTTAAGGTATTTGTCGCGCAGTCGCGCCGCCTCGCCTTCCTTATTCTCGCGTGCCACCGACGCATAATAGAACTTGGATATGCTGTCGCTGTAAAGTATCGCCCTGAGAGCCACGGGCAGCACTTTGAGCCAGTTGATTCTGAATCCGGGCTGCTCGTTGCGTATTGTGCTGCCCAACGTAAGCGATATTACGGGCGTGCCGGCATAGCCTGCCTCAACAAGAGCCTTCTTGATCATTGCCACATAGTTGCTCGCCCTGCACTGTCCTCCAGTCTGAGTCATGGCAACCACGGTGCGGTCGGGGTCGTACTTGCCACTCTTGAATGCCTTTATCACGTCGCCCACGATGAGCGTGGCAGGATAGCACACCTCATTGTTGGCAAACTTCAGTCCCCACTCGCACGACTCGGTGTTGCTCAGCGGCAGGTTGTCAACGTCGTATCCGGCATAGCGCATTATTGCCGGGATGAGCGGAGAGATGAAGGGAGTGAAATAAGGGATGATTATCTTGCGGTCGCGGAAGGTCTTGTCGTACACGGGCGTTGTCTTAAACTCTGCCGTGCCGCCCGGCTGTGCTGCGTCGCGCTCTGCCTGCGAGAGACGTATGCTCTCGATGAGCGAACGTATGCGCAACTTCATTGAGCCTACGTTGTTAATGTCGTCGAGCTTGAGCAGCGTGAGCGACTTGCCGTTGCGCAGCAGCATGTCTCTTATCTCATCGACGAGGAAGGCGTCGGGGCCGCAGCCGAACGATGTCATCTCGATAAACTGCACGTTACCGCCCTGCATGGCGCACCACTTGGCAGCCTTGAGTATTCGGTTGGGATAAGACCACTGGTCGAGGAAATGTGAGTCGCCCGTGTCGATATGCTCGTTGCGCACAATGTCCTCACTTATCACGTCGAAGCCCATTTCGGCAAGGATATAAGATATGCGGTGCTGGATGAGCGGGTCGGTGTGATAGGGGCGGCCTGCGAGCATGACGGTGAAGCGGCCTGCCCGTGTGGCATCGCTGAGTATTGCCTTGTTGTGGGCGGCAAGCTCTGAAGCGGAATGCTCCTCAACGCTTACGGCATGTCTGAACGCCTTTTCAACAGTACTGTCGTCAATGCCGAGCGTGCTGAGATATTTTGTACACTGCCTTAACAGCAGTTTCTTGTTTTTGAACGATATTGCGGGAGAGTCTACAGGCACCTTAGAGCCTTGCACGCTCTTTATCACTTCCGAATAGCCTGTAACGACAGGACAGTTAAAGCAGTTTTGCTCATCACCCTGTTTCTCGAAGATTACGAACGGCATAAATATCCTGTCCACCTTGCGTGCGGCAAGACTCTCGATGTGGCTGTGGACAAGTTTGGCAGGGAAACAGATGTTGTCGGACATCACCATTCGCGCGCAACGCTCATAGCCGGCAAAGTCGGAAGCATCAGACAGGCACACCTGTATGCCGCAGTCGGTGAAGAGCGTATGCCAGAACGGGAAGTCCTCATACATGTTAAGGCAGCGCGGTATGCCTATCGTCATTAGCGGACTGTCCACTTTCTGCTCTGCACGGCCAAACAGCAGGTCGTACTTAAACTTGTATGCATTTTGTCCGGCAGCCTTCTTCTCGCCGTTGGTGAACACCTTTTCGCAGCGGTTGCCCGAATAGTATTTCTTTCCGTTCTCAAAGTTGTAGCACGAAACGAGGCACTGGTTATCGCAGCCGTGGCAGTGCAGCTTGCGCGTGGTGTAACTTGCCTTTGATATTATGTCGTCTAACGATGCCGGCTCTCCCTTGCGGCGCGCGGCATAAAGCGCACATCCGAAGGCGCCCATCAGCTCGGGGCAGTCGCATCGCATAACCTCGGCACCCGTAAGCAGCTCGAGGACGCGCACTATGGCATCGTTGCGCATGGTTCCGCCCTGCACCACAATCTTCTTGCCAAGCTCCGAGCCGTCTTTAAGCTTAAGCACCTTGTAGAGGCAGTTCTTTATAACCGAATAGGCAAGTCCGGCGGCAATGTCCTCCACGGTTGCGCCTTCGCGCAGCACCTGCTTAACCTTTGAGTTCATAAACACTGTGCAGCGCGAGCCTAAGTCGCACGGGGCAACGGCACGGCAGGCAGCAGCGGCAAAGTCGGCTACCTTATAGCCCAATGTCTTGGCAAATGTCTCGATAAACGAGCCGCAGCCCGACGAGCAGGCTTCGTTGATTTCAATTCGGTCTATCACCCCGTCGTTCACAAAGATGGCCTTCATGTCCTGTCCGCCGATGTCGAGAATGAACGACACGTCGCCGGCAAGATAATGCGCCGCCATGTAGTGGGCAATGGTCTCAACGATGCCGTTGTCCAGACGGAAAGCAGCCTTTATCAGGTCTTCGCCGTAGCCAGTTGAGCAGCTTCCACAGATGTTAAGTTCGGCTCCGCACTCACGGCAACGGTCGGCCAGCTGTCGGAGTCCGCGCTCAACCGTGTCAATGGGGTTGCCGTCGTTGGTGTTATAGAAGGTGTAAATCAGGTTGGCGTCTTTATCGGTAACCACAATCTTCGTGGTTGTTGAACCTGAGTCGATGCCGAGATAGACGTCCTGACGGCCGGGCTTCAGTTCGGCGTGCTTTACGCCATGCTCTGATATGCGTTTCTTCCATACCTTATAATCATCCTCGCCGGTGAATATTGGACTTAGCACCGACTTGCGCTCAACGGCCTTGCCCTGCCCTTTCAAGCGCAGGATGAGCGAAGACAGCTTAATGGCAGGCTCGTCGCCGGTCTCAAAGAGCGTTGCGCCGAGTGCCGGCAGCTGTGTTCCGTTCTGCGGCAGTATGAGGTCGGTGTCCTTTATCTTCAGATAGTCTACAAAGGCCTTGCGCAGCGCCGGAATGAGTGTCAGCGGTCCGCCGCACAGAAGTATTGGCGGCTTTATGTCGAAGCCGTGCGCAAGGGTTATTATGGTCTGCACTGCCACAGCGTGGAATATAGACGCGGCAATGTTCTCGCGGCTGACGTTGTTGGCCACAAGATTCTGTATGTCGGTCTTGCAGAACACTCCGCAGCGCGACGCTATCGGGTAAATCTGATTTGAGTTGAGCGCGAGAGTGTTAAGTTCGTCTACACCCACTCCCAATATCACTGCCATCTGCTCTATAAAGGCTCCCGTGCCGCCGGCGCAGTTGCCGTTCATGCGCAGGTCTTTCACCTCGCCGTCCTTAAAAAACACTATCTTGGCGTCCTCACCGCCTATGTCTATCATCGACTGTGCCGAAGGATACAGCTCCTTAACGGCGCGCGCTGCCGCCACAACCTCCTGAACGAAGGGTATGTCGTACTGCTCTGATATGCCCATGCCCACCGTTCCGGTTATTTTGGCGCACATATCCACGTCACCTATGGTTTCTGACAGATCCTGTAAAGTGTCGATAAGCACTTCGCGCGCCTTGGCACAATGTCTTTTATATTTTGAATATACTATTACACCTGCTTCATCGGTTACGGCCAACTTGAGCGTTGTTGAACCGATATCTATTCCTACCTTATACATAATATCTTGAAAATGTAGCCTTGACAAAAAGGTCTGACACTATTGTCAGATGCAAAGGTAATCATTAACGGCGAGAAATAACGGCATTTTCATGAGTGTTTAACATTTATTGTTTTTTATATTTGGCATATCTGTTTTCACAATTATTAAATAAAAAGAGAAAACGCCACAACTCTGTATGTCTCGTAAACAAAGGCACGGCAGACATAGACGAAACGTATAAAAATAGGCTGCAGACATGGATGGCAAAATCATGATTTGATGTAGCGAAGAAAAAAATCTGAAAAAAAATTCTCTTTTCGATGTCACGTTTTTCAGCCTCATACGTTACCTTTATGAAAACAATTATGAAACCGGAAGAATTTAACCGCATAATAATACCGATGCGCGACGAGCTGAAAGGGCTTGCACGCAAGCTTACGGGGAACGACTACAGCGCTGAGGACCTGGTACAGGAGGTGATGCTCAAGCTCTGGAGCATGCGGACTACGCTCGACCGGTATGAGAACAAAAGGGCACTGGCCATGACCATGCTGCGCAACAAGTTCAGCGACCAATGGAGACACAACCAGCTGGAAAGCGGAAAAGCTGCTACCGACAGCCTGACTGACGACAACTGGCGCAGGGCTGAGGTGAAGGACGAGGCCGACCTGATAAGACTTATCGTTGAACATCTGCCGGAACTGCAAAGACAAATGTTCAAGATGAAAGAGATTGAGGGCTACGAAAGCTCTGAGATAATGAAAATCACGGGATGCACGGCCGAAAACCTAAGACAAAATCTGTCGAGGGCACGCCGCAAGATTCGTGAGGACTTTATAAAGATTACTGCCATAAGGGCTAAGAGAAAAGATTAAGAACGACGCTTTGAACAATATTTTGCGTAATGAAAAAGGAAGAATATATTAAACAGTTGCTCGACAAATATCTCGACGGTGAGACTTCATCAGCCGAGGAAAGGGCTCTGCGCGGATATTTTACCAACAAGGGCAACAACATTCCAGAGGAATGGATGCCATACAGGGCTTTGTTTACATACATTGCCGAAGAGAGAGCCGATGAGGGCGAAACTGCCGAAACCATTGACATAAACGTCAACAAAGCCGGCAAGTCTCACCGACGCGGCTGGATATACGCAGCGGCAACAGCGGCCGCGGCAATACTGATAGCCGTGGTGATGATATCACTGCCGCGCCAAAACGACAACTATGCCGTGATAGACGGTAAGGTTTACACCAACAAAAAGGTGGTTGAGGATGAAGCCCTGAAGGCTCTGCAGATGGTTTCGTCTGACAACGATGACAACTTTGACGCTCTGAAGATGATGCGCCAATGACACTTTTGCACTGACGCCGCACAGCGGCAAACGATATAACAGATATGCAGATATAACAATGTAAAAAATACAGACCCGCAATATGAAACAGATATATTTTAACCCGCAAATGCCGGCAACACGCCTTAACGCCTTTCAGGCTGTGTGCGTAATGATTATGACGGCCCTGGCAAGCCTCGCCGAGGCATGCAGACTGCCGGTTAACACATACTTCGGCCACGGCGGACACGCCTGTCGCCATGGCTCAGGCAACAGCAGATGCCGAGCCCGCAACGGCACAAGGCGGCACGGGCTGTGGCGCATCCTGCTCATAGCCGCGCTGGCGCTTACGGCGGCAGCACCCGCAACAGCGCAAGAGGGACTCAACGTCAACAATGTGTTTCTGCGGTTCGGACACGCCAAGGGCTGCAAGATGGTTGAGATGCACAACGCCAAACTTAAAGGGTATAACCTGAAGGTGTACAAGAGTCTTACCTACAAGAACATCGGGGCAAGCATTGAGCCTTATCTGAAAGCCGACAGAAAGAAGGCAAAGAAGATACGCGAGGTGGTTGAGAACGGACAGATAGTGAGCGGCTACTACATGATGCCGCCTAAGGGCAACGGCATTAACCGCTACATCCTGTTCAGCAAGGTAAAGCCCAACCGGGGAACGGTGATATACATAGAGGGCGCGCTGTCGCCCGACGACATAATGAAACTGTGTTACACATAATAAAGAAAAACAATAAATATGACTAAGATGAAAATGATACTACTTCTGGCGGCGCTGCTGCCTCTGACAGGCATAGCCGCCGAAACAAGCGACACTACATTTGTGGTGAACGACAAGAAGATTGTTGTAAACGATTCAGCAGGAAGCACAAAGATATCTGTATATGGCAACGACGGCAAGGAGTTTAAGCGTACATACGAAACAAACTTCGTTGACGGACAGGAGATTGAGCGCGTATATGTTACGTCGCCTTTCATTCCGCAAAGTCTAAACCGCAAGAAGAACCATCCGAGGAGCCATTATCCGCTGTTCTTCATGGGCTTCAGCCAGCTTGCCGGAAGCGTGATGGGCACGGGAGGCAACGCTGACATGCACACACGCGACTCTAAGTCGTGGGAATATGGCTTCACGCTGACCAGTCTGGCATTCAGAATAACCAATCCGCTGGCGCTGACGTCTGCGCTGCAGATAGGACAGGTGCATCATCACTTTCAGGACAACTACGTGCTGTCAACATCCGACGGCATAACATCCATGAGGCAGATTGAGGGCGAGACACTCAAAAAGAGCTACATAAGCTACAACTTCATACGCATCCCTATTATGTTTGAATGGCAGATGCGCACAGGAGGCGCTGATGTGTTCGCGGCGATAGGCCCGTCTATCGAAATGCGCTGGAACGACCACTCGCGCTATTTCATCGGAAAGAACAAGACCACCGAGACAGGCGACATAAACATGAATCCCGTAGGCCTCAACCTCGACCTGCGTGCCGGCTACGGATGTATCATGATTTATGCCCGCACGGCTCTCACGCCGCTGCTCAAGACAAGCGTCGCACCTACATGCTATCCCGTATCATTCGGACTGGGCATACGCATATAACACAAACAATAAACCAAAAACACATAACCCTAAAACACATTTGTCATGAAACTGCTATTCTTATTTACGGCACTCATACTCTCTGCCACAGCATATGCCGAGGAGGCCAACGACACTACGTTCAACGTGAAAGACAAGAAAATAGTTGTAGACGTACAGGACAGCAAAACGGTTGTAAAGGTGTACGACAATAACGGATTCCAACTTCTGAAAACACGCGAAATGGAATTTGTAGACGGTCAGGAGGTGGAGCAGGTTTATGTAGGATCACCGCT
This sequence comes from Prevotella sp. CAG:1185, assembly GCA_000436695.1. Classification (GTDB taxonomy): domain Bacteria; phylum Bacteroidota; class Bacteroidia; order Bacteroidales; family Bacteroidaceae; genus Prevotella. Next base: position 2,056 of record HF992557.1, on the reverse strand, counting down.
AATTCCAACAGAAAATCTGCAGAACCTGAAATTCCGCTCATATCTGCCGACTATATGGTTTGGCAGCAACTATATGGGCAATAAAATATGCTCTACCCAAAATGACGGCATATACAGCCGCAAGAGCAGTTCGTTTGAAATAGGAATAACGCCATGGGCATTTGCCCTGCCATTCAACAAAAGTAATACATTAGGACTGGTTGGAGGCGTTCAGCTCACATGGGTACACATGTGTTTCGACAAGAACTATGCAGTAGGCATGCAGGGCGACAGGCTTAACTTCACCCAACTTGACATGAAGGCGTCTGGCAACAACATGAATTACGGAACACTGCGCATACCATTGATGCTGTCTATGCAACATGACTATCGTTCATTTTGCATGAATCTCGGAATATCTGCAGAGGTGCGCACTAATGGTGCTTACCGCTTCTCTCCTGCAGCAGGCAGTGCCGCACCGAATGTCCCTGATGCCATAAGAATTAACCGTTTCGGACTTAACCTTGAATATTCTTTTTGTTTCATGGGTATATATTTGGGAACATCAATATCATTAACTCCTTTGTATAAGACCGTAACAAACGACAAGGCTTATTACACATCTGTCCAAATTGGCTTTAATATACCTGAGGTAATCAGATTTTTTAAAAACAACAAGAATAAATGACAAACAGCAGATATGACCTGACAACGAGAAATATTTAATTGTATTTCCTGTAATGCTACACACCTAATTAAATAAATTAGTAAAAGAACTATACTTCATGTTCCGGCGGATATTAAAAATCTGCCGGAATTTTTTAGTATACGCACCTTCACCGAAACATCAATACTAAAAAATTAATCATTACACATTTGCCAACGCAAAGAGTAAAGAAATAAATAATGACGAATAAAGTAAACCAACGACAGCAACAAACCGGGCTATAGTCAACCTTTATCAGGGATAAGCCTGCATGAAGTCAACCAAAAACAGGAATATAAAGCGTAATTGTTTTTGTTAAAAACTCATCACTCGTCACATCAGCACATAACCATCTGATTTACAAAGGATTAGAATGTGACGAGTTGAAAATCAAACTCGTCACGCAAGTGGATAAATCTCCGGCAGTGTCCTTTCCTAAAATTGGTTGACTTCTAACAAGCCATTCCCTGATTAAAGTTGACTCTGGTTAAACTTATAACTGTTATTGGTTGACTCTACTTTTAATTACTGATTAAAGTTGACTTTTACCGGGACAGAATCCCTGTTCATGGTGTCCTTGGAGGGCGTAGCCCGGAAAGGACACCATGAACAGAAGGCAAAGATAGTCCATCTTCTCCAATATCGGAGCATTCCTGTCTGTTTTTTATGGCCTTTGTCCTAAAACTGCTCCAACGCTTAGATATCTCACCCTGACATGAAGCAGCCTGTGCCGGTGTCATCATGTTGATGCTCATGTGCGGCCTTTCGTTGTTGTAGAAGTCCACGGCCGTTGCCACGGCTTCCCTGACCTGGCCGATGTCGGTGAACCTCATACCCTTAAGGAGTTCGTTCTTTATGGTACCATTAATACGCTCTGCCTGTGCATTGTCCTTCGGATCCCCGGTCTCCGTCATACTGATACTTATACCATTTTTATTAAGCAGCCTGACATATTCGGAACTTGCGTATTGTACGCCGCGGTCTGAATGATGTATAAGGCTGATGCCGTCCATGCCCTTCAGCCTTCCCAAAGCCATGCACAGTGCTTCAATGGGATAAGCCGTCTCAAGCGTCGGACCGACACAGTATCCTACAATCTCTTCTGTATATGCATCAAGTACAATTGAAAGGTAGCAGAAACGGTAGTGTATGTCGTCTGTCCAAATAATTATGTACGTTATGTCACTGACCCATAGCTGGTTAGGTCTGAGGGGCAACATTTCCTTTATAAGATTGGGATATGTCGGAAGACCGTGCCTTGAGTCAGTGGTACGTGGACGGCGCAACCTTTTACGGAGAATCATGCCGTTACATGACATTATTTCTATCACTACTGTTCAAAGAAATTTTCCCATAGAGTCAACTGACCAT
>HF992556.1 GCA_000436695.1 Prevotella sp. CAG:1185 | reverse complement strand
TCTCGCAAAAATGGGCTTTTTAAGGGACGACTAATTATAGAAATACGGTTTAATGTTTTGGTCGAACTAGGTTTATCAAGGTTCATTCATTAAAGTTGTTGTTGTTAGTATTAATATCCAAATAGTCGATTGCAGGTGAGGATGTCTTTTATAGCTTGTTTTCTAAGTGTTGTTTGGAGTTTTCTTTTGTCTTTTCAATCCTCTTTATAATCTTCAGGTTCGCCTTGTTGATTATATCCATGTCTATGGCATTTAGATAAATTTGTGTAGTTTTTAGTGATGTATGCCCCATGCTGTCGCTAATCACCCCCAATGGTATGTTCATGTTTTTGGCTATGCTGGCCCATGAATGTCGTGCTACGTACATTGTTATGCCTTTGCGCATCTTCAGCATTTTGGATATTTTGCGCAGCTGCTGGTTGACGTTCTTCTGACAGCTTTTGTATTGTGTCCTTTCGTCCTTACCGGCAGTGGTTATTATCGGTAGCAGGTATTCGTTATACGAGGGCCATTTGTTGACAATATCCTGCATGCACTTTTCCCATTTTATCGAAAGTTGCTGTTTCGTCTTTCGTCTCTTGTATGTCAGTATGCCGTTGTCAAGGTCTGTCTTTTTGAGATATGCCATGTCTACGAACGACATTCCACGCGTATAAAAGCTGAACAGAAACATGTCACGTGCAAAGTGTAAGGCTCTTGAAGGCATATATAATTCCTTTATCGCCTTTATGGTCTGTAGCGGTACTGCTCTTTTTTCGGTTTTGTCAATCCCTGTGTAAACGTTTTTGAACAGCTGCTTTTCTGCTGCCAGTCCGTCCTCTACAGCCCTGTTGTAAACCGCTCGCATCACTCTCATGTAAAAGGACACTGTGTTCATCTTGATGCCTTCATTTTTGAGATATGCCTCATACTGCTGTATAACCTTGTCGTTGATTTTGCTCAATGCGATGTTTTTACCGTTTCTGAACCGCTTAAAGCTTTTCAGCGTACTTTTGTAGTTGGCGGCAGTGCTGATTTGTCTGTTGCCCTCAAGCTCTTTGATTATTTGTTCCATGTAGATAAACAAAGATTTCTCGATTTTGGGCTTTAAATTGTTCCTGGAGAGAACGTTCTCGTCGATTTCGATGAGAAGTTCTTTTTCTCCAAGTTGTATCAACTGTGGAGAAAGTTTAATTTTGATTGTTGCCATTTTACTGTTGAAAATTAGAACATAAAAAATTAAAATGTTTACATACTACATTTGTCAGAGGAGAAGGTCTGAGCTTTGCACAGTTTTTCTTCACTTTCTTGATTGCAGGCGTTTCCATTCCTGTTATCCTTCTTTTTTTTCTTTTCATTGTCGTTGCATTTATATTTGTTAATAATTATTGCAGAACACACAAAAGCAGGGCATAAGCTTTTATTTTGTGTTGGCTTATACTCTGCTTTGTTACCGCGGTAACACATCTTTTCCTTATGTATTGCTCCCGGTAAAGTGGCTGTTGTTCAACAGCTTCTTAATCTTTCAGATAGTTCTCTATGTTAGTCAGGACTTTGTTGCTGAGTCTTTCGTACGATTGCTTTGTCAATCCTGACGATACGCCCATGCAGTGCATGTGCGGATGATTTTGCATGTTTGTGCTGCCGGCTGCCCCGGTGGTGTCGCAGAAGCAGATGTTGTCGTTGTCTAGCCATTGAGCCATTGCAGGTTCGTCCCAAGCCGGCGACAGGCCGGTGTTGAACAGAATCTTGTGGTTGCCTATCAGTTTAAACTCTTTTTCATGAAGTAGCACTGTGTTGCGGTTGAGGCAGCAGAAAACAATGTCGCTCCATTCAACAAGTTTGTCAAGCGGCATGAATCTGTAGCCCTTAGCCTCTGCCTCCGGCTTTTGGCTGCGTGCGAAGTAGCCTATATGGGCACCGAAGAATTTCATTGCGTCGGCAATCGTGCCTCCCGATTTGCCTAGACCTATGATTCCTGCCTTCAGTCCGGTTATCTCGTTCGGCGCTCCCAGCCATGCCGGCTGACCGAAACCGTGCAGGCATCTTACAAGTTCGCTTATTACATATTCAATGACGCCTTCGTCGCCGTAGTCGCGTATGCCCGTAACGGTTATGCCGTGTCCTTCTGCATATCTTATGTCAACATTGGCACTTTCGGGCGAATACAGCGAGCAACACATTCCTACATATTTCAGATTGCTGCATTTTGCAAGAATATCGGCCGTGAGAGTTGTTGTGAAACTGACCAGCACGGCATCGGCATCGCCTATGCGCGCTGTTATCTCACTGTCAGTGTCAGGCATATCGCTGTGCATGATAACTTCATCAGCGTAAAGTTTAAGTTTCTCTTTAGCTTCTGAAGTCAATTTTATCGGCTCTATCGCCACGAGTTTTTTGAATTTCCTCATTGTTCATTCTGTATTAAGACTTAATGTCTGTTTTAGATACACATGACTGCCTTTTTGTGTCCCAGGCTTCTTTTATTGCCGGTTATCTGTTGCCGGTGAGCTTTATGCAGTCGTCGCACAATATTATAAGCCGGCGCTTATACAAGTCGCCAATGGCTTTCTTGTAGTTTTTCTTGCTTACCTGGAACGTGGCGTAGATGTTTTCAGCAGGGCTTTTGTCGGTCAGACGGCACACGCCGTTGTGCTCCTTCATATATTGCAGCAGCACTTCGCTGAACTCGGTAGTCATCTTGCGTCCTGTAGGCTGCAACATCACGTCAATCTTGCCGTCGGATCTTACTGCGCCAATATATCCCTTCATCCTGTCGCCTGTGTGTATGGTCTTGAATATCTGATCTTTATACACAAGTCCGGGATATTTGTTGTCTATGATGACTTTAAATCCGAGGTCGGTCTTCTGCCATACTAGCAAGTCAACTTCATCTCCCTGCTTGTATGTAGGCGGCTCCATATTGAAATAGCGCTCAATCTTTGCCGATGCCACAATACGGTAGCTTTCGTTGTCGAGATGAACATGAACGATGTAGCCTTTGCCTGTCTCCATCTTCATCTTCTGTTCGCGGAACGGGCAGAACAGGTCTTTCATCAGTCCCCAGTTGAGAAATGCTCCATACTCATTTACCCATGCCACTTCAAGATAGGCAAAGTCACCCACTTTGGCCAGTGGCTTAAGCGTGGTTGCCACGAGCCTTTCTTCGTTGTCGAGATAGATAAACACGTTAAGCTCGTCGCCCACCTTGCATCCTTCAGGAACATAGCGCTGCGGCAGCAGCACTTCGCCTTCGTCGCCTCCGTCGAGATACATTCCGAAGTCTACTTTCTTGACAACCTTCATGAGGTTGTAGTCACCAAGTTTTATGAAGTCCATATTCTTTTATTGATGATTATTCTTGTTATTATAAAATGTCAATGACCTCAGTGCTTGCCTTAGCCGGTTATTCAGTTTTCTCCTCGGCGTTGATTACGGCAGTCTCGGTCTTAGGCTCTTCGCTTTCGCTTGTCTCTCCGGCTTCATTGCTGCTGTTGTCGGCCGTTTCGAGCATACCGTCGCGCATGGCTATCGTGCGGTCGGTTATTCTTGCCAGATGCTCGTCGTGAGTAACTATGACAAATGTCTGTCCGAACTTGTCGCGCAGATTGAAGAACAGCTGGTGCAGTTCCTCCTTGTTCTTTGAGTCAAGACTTCCTGAAGGCTCGTCGGCAAGAATCACTGCCGGATTGTTTATCAGGGCGCGTGCCACGGCTACCCTTTGTTTCTCACCTCCCGAAAGCTCGCTCGGCTTGTGTCCGGCACGGTCGGAAAGTCCCATGAAGTCGAGCAGCTCTTCTGCCTTTTTCTTTGCCTCGCTGCGCGATTTTCCGGCTATGAACGCCGGTATCATTATGTTCTCGAGTGCTGTGAATTCGGGCAGGAGCTGATGAAACTGAAACACAAAACCTATATGCTGATTTCTGAATTCAGACAATTTTTTACGGCTGAGGCTGCTCACGTCTGTACCGTTGATAATTATCTGTCCGCTGTCAGGCTTGTCGAGCGTTCCGATAATTTGCAGCAGCGTGGTCTTGCCGGCACCGCTCGGTCCGACAATGCTCACCACCTCGCCCTTGTCTATGTGCAGGTCGATGCCCTTTAGCACCTGCAGTGAGCCGAAGCTCTTGGTTATTCCCTTTATATCAATCATTTCTGTATTTTACGTTTATATTGAGAATATTTTTATTCAGGTTATTTCTTAAATATTGAATTTATTTCTGAACCATTTCAGCAGTACTTCGTATGCACTGGACTGTTCGTGGTGCTGAGGCTCGGCATAAGTCATTGCTCCGAGCGGCTCGCCATACTGGTCGGGGAATATTATCATTAGACTCTTGCCGGCAAAGTATTTAGTAATCTCCTCGGGCAGACGTTCCAGCGCATTCTTGTATGAAATTGTGCCCTTGCGCGCCGTGATAACCACAAACATATGGTCTTCGTTCACATTGTCGGCTAGTCCCGGCAACTCGTTCCAGTGAGCCATGTATGTGTATTCGGCTCTTACTCCGGGATGGCGGTTCTGTATATATTCGTTAATGAGCGACAGCGTTTCGTGCTTTGCGTGGAACTGTATGCGGCATTCAAGATTCTCAGCCATGCGCGACAGACGTTCCAGCCAGCGGTAGAATCCGGGTTCATATTCGGCACGCGACGGAACTGCCACCTGTATACGCCTTAGAGTGTTGAGCGGTTTGAGACATTGCACTATTGTTATTTGTCGGTTTAGTCCGCAGAATATGCTCTGTATGAATTCTCCCCAGAATTTTTTCGACACCTCTTTGCGGATGTGCATGCCCATGATAAGCTCAGAGGCGTTAAACTCCATGAAAGCGTGCTTTATGCCGTTGGTTATGTTAGTGGCTATCCTGACTTGTGTCTGCACCATAAGTCCTGAGCCGTTGGCCACTTTGGTTATGTGTTCCAGCAGTTGCCGTCCCCGTTCCTGGTATTGCAGCCGGTTGTCGTCGTCATAGACCACGTTGAGTGCCACCACTCCGCGGTTGAGTTTGCGGTTGCGCATCAGCGAAGCCAGCTTTATCAGGTTTTCAGCCGTTTCCGAGTATTTCATCGGAATCATTATCTTCTCGTCGTCGCCGTCGTTTTCTTTAGGCATGTTGCTCTTTGTCTCGAGTGCTATCTTCTTAGCTGCACGCTCTGTGGTGAACGAGCTGAACACACACGTAACGAGAATAAGTATGATTGTGCCGTTGAGCACATCGTCATTGAGCAGTCTTTGTCCGTTTGGCATTATCAGGTTATATCCCACGAGCACTGCTGCAAGTGTGGCGCCTGCCTGGGCGTTGCTGAGTCCAAAAATCAGCTCACGTTCAATGGCTCTCATGCCGAATATCTTTTGTGTGAAGAGCGATGCTATCCATTTGCTCACCAATGCCACCACAATCATGCCGCCCGCCACTTGCAGTGTGCCAAGTCCGCTTAACAGAGAGTTTACGTTGACGAGCATGCCCACGCCTATAAGAAAATAGGGTATAAAGATGGCATTGCCCACAAACTCAAGATGATTCATCAGCGGTGATATGTTGGGCACGTATCTGTTTAGCACAAGACCGGTAAGGAATGCGCCGAGAAGTCCTTCCATGCCTATCATCTCCATCATCGCAGAGCCGAGGAACGTCATGGCCAGCACGAAGATAAACTGAGTTACGTTGTCTTCGTATCGCTGAAAGAAGTATTGGGCTATGCGCGGAAAAAAGAATATTATGATGAAGAACACTACAGCGATCTTTAGAAACAGCAGTATCCAGAAACTGTTGCTTATTTCTCCTTTGAACATTCCGCCCACAATGGCAAGCACGAGCAGCGTCAGCGTGTCTGTTATGGCTGTCGCTCCCACGGCTATTGTTACGCTGCGCTGGTTGGACAGTCCGTAGCGCAACACGGTGGGGTAGGCTATGAGCGTGTGTGACGCGTACATACTGGCGAGCAGTACAGATGTGAGAAAAGTGTATTTAAGTATGGTCGTGTTGAACGCGAAGCCCATGGCCATAGGTATTATGAACGCCATTATGCCGTGTGTGAACGTGCGGAATCTGTTCTTTCTGAAGTTGCTCATGTTCATCTCAAGTCCGGCAAGGAACATTATGTAATACAGGCCCACATGCCCGAACAGGTCGAAGGAACTGTCTTTAGCCAGAATGTTGAATCCGTGAGGTCCCACCAATACTCCTGCCAGCACCATTCCTACGATATGAGGAATGCGCAGCTTACCCATGATAATCGGGGCGAAAAGTATGATACACAGCACGACGAAGAATATCAGAGTCGGGGCTGTTATGGGGAAAAATTGAGATATATCCGGCATAATTATTCGTTATGTTGCAAATCTATATGCAAAAGTGCAAAAAAAAATCATATTTTAGCAGCGATTTGGCTAAAAGTTGTACTTTTGCATTGAATAATTAGCATAATAATATATTTAATAATAAAAATAAGCAATAAATGAAAGTAGCAATTGTTGGCGCGAGCGGCGCCGTTGGACAAGAGTTCCTTCGCGTTCTCGCAGAAAGAAATTTTCCGATAGACGACCTCGTGCTGTTCGGTTCGGAGCGTTCGGCTGGACGTAAATATGTTTTTAAGGGAAAAGAGTATGAGGTGAAACTTCTTCAGCACAACGACGATTTCAAGGGTGTTGACATAGCTTTCACTTCTGCAGGTGCAGGTACGTCAAAAGAGTTTGCTGCCGATATAACAAAGTATGGAGCAGTGATGATCGACAACTCAAGCGCGTTCCGTATGGACGACGATGTGCCATTGGTTGTGCCTGAGTGCAATGCCGAGGATGCTCTCAACCGTCCTCGTGGCATCATTGCCAATCCTAACTGCACAACGATTATGATGGTTGTAGTGCTGAAACCGCTTGAGCAGCTCAGCCACATACGCCGCATACACATTGCAAGCTATCAGAGCGCAAGCGGTGCAGGTGCAGCTGCAATGGAAGAACTGCAGCAGCAGTATAAGGAGATTATCGACGGTAAGCCTGTAACGGTGAAGAAATTCCCGCATCAGCTGGCTTATAACGTGATACCTCAGATTGACGTGTTCCAGCCAAACGGATACACCAAGGAAGAGATGAAGATGTTTAACGAGACACGCAAGATTATGCACAGCGATGTTAAATGTTCTGCAATGTGCGTGCGCGTATCTTCACTCCGCGCTCATTCTGAGTCGGTATGGATTGAGACAGAGCGTCCTATCAGCGTAGAGGAGGCTCAGAAGGCTATAGCAGCTGCTCCGGGCGTAACGCTCGAGGACGATCCTGCTAATCTGGTTTATCCTATGCCGCTTGATACAGCCGGTAAGGATGACGTATATGTAGGCCGTGTAAGAAAAGACCTTGCCGACGAGAACGGACTGACATTCTGGCTCAGTGGCGACCAGATACGCAAGGGAGCTGCGCTTAATGCAGTTCAGATTGCCGAATATCTGATAAAAGTAGGTAACGTAAAATAATTTTAACGCTGCATTGCAGCAATTGATGACAGTGCCCGGAATCTGCATGTGAATGCCGTTTCCGGGCATCGTTTTTTTTGTTTATCCTTTAAGTGTAAACAGTTGGTTTACATATTGGCGTTTTCTTTAAACTATTTGATGTAAAACCAAGTTTTAAAGGCTATTATAATCGTATTTTAATTAAAGAAACATTACTATTAAATAATTTTTTGTTAACTTTGTGTCGGATTAGTTTCGTTTATAGATAAAATTAAAGTTTAAGAGTATTTTCAACAAACGTATGTGATTAACGTTATGAGGCTATATTATCATATTTGCTTTGTCATTTGCAGATGTGCAGCCATTGCTGCAGCTATAGCCTTGTTGTGCTTTTGCTTTTCGTCATGTTCCGGCGGCAAAAAATACGGTGATGAGCGCACGCCAGAACATCAGGATGCTCTTAAGCGGCTTGACGACTCGATGTTCGTAAAGTCGGATAATGTGTTGGATACAATGTTGCTTGGCTTGAAAAAGTCATCAGACAGTCTTGATTATTACGATTATTATCTTCGTTATCTCCGTTACAGTGTTTCACTCGATGTGCCCGATACGCTAAAACTCGATTGGGAAGGTCCTTTCAGTTTTCTTGAGCGTCAGAAGTTGACACCTCGTGTTAGAGGAATGCTGGGATTCTTGTATAACACAAAGGGAGCATATTATCACAAGTTTCATTATAACTCGCACGAGACAATCGACATTTACCATAAGGCTTATAACTATCTTTTCGGCAGCGATTTGGAGTCGCGTCTTCCTGACGTATGTGCAAATTTGGGCGATGCCTATGTGGGCATAAACGATATGCCGCATGCGGCAATATGGTACAGGCGTGCCCTTTATCTGTCTGACTCACTGCGTCTTCCGCCTAAAGTCAATGTAAGTCTGTATGTTGGTCTTGGACGTATATATCTTAACCTTGGCGACTTCAACGAGGCCCTGCATTGCTATAAGGTGTCCGACCGCAACTTCAACCTCATGCCGTTTAACATGAAACTTTATTTTCTGAACAATTACGGCAATTATTATTATTACGCCGAAGACTATCCAGCAGCGCTTACCACATTCATGAGGATGAAGAAGTTGCTTGAGGAAAACTGTTTGACGGACAGTTATGACATGTATTTGTGCAAGCTTAACATGGCAGATGTTTATTTAAATCTCGGCAATACGGCAGAATCATATAAATGTCTTGATGAGGCTGAACGTTTTTTCAGCAGTAAGGGCGATGCCACTGCAATGTACTATTGCCATACGATACGCATCGGACTGGCTCTGAAAAAAGGACGGGTAGACGAAGTCAGAAGAGTGTTGGCAAATGAAAAAATAAACACTTTGCTTGACTTCAACCTTGTGAACATACGCCAAAAATATCTGCGCGAATATTACGCAAAGACGGGAAACTATAAGAAAGCATACGAAAACCTACTTGGAAGCATTGCCCGCAACGACTCGCTGAAGCACAATACCGTGAACATGAGAACTTCGGAAATAATGATGCGCTATACGCAGGATACGCTGCAACTTCATCATAAGATAGCTTTGCAGGAAAAAGACGCTGACATACGTAAGGCGCAATGGAGCTTCTATGGGGTGGTATTGCTTGCTGTTGTGCTTGTGTTGCTGTTTCTTTATCTGTTCACATATATGCGCAAGCGCAGACTGCAGACACACATGCAGCTAATGCAGCTGAAACTTGCCAACGCCCGTAGTCGCATTTCGCCTCATTTCATATTTAATGTATTGAACAACAGTATATCTAAAACTGACAAACAGGATGCCAGCGAACTTATGACTCTCGCCAAACTTATAAGGGCCAACCTTAAGATGTCTGGCAAATATTATGTGTCGCTGAAGGAGGAATTAGGCTTTGTCGACTATTATATTAGTGTTGAGCGTTCGTGCATTGGCGATGATTTCGACTTCAGTATTGACGCTCCTGCCGACGATGTGCTTCAAAACATAATGGTGCCGTCGATGTTTATACAGATACTTGTTGAGAACGCAATAAAGCACGGACTGAAGCGGCGGGTAGGACATAAGGCTCTGAAGGTGTGCGTATGTGCAGACAGCACACGGTGCAACATTACTGTTACTGACAACGGAGCCGGATTTGACATCAGGCACAGCGACCCTAATTCAACAGGTACGGGACTTAAGGTGATACGTAGTTCGATAAATATTATAAACCGTGACAACAAGCGTAAGATAAGACTCGGCATAAGAAACGTAACCGGCACAGACGGAAAGGTGGCCGGATGTGAAGTTTCGTTGAGCTTGCCGCTTGGACTTAAAGAATCAGACCATAGCAAACATTAGCAAATTATGAACGCAATAATCATAGATGATACTCAAACTGCAATAGACAATCTGATAGAGAAACTCCAGAAGTATCCGGATGTTAATGTCGTTGCAACAGCCGGAACGGGAGAGGAAGGTCTCGAGATGATAATGAGACATAAACCTGAACTGCTGTTTCTTGACGTGGAACTTCCTGACATGACAGGAATTGAATTTCTTTCTCAATTTAACGACCAGGCTGAATGGCCGTGTTATGTGGTAATATATACAGCCTACAGCGACTATATGCTGCCTGCCTTCCGTAATAAGGCTTTTGATTTTCTGTTGAAACCTGTTGACGACAAGGAACTTGACACTGTTATTAGCCGTTTTTACGATGAGCGCGAGAATGGTAAAATGGATGTGTCAAAGGATGAGATAGTTAAAAGCAACGAAGGAAAACTGCTGTTTTACACTAACACCGTTGACTTCCGCCTGATTCAGATACGCGATATCTGCGTGTTCTCTTACGATCACGACACGCGTGTTTGGGTGGCTGTGGCTGCCGGATGCGATAAGCCTTTGCGACTGAAACGCAATGTCAACAAGGATGTGCTGCTCGGAATAGACAGCAGTTTCATACAGGTTAGCCAGAAATACATAATTAATATAAACTATCTTTTGGAGGTGTGTGACAACATTTGCCGCTTTTATCCGCCGTTTGACAACATCGACTATGTCAAGGTCGGCCGCTTTTATCGTCGCAAGCTTATCAAGCGTTTCAGTGCGATATAATTTTGATAACAAGCGTTTGTGTATATCTTAGTGGATAATAATGTCTAGTTATTGGCTTTGGCTGAAGCATCTTAATAATACAGAGATTATTATAATACAGAGATTATTTAATTTACAACAAATACTGATAAATAAAAAACGTCCGGCCAATGAGCCGGACGTTTTTGTTTATATTGCAGTTAGAAATTAACTCCTATTCTGAAGAAGAAGTCTCCTGCTTTTCCGTCATAATCTTTGATGACATTGCAGAAGCCATATTCATATCCAACTTTGAAAGATAGGAATTTGTATGCAGCTGCCAAACCGCCTTGCCATCCGAAGTCGAATGTGTTTACTTCTTCAGCATCGTCTTTTACTACGAGGAAACTTACGTATGGACCGGTGAAAATTCCAATCTTGGCATCGCCGTTATTAAGGAAATTCCATGCACCGTTACCTTCAATCTGAATTAAACCCGGATCCCAGTCTTTTACACCTTTGGTTACATAGGCTGCACCTACCGACCAATCGAATTTGTCATCTATTGGAGCAGTGTATGTAAGACCGATGTTTAATGCTTTGAATTCTGATTTAAAGTTTACGTCTCCGTCAATGTCAGAAACATTACCACCCCACCATATAGTGAAGTTCTTTTGTGCACTTGCGCCTATTGCAACTATTGCAAACAGAGCTACTAATAAAATCTTTTTCATAGTCGATTCTGTTTTTGGTTAATTATTAATTAATTTTTTAAATCTATGTTGCAAATATACGAATTCTTTTTAATGAATGTCCGCATGTTCCCAAATTAGCAAAG
>HF992555.1 GCA_000436695.1 Prevotella sp. CAG:1185 | reverse complement strand
CTCGTATTTCAGCTTGGCCGACAGCCTGTCGGTCTTCTCCATATATTGCTTTGTGTTGTCAATGACACGGTTGCCTGTATTTACAAAATACTCCGACGTGCGCCGTGCATAAGCTTCCTGACGGTCGTGAACATACGTTACCTGCACATTCATCTGCGAGTTGTCAGTCAGCCTGACCAGCGTGTTTACGGTAGCTGCATGAGTGCGGTTAAAGAGCGAGCGCTGTTTCAGTTTTTCCGCAGAAGGCGCAGGCAGTTCTATCAGCGGCTTCAGTTTGTTGTCAAGCTCACCGAAAGAGAACAACGGCTTGGTTTCACTCAGAATATCGTTACCCGTGTTATTTGTCTTATATGTGATAAGCGTCTGCCAGTTTGACTTCAGGCGCATGGCAAAAGTTTCAATATTCCACAGTCCGCCATAACCGCCAAAGCCGCCCCCGCCGTTGAACGTTCCCGTCCAGTGTTCGTGCGCACCCTTCTTCATCTTTATGTTTATGGCACTCTCGTCTGAATATGTAAAGTCGTCGAGCACACGGATTGGCTGGTGGTGCTTCATCACCTCAACCGAAGCCACATCCTGCTGCGGCAGCGACTTGGTGGCCACACCATACTTTCCGCCCATCAGATCCATTCCTTCTATATAGAAATTGCTGATGTTCTTGCCCTCATAGGATATCTGCCCGTTGTCCTTGTTCACCTCAAAACCGGGCACGCGCGTCAATACGTCTGCCAGTGTGCGGTCTTCGGGTTTGGCAAATGTCGACAGCAGATACTTTATTGTGTCGCCTGAAATATGTACGGGAGCGGCCTTAACGGTGATTTCTTTCAGTGCCACGGCATTGTCTTCAAGCACTACATGCTGCTCGCCCATGCCGACCTTTACGGTAAGTTCATGCTTCTTGAAGCCTATAGCCGAAAACTGAAGCACCGAACCTGCCTTAGCCTTTATGCTCCACCACCCTTTATCGTCAGTAGTGGTGTAGCCATTCATCTTTTTGGTCACTGCATCCACATTCTTTATTATGATGTTTGGCAATGGCTTACCTTCAGCGTCGGTCACAGTGCCGCTGACATCTACCTGAGCCTCAACTGATATGGAGCAAAGGATTAAAAAGAAAAAGAGTATACAATGTTTCATTCCAACTCTAAAACATTTATTTTTGTACCCTTAGGATAAGATGTCTTCATTTTCTTCAAGTATTTCGTGCGTTCTATGTCTTCGAACTTTTCTCTCCAGAAGTTATAAAAGGTTACAGGAGTAACGTTATCGGTCTTGATGCCCACAGCCGTAAAGCTTACGAAGCCGTCGACCTCGGCACATAGTATCAGGCCCGGCAGACCGTGCAGTTTCCAAGGGCCTTGCATAACAGGAATTTCTTCGGTATACCATGCCTTCCACAATCTGCCACGGAAATTCACAGTGGCAAGATGGCAGGTGAATCCCATAATCTGGCGAGTGCTGTCTTCACATATATTCCAGTTAAGCACAGGATTTGGCTCAACTATACGGAAGTTATTGAACATTATCTGGCAATAGACGCTTATGCTGTCTTTACACAAGCCGGTGTAGAGATAATCTCCGTAACCCGGACTTTCTACTATAGGCACATCCTTGTTTTCATTCAATTTTTTTGATTTCTCTAACATCTCGTTAACAATAATCATTGACGACGCCTCATCGCTGTTGCTGAGAGAATCAAACCTAAGTTTGTTATAACTGAAAAACTGGCTTACGTTCTTTCCTATCCTAAGTGCATAATCGTCATAATTATGCCCAAAAATAACGTGATAGTTTACTTCCATAACAGCCGGTTCGATAACATGGGTTTGCTGTGCCTTGATTTCAGTAATGCCTAAAGCCAACAATATGGCTACTAATATTGTCCGTATATTCATAATTCGTTATGTTTTTGTCTTTCTAAATCAACAATAATGCTGGTCAATGATTTAATATCTTTATGCCCATTGGCCGTAACAAAGGAACTAAATATATTAGTTATCACAACAACAATAGCATTAATAAAAGTTAAACGACTGCATATTTAACTAAAAGACTTAGTCTGTTAACACTAAGTCCGCGCCATTTAACTAATATTCGTAGTTAATATTCTGCCTAAGTTTAATTATGCAATAAAAAAAGGACAGCTTCTGACTGTCCTTTATGATTAAAAACAGATAACCGCCATAAGCAGCATCTTGCCGGCTATTCTATAAGTTCGATACTTACTCCATTAAACTCCTTCACAAAATCGAATATCCGGCTACGGTAATTTCTGCGGCGGAGTTTCAGTTCGAGCGTAACCTCATACTGCCGTTCGCCGTCTATTACGTTTTGTTTCATCTCGTAATTGTCAAAATCAATGCCTTCAGCCTGCAGTTCGCTGAGCAACTGCCGTACATTTTCATGGCTATGCGTGGAAAACGTAACAACAATCTTTTTCATTCCGAAACGGCGTATCACGTAGGTAAACAGCTCAAGACAGCACAACACAAGCACCGTGCTGCCAATGGCGAGGGCATAAAGTCCGGTGGCGGCGGTCATGCCGATGGCGGCTGTTACCCAAAGACCGGCAGCCGTGGTTAGTCCCTTGACAACGTGCTTCTGAAATATTATGGTGCCGGCACCAATAAAACCGATACCTGTAACCACCTGCGCCGCTATACGCGAAGGGTCGAAAGAGGCAAGCGATTCGTAGAGCTTCAGTGACTCGTTGAAGCCGTATTGCGAAAGGATGGTGAAAAGGGCCGATCCCATAGACACAAGAAAATGTGTACGCGTACCGGCTTCCTTGGCACGCAGTTCACGCTCCAAGCCGACAGCAGCGCCAAGAACGCCGGCGACGGCAATACGCAGAATAAATTCGGTAGTAGTAAACATAAGCGTGTAACTATTTTCTGCAAACATACACATTTTTCCCGAATATTCAGCGCACTGCCGCCGCTTTTTATCATTATGGTTACCTATGAGGCACTTTCCTATTTGCCCGAAGACATCTGTCTGCGTATCAATCGCCCAACAACGCTCCAGTAAGGCATCTTCTTCAGAGTTTCTCTTACGGGCTGAATGTCCCATACAAGGAAGATGAGCAGCACAACTGTAGCTATAATACATGTAACGCCGAACAGCTGTTTCAAGCTGACAAGTATAACCTGCGTGGCATCATAAGGCATGGCGCGCGCAAAGTTTTCGGCGATGTGATGCCTGAGCGAGAAACTGTATATGCCCGAACATATTGTGTCGACAACACCGTTGCGGATAAATCCTGCCATGGTAAGTCCCATGAAGAAATGCTGAAACGGCATAAGCTCCTCAAGATATATGGTCAGCGCCGTGAAGAATATCGACACGCCGAAGGTTCTGCAAAATATAGGAAGATAGAAGCTCGCGATGTCAAGACCGGGCGTTATCATAAGATACATCTGCACCTCATAAGCCAGCAGGGCTATAAGTCCCACGGTTAGCAGACGGGTGAACTTCTGCTTCAGCACCTTAATCCAGAACATCACAAACATACATCCGCATATAGGGCCCACCCACTCGACAAGATAGAACACTGACGTGGATATTGCGCCAAAATGAAGAACGCCCGACGTAAACGTGTTCTGCAATATCTTTGGAGTCGAATTGATAAGCTCAACCAGCGCAAACACTGCAAGCAGAGGCAGCAGTCGCTTATAGAGCCACGCTTCGGGAGCTATATATGGGTGGCGTATGTGGCGCATGCGCTGCAGCGCAAAATAGAACGTTACGGGCACCATGAACGTAACCACACGGAACGGACGGCCGTCCCACCAGTTGTAGAACTCTCCGTAATTAAACAAGAACACAATCTCGACAAGGAGTATTGACCAAAGGAAACATCCAAGCCAGTCGAGACTTATCAGCGGCAGCGGCTTCATGAAGCGGAAGTCGTGAGTGAGCACATACACCAAAAGCACAATGAGAAGCATTGCTCCAATCATAGCCCAGTGCATGGCATACCAGCTTTGGAATATATATGTGAGCTGTACGGTTATCCACGGCGACAGACTCATATCACCCAACACGATGCAATAGAGCAATGGGAAGAATATGGTGAAGTCGCGCTTTGACGTCATCCACAACTGAATGTTAGACATACACTCGAACGTTCCGCATAGCTTAAAGAAGCCTGCGATATAAGAGAGGAGGCACAACACGGGCACCGACTCGGTGTGCATGCACAGCCAGTTGCATGCGGCTATAACGAGAGCTACCGTGATGAGCAGCTGGCGGTTGGTGAACCTGAACTTGAAACGGAAAAGGAACGGGAAAGGCATATTAACGCCTATAACGCCGCACAGCACAATCATTGTAACATCCTCACGCATGATGCATATATCGCCCATGACATGAGGCATGGCCCCGGCATACATGCCTCCCGCCAACTGAAACAGGAAGGCGAAGAGGACATATATCCATGGCTGTATTTTCTTGGGCACGAAGCCGTTCATCATCGGCATCGTGAATGGTCCTGTAGGAATCGGCGGCATATTACTTATACATTACCAATGTTTCAACATTCAGTCCGGCAAGAAGTTTCTTCAGGTCGGCGGCACTGTTCTTTCCTACAATGGCTATACGCACCGGCACGCGCTGCTCAACCTTAACGAAGTTGCCTGTGGCATTGTCGGCAGGAACCATAGAATAAGCTGAGCCTGTGGCAGGGCTGAACGACTCTACCACACCTTTATATGTAACGCCCGGAATGGCATCGGCCGTAAACTCTACGGGGTCGCCTACAGAGATATTCTTCAGCTGTGTTTCACGATAGTTGGCAATAACCCATACCTGATCATCATCAACAATGCGCGCAAGCATCTGTCCAGGCTGAACAAGCTGACCTACATGAATGTCCTTGCGGCCCATAACACCGTCGCATGTAGCCACGATAACTGTATATGAAAGGTTCAGACGGGCAAGATTTACGGCAGCCTCGGCAACGCTTACACCTGCAGTGTTCTGACTCAGACGGTGAGCCTGCTCGTTCTTTACGAGCGATGTTGAACGGCGACTTGCGCTTGCCTGCTCATAACGCGCCTTCGCAGCCTTATATCTTGTCAGCGCGTTGTCATACTGCTGTCGGGTAACAGCGTCTTTCTTCAGCAATGAAGCATAGCGCTCATAGTCGCGGCGGGCGTTGTCCATGTCGGCTTTAGCCTCCTCTATGCCTGCAGAAGCCACTCTCACGTTGCTCGTCGTGGTGTTCATTCCGGCTGATATGGCAGAAGAGCCCGAACGTGAGCCGCGATAGTTGGCCTCAGCCTGAGCAAGCTGAAGACGATATTCGGCATCTTCGATGATAACGAGCGTGTCACCCTTCTTCACGTGCTGATACTCCTCAAAGCGTATCTCCTTGATAAATCCCTGCACACGGGTGTTTATCGGTGTTATGTGGCGCTGCACCTGTGCGTCGTCAGTATATTCTGTGTTTGCCGGATGTACAAAGCGTGTTACTACATACGCTATTGCTCCGATGAGCAGCAGCACGATTACCACGTTATATATTCTTTTTATAAGTTTCTTGTTGTTCATTTTTTATGTATGTTTTTATTTATTCCTACAGCCCCGCAACATGCTTTGCGCAAATAAATTGCGGTGCTGACGATATTGTTGTTTTATATTTTTAGGATAAGTGTTTAATCAGATTTCGCCTGCAATGTATTTCATTTTATAGTATGCGTAGATAGTGCCGATGCGTGCGTCAACCTCCTGAAGTTCGGCGTTAAGCTTTATGTTCGACGCGTCAACCATATCAGTTATCAGCGCCATCTGACTAAGATAGCGGTCGCTGACCACCTGATAGTTCTGAGTTGCAAGTTCTACGCTCTTCTGCTGTGTGCGCAGTTCGACAAACGACTGGCGGTAAAGTGTGTATGCCTGCTGCATCTGGTTGTCAACACTCTCTGCGGTTACGGCATGATTCTCGTTGCTCTGCACAATCTGTGCCTTAGCTTTGCGCACCGTCTTGTTGCCCTTGAACAGCGAGCTGAGCGAATATTTAATTCCGATACCAACATACCAGATGTTGAAGTTGTTGTCAATAGGCGGCAGGTCGTATGTGAACGGACCGCTGAAATTGTCGGTTGCAAACACCACGACTTTAGGCATAAGGTCGCTCTTTGCCATGCGCAGCTGCTGCTGAGCCATCTCTATACCGAGTTTCGACTGGCGAAGCATAGGTGACGAAACTGACGCACGGCTCTGCCAGTCGGCCTCGTTGCCGTCGTCAGCGGCTGTCTTAAGTTCTGTTGTGTCGGGCATGATTACAACATCCGAAGTAAGTCCGAGGGTGTTACAGAGCTGATGGTTAAGCACGCTGCGCTGATCCTGCAACTTGCGCAGTCCGAGTTTGAGCGACTCCATCTGCAGTTCATATCGTGTAACGTCATTGCGAAGTGCCACACCCTCTTCGTGTTTTGCCTTTATATCGGCAATAAGTTTTTCGGTCAGCGCGATGTTGCTGTTATAAACTTTCATTCCGTTTGACAGCTTAACCAAGTCGAGATACTGGCCGAGAGCCATGAAACGCTGCTGACTGCGGCTGAGGGCAACGCCTGTCTCTGCCTGTTCTTTCTGAAGTTCGGCAAGGCGTATGCCTGTGTTGACGGCACCTCCTGCATAAAGCACCTGCTGAGCCTCGAGCGCAAAACTGTTGCCGAAATGCGGTTGGGTGATGCCTTTGGCATTGCTGAAATCGCGGTCGGTCATAAGCACGTTACCATTGTAGCTTACCGACAGCGATGCGTTGATGTCGGGCAGACGCTGACTCTTTGCCTCAGAAATGGCATGATGTGCCACGTCAACTTCCGACTTCTGGGCGCGCAACTGTCTGCTGCCCGTCTCAACAAGAGAAAACAACTCGCTTACCGTCATTGCGCGCTGTGTCTGTGCCAATGCTTCTGTTGAAGAAAAAAGCAGCGCGCCGGACAATACGGCATAAACAAATTTAGATCTAATCATCACTTTTTTATATTTCGCTTAATGTTTATTAATCCTGATACATATCTGAAATCGGGTGCAAAGTTAGGACTATTTAACAACTAAACGATTTTAATTTTTTCGCGAGAAATGGGACTTTTCGGAACAAAAGCAGTGTTTTGTCACTCTTTATAGCGATATTTGCAGACAAAAACGGAGATTTATATATTTTTGAACATATAAATAACGGTATATTTAAGAGCATGAAGTTTGAAACATTTGCATCTGAAAAGGCACAGCTCTGCACCACAGCGCTGAAAGAACTTGAAGGGGAATCGAACGCCATTGACTATGGTGCAATAATATTATGTAAAGGCGGCACTGCGTCAATGCGCATCGACTTTAAGGACTGGCATCTGAAACAGGATGCCGTGATAACGCTTTTTCCAAACGATGTGGTGATGCTCCATGATGTGTCTGACGACTTTGCTGTGGAAATGCTACGCTACGACAAGATACTGTTAAGGGAAGCGAGTCTGCAACTGGAGCAAACCGTCTACTCACTGTTGCGCAAAGACAGATGCAGAACTGACAAACAGGTGGTTACGCTGATAATAGAAAATATGTTCAGTCTGTTGCGACTGTATTTTCAACAGACCGAATGCATGTGCCTCGACCAGCTTGTACTGTATCAGCTAAAAGCCTTCTTTCTTGGATTTTATGACTGGATGGTGCGCCACAGGCACGAGGAGCCTGAGGGCAAAGGATCGCGCCGCACCAACGAACTGTTCAATATGTTCATGGAAGACCTTGAACGAAACTACATGAAATCGCATGATGTGGTGTTTTATTCCGACCGTCTGAACATCACATCCAAATATCTAAACACCATCGTCAGACAAATGACGGGATATACAACAAAGAACATCATCGACCAATATGTAACGACACAGATAAAACTGCAGTTGCGCACAAGCGAGAAAAGCGTAAAGCAGCTGTCGTGGGACTTCAACTTCAGCGACGAATCATTCTTCTGCCGCTACTTCAAACTGCGCACCGGGCAGACGCCACAGCAGTTCAGAAGAAACATAAAGCAGCAATAAGCTGACTGCAGGACATTATGATTAAGTAAATCATTTAATAAATATCATGTGCAACAGCTTAACATTTTCATCTTTTATGCAACATAATTTATAACAAGGACATAATAACGACAACAATATGCAAGATACAATCAATGTCAGTTGCAAGGCGCACAGAACATCAATTACCACATATAAAACAAAAACTCAATATCATTTAGCCGATATTTCTTTGCGACTTTATAAAATTAAACTATCTTTGCATATCGCTAACCATGCGGAATAAAGGGTGACAATGACCATCCGCAATACATTAAACAACATTATCTCGAAAAAACATTTTAAACCATATTTGCTATGAATAATATAAACAGCGTGGCCAAACCCAAAGCAAAGAATTCTTTTTATAAAGACTTGTTCTTTCTGACCTTTGGAATATTACTTTATTCATTTGGATACACGGCCTTTATCCTTCCCGAACAGGTGGTGATGGGCGGCGTTGCCGGTATATCAGCATTGCTGTTCTATGCCTTCGGATTCCCTGCCGGTGTTTCCATTTGGGTGCTTAATGTGCTTATGCTTATCATCGCCTGCAAGGCGCTCACCAGGCAGTTTATTGTCAGGACCATCATCGGCGTGTCCATCATGTCAGTATTTGTCGGAGTACTTCAGCCCTTGTTTCAGGCCTATCCTATAATCACCGCCGGTGAAGATAAGTTTATGCATGTGTTAATCGGAGGTGCGATGGCCGGAGCCGGTCTGGGTCTTGTATTCTCGCACAACGGTTCAACGGGAGGCACAGATATTATCATTGCCCTGCTGAACAAATATTTCAGTCTGAGTTTCGGACGTGCCATGCAGTTTATCGACATAACCATCATCAGTTCGTCTTATCTGTTGTTCCACAGTGCCGAGACTATCGTCTATGGTATTGCCTTCACTCTTATTGCAAGCTACGTGTGCGACTATGTGATAAACGGCTCGCGTCAGACCGTTCAGTTTATCATCATTTCAAAGGACTATGCAAAAATAGCCGACGTGATTAATCAAAATGCACACAGAGGCGTAACCGTAGTAGAAGGCAAAGGATGGTATTCAAAGAAAGAAGTCGACATACTTATCGTACTTGCAAGGAAACATGAATCTCAGGACATATTCCATTATATAAAAGAAATCGACCCCAACGCCATGGTTTCACAGACATTCTGCCACGGAGTGTTCGGCGAAGGTTTCGACAAGATGAAATAAAAACAATTCTGAATATGGCCGCATACAACGACAGCATGATACAGCAGAAAAACTGGAATTGTTGCGGCTATCAACATTAACGGACAAAAGCGTTATGTCATCGGCATAGGCATTTGTCCGTTAATTTATTTTTATCAGTGTGCGGAATATGATTTTTAAGATTGCAATTGCAGCCGCATCTGAATCTTATACAACGACATAATTATAATTACTCAATATGAATCATTCTTTACGACGCATAATTTTCACCATAGCATGCCTGTTGACGGCAATAGCGACACAGGCCCAATCAGAGAAGTTTACCGTGCGCGGACGCGTGGTTGACCGACTTTCGCGCGAGCCTGTAATAGGCGCAAGCGTATCGGTTCAAGGTCTCAAGGGCGTCGGAGCGGCAACCGACACAACAGGCGTGTTTGTAATAAGCGGCGTAGATCCGGGTATATGCCGGCTGTACGTTTCGTGCATAGGATACAAGAGTGTGCTGTCTGCCGAATATTTCGTGTCGGCAAAGATGCCTACGATAGAGATTGAACTCGCCGAAGACGCAAAGCATCTTAACGAAGTTACGGTGAGCGTACCCGTGATAAGGCGCGTAAAGCCAAGTCCCGTGAGCATGCAGATAATAGGACTAGGCGAGATAGAGAAGAGTCCGGGCGGCAACCGCGACATATCGCGCATTGTAAGGTCGGTGCCGGGCGTGTCGTTCTCGCCCATCGGCTATCGCAACGACCTCATCGTAAGGGGCGGTTCACCGTCGGAAAACAAATTCTTCATGGACGGAATAGAGATTCCTAACATCAATCACTTTGCCACTCAGGGTGCGTCGGGCGGTCCGGTGAGCATACTAAACGCCGACCTTATACGTGAAGTGCAGTTCTATACAGGCGCGTTTCCGTCTGACCGCGGCGGCGCATTGAGTTCGGTGATGGACATAAGTCTGCTCGACGGCAACACCGACGAAAACTCTTTCAAGGCCACTCTCGGCGCATCAGAAGTGTCGCTCAGCGGCATGGGCCACTTCGGAAGCAAGACCACCTACCTGTTCTCAATACGTCAGTCGTATCTGCAACTGCTCTTCAAGATGATCGGACTGCCATTCCTGCCCAACTACATTGACGGACAGTTTAAGATAAAAACCAAACTGAGCAAGAAAGACGAGATAACTTTCCTTGGGCTTACAGGCATCGACAACATGAAACTCAACACCGACCAGAAAGGAGAGGACGCCGAATACATGCTGAGCTATCTGCCACGTATAACTCAACAGACGTTTACGCTCGGAGCATCTTACCGTCATTATGCAGGAAAGAACATAACAACGGTTTCGCTCGGCTATAACTATCTCGGCAATCAGAATATTAAATACCGCAACAACGACGATTCTGCTCCCGAAAACCTTACGCTCGACCTAAGTTCTCGCGAACAAAAGTTGTCGCTGAGAGCCGAAAACCGCACATACAACGACCGTTGGACATGGCGCGAGGGCGTTGAAGCATGGTATGCCTTCTACAACGACCACACATATCAAAGGGTTTACCACAACGAAAGTTCTTTATCAAAATACGCAACCGACATAAGCTTTGCAGGATGGGCCGCCTACGGCTCGGCACGCTACACAAGTGAAGACGGAAAACTTACGGCAAATATGGGGCTGCGCTTCGACGGATGTTCTTATTCTGACCAGACTGCGCGCTTCTGGGAGCATATCTCACCCACCGTATCATTGTCTTACAAGTTTCTGCCGTCGTGGGCAGTCAACATCGGTGCAGGCATCTATCACCAGCTGCCGCCATACACCGCACTCGGATATAAGGACGAGCAAGGGCAAATGGCCAACAAGTCGCTCAAATACATGCAAGTAAAAAATACCGCATTGGGCATTGAATGGGCACCGGGCAAGCAGATAACAGTAAGCCTGGAAGGATTTTACAAGTATTACACAAATATTCCGCTCTCTGTTGCCGACAATATTCCTTTGGCATGCAAGGGCAACGACTATGGCGTAGTTGGCAACGAACTTCTCGTTTCGTCTGCCAAGGGAAGGGCTTACGGACTTAAAGCGTCTATGCGCTGGCAGATTCCGGGCAAGCTTGTATCAATGGCATCATTCACATTATTCAAAAGTCAATACAAGAACAACTCTGACGCACAATATATCAACTCGGCATGGGACAACCGCTTCATAGCGAACGTGAGCGCAACTTACGAACTGCCGCGCCACTGGAGCATAGGAGCCAAGCTTAGCGCGATAGGCGGCAGCCCATACACGCCTTATGACGTGGACAAGTCGTCGCTCGTGGAGGCATGAGACGCGCAGGGACGCCCCTATTACGACTATTCAAAATATAACACCGGCCGCCTTAACGCCTTTGCCCAACTTGACATCCGCGTAGACAAGAACTATTATTTCAAGGGCTGGATGCTCGGTTTCTATCTCGACATACAGAATATAACAAAGAGCGTTCTGAGCCAGCCCGACGTACTGATGAGTACAGGCGAAATTGAAAATCCTGACGCTCCAATAAGCGAACAGCGCTATAAAATGAAATATATCAGTCAGGACAGCGGCACGCTGCTACCAAGCATCGGCATAACGGTGCGCTTCTGACATATACAGAAACTTACATTCACGCAGAAGTTATCAACAGATTATATATTACCTGTTGATAACTTCTGCGTTTTTTATTTATCCAAAGCCAACTTACATATACGACCAAACAAGCAAAAAGCGCACATACAGCAGCAGGCAACATGAAAGTATATTCGTCAAAAGCAGCATCATTATGTCACTTTAGTTTTGTCATGATTATCAGACAAAATAGAAAATTCAGACGGCATTTGCGCCTTCACATAATAAAGAATATTTACATCTCTACGTAAAAGGCATGCTTTTATAAAACAACTCGGCCACTTTTGACACGAAAACAGACAGCTTATAGCCTAAAAACCGACCTGTTTTTTTATTGAAATAATAGCGATTTTGTCCGAATTAGGACAAAAAAGATTGCACACTCCATAATACATATTCATAAATACATGTAAGACTGCAACTTACGTTTGCACACGTTTTCAGGGCATTTTCACGGCCAAATGATTTTAAATTTCAAATACTTCAGTATGAGAGCCTCAACAGAAATCAATGTGTAATGCTAAAGCCTTAATTAACGGCAATATGCTAAATATGGCAAAGGCCGCCATATATATAAAATGTGTGTACAGCAGTCGGGCATAAAGCATACTGAAAGATTGTCATATATTTAAGACAAAATGTCAGATTAAGGCCTTGGGCATGTATTTTGATTCTCTGATAGCAGACAATCGTAAAAAGATTGGATTCAGGAATAACAAAATAAGAAAAAAGAAAGGAGACAACAATATATGACATTCGACAAATTCACAATCAAAGCGCAAGAGGCTGTGCAGGAGGCAGTAAACACCGCACAACGCTCAGGGCAGCAGTCGATTGAGCCGGTTCATCTGCTCAAGGGCTTGATGAACAAAGCGAAAGACGTTACCAACTTCTTGTTCCAGAAGCTTGGCGTCAACGCAATGCAGATTGAGACTGTGGTTGACCGTGAGATTAGCCGCTTGCCAAGGGTTCAGGGCGGACAGCCTTATCTCAGCAACGAGAGCAACAGCGTGCTTCAGAAAGCCGTAGACATCTCGCAAAAGATGGGTGATGAGTTTATCAGCGTTGAACCTGTAATGCTGGCATTGCTCGAAGTTAACTCTACGGCAAGCCGCATAATGAAAGACGCAGGTTGCACCGAAAAGGAAATGCGCGCGGCTATAAACGAGCTGCGTCAGGGACAGAAGGTGCAGTCGCAGTCGGCAGACGAAAACTATCAGAGTCTGGAAAAATATGCCAAGAACCTGGTTGAGGAGGCACGTCAGGGCAAACTCGACCCTGTGATTGGCCGTGACGAGGAAATTCGTCGTGTACTTCAGATTCTGTCACGCCGTACAAAGAACAACCCTATACTTATAGGTGAGCCGGGAACCGGTAAGACAGCCATCGTTGAAGGACTGGCTGAACGTATAGTCCGCGGCGATGTGCCTGAGAACCTGAAAGACAAGCAGCTCTACTCGCTCGACATGGGTGCGCTGGTTGCCGGAGCTAAATATAAAGGAGAGTTTGAGGAGCGTCTGAAGAGC
>HF992554.1 GCA_000436695.1 Prevotella sp. CAG:1185 | reverse complement strand
TATTTTCCGTGTAAAAAAAGTATCCAAAGAGTGTATTATTTCCAATAAAATTAAGAAAATATGGCTTTAAGTGTAAAAATATGAAATATAATTTGCTTTTATTGTTACATTTGTGTGTATTTGCAAAAGTGTTTAATTTAATTAAAATTATCCATGAAACATTTATTCATCTACATTTTATGCGCCATAATGACTTGTGGAGCATATGCACAGACAAACGTCCGGACATCTCCTCCGGTCGTTAAGTTTAAAACTTTGAAGTCCGAGATGGCTATGCGTAGCGGAAAATTTGGCAAAAAAGCTGTGGTAATGCAGCAAGAACAAGGCCAAAAAATGGCACCAATGGTTAAAACTGATGGTGATTTACTTAGAAAACGCATAGGTAATCCTGTAAAAGTGGCTGCTCCAAAACTTGTTAGTACTACTCCTGTTGCAGGCGATAAAGCGCGTATAACGCTTGTTGTTGAGTCTGATTGGGGTGATGATTCTGGTTATCAGGTAATTCTCGATGGTGATTGTGGCATTTATGGAGAGACATCTGTTGATGATATCTTTGCGGCAAAAGATTACTCGATTCCGGAAAATGCTGAAATTTTGGAAAACTACTTGATTGCAGGAGAGTCTAGTTCTATAGATGTTCCAGCTGGCAGATATGACTTCTTCGTATTCAATCCGATGCCATCTAACGAAACAGTTTATGTTGCCGAAGGCGAATCTGAAGGTGGTAGCTATTATTTTAAAGGTGGATATGAATATGTATTCACTGTAAATGTAGATACGGATAAGAATAGAGACAATGTTGAACTGACATGCGATTCACCCGTAGAAATTGGTGTAAGTGAAATAACAGCACCTGTATCAGGCTTTGGCCTTACTGCAAATGAAAATGTAACTGCTAAGATTTATAATAGTGGATCTCAAGATGTTACTTCATTTGTTGCAAAATTTGCTGTTGATGGTAAAGAACCAATAAGTGAAACAGTAAATACTCCTATTGCTGTTGGTGAGACTATTGATTATACATTTAATGCTAAGGCAGATTTGTCTGCTCCTGGTATTCATAATGTAACTGTTGCTGTAGAGAATGATCAAGATGGTTTGGATGGTAATAATTCTATAACCGAGAGGGTTCATCATTTATTAGCTGTAAATGCGCCTTATATTTGTACATTTGATAGTGAAAGTAGTTTGGACGAATGGTATATCGTTGATGCTAACAATGATGGAACTACATGGAATTTCTCACTTGAGAATAAAGACGTCGAGATCCTTTACAATTCAAAACATCCAACTGATGACTATTTGATAACAATGAACCCTGTAACACTTCCTGCTGGTAATAATAGGGTTGTTGTTGATTATAATGCAAAGGGTTCTAGCTATTTGGAGAGTTTCGAAGTCCTTTATGGTAAGACATCTGATGTAAATGAGATGACTGTTTTGAAGTCATTTGATGATTTTACAAAAGGTGATGAACCTTATCAGGGTATAATCAACTTCGATACACCTGAAAATGGTGACTATTACTTTGCAATTCACGCAAAATCTAAGACAAACCAGTTTGGTATGTCAATTTATAGATTTGAGGTTTCTGAAGGAGTTTACGTAGGTGAGCCGGATTTGTCTCTTGACAAAGTTATATTGCCGGTTTCTAGCTGTTCACTCGGAACTTCTGAGAAGGTAAGTGCCGTTATTTCTAATGTCGGAACAGGAAATTCAAAAGATTTTACACTTGAATATTCTGTAAACGGAACTGTTCAGGGTACACAGAAGTTTGATGTAGCTATACCTATTGAGGGTAGCACAGAAGTTACTATTGATGCTCCGATAGATATGTCTGCTTTAGGCAAATTTAATGTTAGCGTCAATATTATTGATGTAACTCCTGCTGATGGACAGAATCCTGAAGTTGTTACAGACAACAACTCTGCTGAATCTTCAACAACTCACTATACTCCTACAGACGTTCCGTTTGTTGTAGACTTTAGTGATGAAAGCCAGCGTGAAAATTGGGCAAGTGATGATTCTTGGGGATATGAAGGCTCATACAACTATGCAATGTATTGTAAAGGTACAACTCCGCTTGTATCACGTGGAATCAATATGAAGGCTGGAACAACATATCGCCTGACTTATGATTACATGGCTGGTATGTCATATATCTTCTTCAGTTTGACTGATGATTATGATATCCTTATTGGTAAGGATGGTACACCATTCTCTGAGTGGGAGACACTTGCATCATATACTGATGTATATACTAATGATGTGTTTGTAAATGATGAATTGTCATTTACAGTTCCTTCTGATGGTATTTATTCTATAGCATTCAAACAGGATGTTCCTCAGTCTACATTTATGCTGAAGACTGCAAGTATTACAGCAATCGAACCTTATGACTTGGCTATAACTGGAATCTCAAGCATGCCTTCTAAACTGCCTAAATCTCAGGCTGAGAATTTCATGGTAGGTGTTAATGTTAAGAATAATGGTTCAGAGTCAACTTTAGGAACTGTAGCTATAACTGTTGCTGGTAAAGAAGTTGGTACAACTAAATTCGATATTGCTGTTGGAGAAACTCAGGTCGTAGAGGTTCCTGTAACATTAACTGATGTTACGGTTGGTATGATAGATCTTGATGCTGAGGTAACTGTTGATGGCAGTGATGATAGTAATCCTGCTGACAATACAGCATCTGCTTCTCTTGAGTTGACAGATGATGTTTACGCTTATGACTATGTTACAGATGATATGTACACAGCCAACTATGTTATAGGTGTTGGTGACGATACTTCATGTACAGCTGCTGTCGTATTCCATATTAATAAGACTACAGACCTTAAGGCTCTCTCTATTGGATGGGGCTTAGCTAGTGATTCTCCTGTATTCCTCGAGGGTTATAAGTTTGATCCTAATGCAACACCTGACCCATATGGATATATGCCATTAGGTGAGCAAGTATTTACAGCTATTGGTGATCAGGGCAATACAACAGGTCAGGTTGAGTATCCATTGGATGAGCCGACAACATTGGAGCCTGGTGACTATATCTTCGCTGTAACATATACAGGTTTTGCTTTGGTAATTGATAATGTTAAACCTGGACAGCTTTATATGCTTGTTGATAATGGCGGAGAGACGTATGCTTACGATGAGACTTCTTTAGGTCTTGGTACTCCTGCTATCCGTGCAATACTTGGTGAAACAACAGGTATTAATACAACAGATGCTGTTACTGCTAAGTCTTCAATAAGTTATGATGCTGCACGCAAGACTATTGTTGCAACTTCACCTTCAAGTGCAATTAAGAGCCTTGACATCTACTCTGCTTCTGGTACATTAGTTGGTAGCAAGGCTGCAAGTACAAACGTATGCAGCTATGATGCATCAAGCCTTGTTTCTGGTGTATATGTAGTAAGAATGACTACTGCAGACGGAACAGTTACAAGTAAAGTTGCTGTTAAATAATAAACTAAAAACAGAAATAAATCTGTTAAAGTTTTAAACTATAGAATGGCGGACAGGAAAAATCCTGCCCGCCATTTTGTCTTATATCTTTTGGCACAATTATATATTTTTTATGTTGTGATGATTAATTTATCGCTTGAGGTGTTACTTGAAGCATAAAGTCTTACTCCGTATATGCCAATGAATATCCAAATTTGTATATACGGATGTTGTAATATTTTCTATTCTCATAGCTTCTTTTCTTTTATTTCTTAGTTTTATTTTCGGCAGAATACTCTATTATTTGTGACTGAAAAACAAGGCACTTATGGTGTAAAAGTGATTCATTTATGAATTGAAAACAATAGGTTAAAGAATTGAAACTTGTATTTCGTTTTGGCTTATCTTTTTATATAAAGGAAAGTATTTCCCTACTTATATCTTAACAATAATTCTTTAGTTTGCTTTTAATTTTTCTGTTATTTAGAATTATCTTAATGCCGTGATTAGTTTAATGTAATTTGTAAAGGTATCAATTCTTATGACAACGTTTATTCTGATTCAAAATTATTGGTGTCCGGTAAAAATTGATAGTAATCATATAAGTTGCTAAACAATAGATATTTATATGGATTTTAACATTTCGGGGCTTACTTTTTGTTAGAAAGAATAAGCAAAAGCATTAATGTGATTTCTATTACAAAAAAGTAAATCTTAAGCCCTTATATTGGCAATTTAATCACTTTTAGAGACAAAATCCTTATTGCAATGTTCAGCAAAAAGTTTTAGCGGACACCAATAATTCAAAATATTAAAAATATAGTCTGTTGAGTTAAATTTCTCATTATATTTCAATAGGTGTTATTCTTTATGTTTTAGATGTTTCTGCTTTTTGGGGTAGTGTTTATCAAAGTTGTTAATAACTTCTCTTTGATTTATTCTTATTTTGAATTATATATCACAAAAAAAGAGGTTGTGCCTAAAGGCACAACCTCTTTTTTGTTGTTAATGATTATACAAGTCCTTTTCCATGACAGTTTTTGAATTTCTTACCGCTGCCACATGGACAAGGATCATTACGTCCTGGTAATTTGTCCTTATGTATAGGCATCTGACGTTTTGGCTCAGCGCTTTCTCTTGTATCATGGTTAGCTGCAGCCTGTTGAGTCGGATCAGTCAAATCATCTTTTTGTTCCGTATATCTTTGACTTCTCTGCTCTGGAGCAGCCTCATGAACTTCTTCCTGCTGTATTTCAGGAATCTGGGCTCTCATAAGAATACCAACAATTCGGTTATTCATTTGGTCAACCATGTCATCAAACAGCTTAACGCTTTCCAGTTTAAAGATAACTAGCGGGTCTTTCTGCTCGTATGATGCATTTTGTACGCTGTGTTTCAACTCATCGAGTGCACGTAAATTTTCTTTCCAGCAATCGTCTATTATGTGCAGAAGAATTGTCTTTTCAAATTGCTTTACAACACTCTTACATTCTGTATCATATGCCTCCTTAAGGTTACATGGAATGTTATAGATACGTTTGCCGTCAGTAATAGGAACCATTATACGTTCATATCTGTCACCCTGATTCTCAAACACATCCTTGATAACAGGCCATCCAACGCTTTGTATTCTTTCTGTCTTGCGCTTGAAATCAGCCATTGTCATTTGGAATGCCTTTTCTGCCAAGTTGTCATGATTCTCATTTGTGAATTCTTCAACTGTGAATGGACATTCCATAGAAAGAAGTTTCAGGAATTCATCTTTACATCCTTCATAATCATTCTTTTCGATGATATTTACAACACGATCCCAAATGATATTTGTAATATCCATGCCGATTCTTTCGCCCATAAGAGCATGACGGCGTTTTTCGTATACGACAGTTCTCTGTTTGTTCATAACGTCGTCATATTCAAGCAGACGCTTACGAATACCGAAGTTGTTCTCTTCTACTTTCTTTTGAGCTCTTTCGATGTTTTTCGTAATCATCGGACTTTCAATACGTTCTCCGTCCTTGAATCCTAAGCGGTCCATTACTCTGGCTATACGCTCGCTTGCAAACAGACGCATAAGTTTGTCCTCTAGGCTGACATAGAAAACAGAACTTCCCGGGTCACCTTGACGTCCCGCACGTCCGCGAAGCTGTCTGTCGACACGACGGCTTTCATGACGTTCTGTTCCGATGATTGCAAGTCCACCTGCTGCTTTTACTTCTGGTGTAAGTTTAATATCGGTACCACGTCCTGCCATGTTGGTTGCGATAGTTACTGCACCAAGCATTCTTTCTTCTGTGTGCTGATTGCCGTCAGCATCAGTTACCGTAACCATTCCTAATGTGCTACGTCCTGCTTCTGCAACGATGTTAGCCTCACGTTGGTGAAGTTTCGCATTCAAGACATTATGAGGTATATGGCGCATTTGCAGCATCTTGCTGAGTAACTCTGATATTTCTACAGATGTTGTACCAACAAGACAAGGACGTCCAGAATTTCGCATGGCCTCAATTTCCTCTATAACAGCATTATATTTTTCACGTGCTGTCTTATAAACTCTATCGTCCATATCATTTCTTATGACAGGTTTGTTAGTCGGAATTTCGACTACATCGAGTTTATAAATATCCCAGAACTCTCCTGCTTCTGTACTTGCTGTACCAGTCATACCGGCAAGCTTGTGGTACATACGGAAATAGTTCTGCAGAGTAATTGTCGCAAAAGTTTGAGTAGCTTCTTTTACCTTTACATGCTCTTTAGCCTCAATTGCCTGATGAAGACCGTCACTCCATTGTCTTCCTTCCATAATACGTCCAGTCTGCTCATCAACAATCTTGACCTCTCCGTCCATAACGACATATTCATCGTCTTTATTGAACATTGTGTAGGCTTTTAGAAGTTGTTGCAGAGTATGTACGCGTTCGCTTTGAACTGCGTAATGATTCAGCAATTGATCTTTCTTGTCAAGTTTCTGCTGATCATCAATATCTTTTTCATTTTCTAAGGCAGAAAGTTGTGATGTAATATCTGGTAATACGAATAGCTCTTTGTCATTAACTTGTTTTGCAAGCCATTCAGTTCCTTTATCTGTTAAGTCAACAGAATTTAATTTCTCATCAACAACAAAGTACAATGGTTCAACAGCTTCAGGCATTCTGCGGTTGTTGTTTTCCATATAGTACTCTTCTGTTTTCAGCATACCGGCCTTAATACCTTCTTCAGAAAGGTATTTAATAAGAGGCTTGTTTTTAGGAAGAGCCTTATGTGAACGATATAGACTTAAGAAACCTTCGTCTTGAAGCTTTTGGTCTTTCTTTTCACGTCCTTCATTGATTTTCTGCTTTGCTTCAGCTAAGAATTGTGTTGCCAATTTTCTTTGAACATCAACAAGACGTTCAACCAAAGGCTGATATTCTTCAAACATTTGGTCGTCACCGTTAGGAACAGGACCAGATATAATAAGAGGTGTACGTGCATCATCAATAAGCACAGAGTCAACCTCGTCGACAATGGCATAATTATGGGCGCGCTGTACTAAGTCGGCAGGTGATATAGCCATGTTGTCACGAAGATAGTCGAAACCAAATTCGTTGTTTGTTCCAAATGTAATATCGGCCTGATAAGCTTTTCTTCTTTCAGGTGTGTTAGGTCTGTGCTTGTCGATGCAGTCGACAGACAATCCGTTAAATTCATAAAGCGGTCCCATCCATTCAGAGTCACGCTTTGCCAGGTAATCGTTGACAGTTACCACATGAACACCATTTCCGGTAAGGGCATTTAAGAATACAGGTAACGTTGCAACAAGCGTTTTACCTTCACCAGTTGCCATCTCTGCAATCTTTCCTTGATGTAATACGACACCACCGAAGAGCTGAACGTCATAGTGGACCATGTCCCATTTCATGTCGTTGCCTCCGGCCATCCAATGATTGCTGTATATTGCCTTGTCTCCTTCAATTCTTACAAAGTCTTTTGTTGCTGCCAGTTCACGGTCAAAGTCAGTGGCAGTAACGACAACTTCTTCGTTTTCGGCAAATCTGCGTGCTGTATCTTTTATGATACTGAAAGCTACAGGCATAACCTCATTTAATGCCTTTTCGTAGATTTCCAGGACTTCTTTCTCAAGTTTGTCAATCTGATTGAAGATATTTTCACGCTCATCGATAGGCGTATCTTCAATTTTAGCTTTTAATTCAGCTATTTGTTTCTTTTCTTCAGAAGCTGAATCTTGAACGTACTTCTGAATTTCTTTTGTGCGGGCACGCAATGCATCATTATCTAGTGCCTTTATTTCAGGGTAAGCAGCTTTAACCTTTTCTACTAAAGGCTGTATCAGCTTCATATCTCTTGATGATTTGTCACCAAATAATGACTTTAAAAAATTATTAAAACCCATATCTTTATATATTTATTTTCTTAAGTGTTATGATTTTTTGTGTACAAAAGTACTAATTTATTTATGAAATTCTATATTTTTCCAAGCCTTTGTTAGTACAAAGGGGAAGCTGAACAGGCATTTGGGGCTCTTATTCTAATTATCTTAGCTATTGTAGGAGCTATTCTGTCAATAGTTATAGGGGTTGTGTTTTCTTCATGCTTTATGCCTGTGCCATAGAATATTACAGGGAAAGGCAACGCATTTTCTTTTGAAATGTATTGTTGCTTTGTATCTTCATTAAGAAGTTTCCACCCTGGAGATACTTCAATAATTAAATCTCCACAATTGTCAGGATTATACCAATTATGGAGTTTGGAGTCGTCATTGTCTCCATATAAGAGTAAATTCTTACTTGTAAAGACATTCTTTATTCCTGAATTCTGTATAAGAAAAGACTGTGCCCTGCTTAGCAGTTCATTTATATTTATACGCTTCAGTTCAATTTGTCTTAAATTTAAGAATATCTGATTATAGAAACAACTTTCAATATATTTGTCTTGACCATAAATAGCGCCAAGATACATATTTAATAAATTAGCTGTGCGGTTTATATAAAATGTACCGCTTGGTATTCTGTATTTTTCATAATTTACTTCTTTCTCGTCACAATAGCCTGTGCTAGTAATTACAAAAAGTACATTATTAATACCAACTTTATTTTCTATTTTTGATATAAGCTTCTCTAATTCCCTGTCAAGTTGTATGTATGTATTTTGTATTTGTTGTTTATTTATTTTCTTGACTGGTACTTTCACGCTGTATGTTACTGACAGCATGTCAGGAATATCATCAATTCCCATGTTGCAGGAGTTTACACACTCTAAAGCAACATTTGTTATATTGGCATTTATATTTTCATCTGTGAAATTATTTGCATATAGTAGATTATATGATTCGAGCCAATTTGGCGCTTTCTTAAAATAATATTTTGAAGAACACCAGCATTTGTTGTCTTTATTGAACCATAAGGCACCGTCTGCTGCATGTCCGCCGCCAATGACCGCGGCATCGCGGTCTAATGCAATACTATAAACAATGGCCTCACCATCAGTGGCGATTTTCAGTTCGTCATTGATTGTCGTAGTTGCAATGTTTTTAGGTGATGAGCCTTCATTCGTAAAAATTCCGTCATAATTGTTGTCTTCTACGCAATCAACAGGTATTAATGTGTTCTTATTCAGCCATTTAAATCCTGTAATTCCATTGCTGGAAGGTGATGTGCCTGTTGAGACCGAAGCAATTGCAGATGCACGGTCTATAGGAGAAAACATATATTGTGCGTTTGTATATACTGCACCGTTTCTCAGAAGTTTTTTAAGTCCTCCTTCATTATAATATGGAATAAATGCCTCAATATAGTCTGACCTTAACTGGTCAATAGTAATATTTACAACCAGTTTAGGTACTGGTCTTACATATTGGGCATTGATTGTTCCAGTTGATGCAACGGCTAAAATTGTTGCAGTTATATATTTATTTATCATTGTTCTTCTTACGAATAATTTTAGATATGCATCTTATCAGCAAAGATGATGCCAAAATATATGTGCCTTCTGCATAGTCTTGAAATAAACCTCCTATAAAGAATATTATCAGAGAGACGATTGCAAAACGCCAAAAATAATTCTCTTTATTGTTATTCTTTCGCTTTATTACATAATATAAATAAAATAATGAGAGCGGATTGAATAAAAAAATCTGCAAATTTGTACTCGTTGTCGGATGTTTCGAGAAAAACATCATGAAAAGAATCAGTCCAACACATCCGTTTAATGTCATTAATATCGCATCAAATGCCATAAAACGTTTCTTTAGAACAAATTCCGTTAATGTCCGTAGTAATACAATGCAAAATATAATCCATGCACAAGTGCTTGGACGTAGCGGAAAGCCTTCGCTATCTGTATAAATGCTATTGTCAGGACCTTTAACTACTTTATCTTGCGCAATGACCAATGGACGACTTTGGCTGTTGTCAGGACATTTAACTACCTTATATTGTGCAATGACTAATGGACGACTCTTGCCATTATAATCCTTTATAGTCGCTTTCTCAAAATCATGCATTAAATTATAGGGTAGAAATTGATGCTCTTTTAAATTTGTTGGCTTATCAGCTTTTACTCCAAGTAAGAGGTCTTTTCCAAATCTTGCCCAAGGCTCTTCTTCGTTAAATGCATGTATTAAATCGCGGTAAGACGGATAAGATCCTTGATTGTCTGAATAAAATATTTTACCATTAATGTTATTAAGTAAAATGTCTCTTGCTCGAGTTGTGCAGTTATCATAGAAATAATTGTATCGGTATATCCTATTTTCTGGCAGATAGTTCGTTTCAATAGCTTTTATAATTTCTTTTTTCTCGTCTGCCGTTAGATTAAGAACCTGCTGTATTACATCCCTGTCTTCATATCTGTATTCCTCACAGAAAGCATCAAAGGGAATTATTCCCATTTCATAATCAGTTTGCCCGAATATGAATCTAGGAATGAAAAATGGAGTTTTGAATGAAAACATGCCATAATTTATGGCTATATCTATTCCTTTAGCTTTATCATTATATCTAATAGCAGTATGTCCGTAAAGACTATAAACTTCTTTACCGGGAGCGCATGTCAGCAAACTGATTTCAATGGAATCATTGTCTGCTTTTGACGGCTGTACGTTGTTTACAGCGTATATTTCGTTTGAAATAAGCGAAATAACGCAAATTATTGCTAATGTTATGAGTCTTCCGAAACGTTTCACGGTGCAAAAATAATTCATATTTCTCATTTAACATACTATTATTCCAATTTTTTTAATAATTTTGCACGCTGTAATTGAAAACAGTCAAGTGAATCTGATTATCGATATAGGAAACACCTGCGTAAAACTCGCATGCTTCAATGATGAAAAAATCGTTGAATGTATTCGTGTTGATAAAAATGAAGCTAAAGATGGATTGTTGGCTTTTAGTGCCAAATATTCTTTTGATAAAGGAATATGTTCTACTGTTGCAGGATTGTCAGATGATTTTCTTTCTGCAATTGATAGCCTTCCGTTTGGTGTCATTAGGTTAGTTAGTGGAGAGACCCCCGTTCCTATAGAAAATCATTATGCTACCCCTTTTACGCTCGGGTCTGACAGACTCGCAGCTGTTGTTGGCGCAAATTATTTAAGGCCTGATTGCAATATTCTTGTTATAGACGTTGGCACATGTATAACGTTTGATTTTATTTCATCAGCGGGAATTTATGAGGGCGGAAATATATCTTTAGGCCCGACAATGCGTTTCTTGGCACTTCATGAACATACGGCAAAGTTGCCCTTGGTTGAAAGAAAAGGATGCGTAAAGTCTTTAGGTAATACTACAGAGGTAGCGATACGCAGTGGGGTAGTTCAGGGTATCAGATATGAAATAGAGGGCTATGTAAGGGCTTTTTTGGAAAAATATCCAGATCTTTTTGTTTATTTAACTGGTGGCGTGCATCTGAATTTGCATTTTTCAGAAAAAATGCCCATCTTTGCAAATGATTTTATTGTCCCCATCGGACTTAACAGAATATTAGAATATAACAATGAAATTGTATAGAAAGGCGTTAAACGCGACATTAATGTCAATTTGTGTAATTCCGGCATTCGCCCAAAGTGGCACTAATTCTCCTTATAGCCAATATGGATTGGGACAGCAGAGTGAACAAACCAGCGGCTTTAATCGCGGAATGAATGGATTGGGCTTAGGATTCAGAGAGCATAATCAGGTTAATTATATAAATCCGGCATCTTATTCTGCGATGGATTCTTTAACGTTTATCTTTGATGCGGGACTGTCGGGGCAGATTACGAATTTTAGTGAGAATGGCCATAAGGTAAATGCAAATAACGCTGACTTTGAGTATGCTGTTGCCGGATTTCGTGCATTTAAGCATGTGGGCGTAAGTTTTGGATTGATACCTTTCACAAATATAGGCTATAATTATTCTACTACAGACTATCTTAATGGTAACAGAAATGCTACTTACACAAACACATATTCCGGCAGAGGTGGTCTGCATCAGGTCTATTTTGGAGCTGGATGGGAATTTGTTAAAGGATTGTCTGTCGGTGCGAACATTTCATATATCTGGGGCGATATAAACCGTTCTGTTGTAAATAGTTATAGTGACAGTTGGGTTAATACATTGTCAAAGTATTATACAGCAACAGTAAATAGTTATAAATTGGATTTAGGACTTCAGTATTCAGTTAATCTGAATAAAAAGAATTCCTTAACCTTGGGTCTGACTTACGGCTTGGGACATAAATTGAATTCTGATCCTGAATGTAGAATTATTTCGACAAACTCATCTACGGGAGTCGCTGATACTACGTCTTTTAGGGTAGATAATGGTCTTGAGATTCCAATGTCTTTAGGTGCAGGACTTATGTGGAACCATAACAATAAGTTGAAAATCGGTTCTGATTTTTCTTATCAAAAGTGGGGTAGTGTAAAATATCCCGTCTATAATGTCGTAAATAATGTTCCATCATATGATTTAGTTGATAATTATTATTCTGACAGATACAAAGTTACCGTTGGAGGTGAGTATTGTAATAATGAGATGAGCCGTAATTTTATTGATAGGGTCCGTTTTCGTGCAGGAGTGTCGTATTCAACTCCTTATTTTAAAATTAATGGGCAAGATGGTCCAAAAGAAATAAGTGTTAGTGCGGGATTTGGCATACCTATTATTAATACATATAATAATAGATCAATACTTAATGTTTCTGGTCAGTGGGTACATTCTTCGGCAGATGGCTTGTTAACAGAAAATACATTCCGTATAAACATCGGAATAACATTTAATGAGCGTTGGTTCATGAAGTGGAAGGTAGATTAATATTGTTCTTTATTAGTTCTGATGTTGAAACCGTATATTTTAAATATTGTTGCTTTAATATGTATCCTTTCCTCCTGTCAAGAGGGGAAGGAGCATATCGCCCCGGCAATTTACCCTCGTGATTCTGTCGCGGTGATGACATCTTATGGCGTCAATACACTGGTTTCTGATTCGGGCTTGATAAAATATCGTATAGTAACTGAACGGTGGGAGGTTAACCAGGCAAAAAATCCGTCAAGATGGATTTTTGATAAAGGCCTTTTCTTGGAACAATTTGATGAAAAATTTCACATAGAGGCTTATATACAGTGTGATACAGCTTATTATTTTGACCAAAAAAAATTATGGGAATTGCGTGGACGTGTCCGTGTGAGAACTGTTGATGGACTTCGCTTTTCTAGCGAAGAATTGTTTTGGGATCAAAACACTCATGAACTTTATAGTTATAAGTTTTCTCGTTTGATTACGCCTGACCGTGAAATGCAGGGAACATATTTTATAAGTGATGAGCATTTGAGACATTATACTGTAAGTAATTCTAAAGGCTCTTTTGTCAAAGGACAGCTTGGAGAAGGCTCAGGAAATGATAGTATTCTGACTGCTCCAGACACTGTTAAAGCTAAGAAGCGTCTGCCGACAGCGCCATCTGCACGTACTGTTAAATAGTGAATTGAAAATAGATAAAATATATCTTGTCATTGTCTGTTTGACAACTATGAAATATTAACGTAAAACCATGAAAATGAATTAATAACATATGATTTGCAGAATATAAAGACATTAACTATGAACTTTTTAAGAGAAAAGTAATTGTTTTTATTTTCTTTTTTGTAATTTTGTGCGCTAAATTGTTTAAACACTAATTTGAGGGAATAATAAAAAAATAAATATTTATAATAATGGCAGCATTAGGAAAAATTAGAAGCAAAGGCGTTATCCTCATATGCGTTATAGGATTCGCCCTTTTTGCGTTTATTGCCGAAGAGTTGTTCCGCTCTTGTGAATCTTCACGTAATGAGAGCCGTCAACAAGTAGGCGAGGTTTTAGGTGACAAAGTCAACGTACAGGATTTTCAGAAGCTTGTTGACGAGTACACTAACGTTATCAAAATGACACAAGGTCGTGATAATCTTACTGATGATGACCTTAATCAGGTGAAGGATGTGGTTTGGAATACTTTTGTACAGACCGAGCTTATTAGTAACGAAGCTTCAAAGTTAGGTTTGCAGGTTACTGATCAGGAATTGCAGAATGTTCTCAATGCCGGTACAAATCCAATGCTTCTTCAGACTCCGTTTGTTAATCAGCAGACCGGCCGTTTTGATGCCAATATGCTTAAAAAATTCCTTGCAGAGTATAAGCAGGCTCAGACTACAAATCCTCAGATGGCAGAACAGTATCAGGGAATTTATAATTTCTGGACATTTATAGAGAAGTCTTTGCGTCAGCAGCTTTTGGCTCAGAAGTATCAGACATTGCTTGCTGGCTGTCTGCTTTCTAATCCGGTTTCAGCAAAGATGGCATATACAGATGAAAATCAGGAAAGCAATATACAGCTTGCTTCATTTGCATATTCTTCAATTAATGACAATAAAGTTAAAATCTCTGACAGTGACCTTAAAGCAAAATATGAGGAACTGAAACCGCGTTTCAAACAATATGAAGAAACACGTTCAATAAAATATGTTGATTATCAGGTTGTTCCCTCAAAGGCAGACCGTGCTGAGCTTAATAAAACTGTTGCTGGATATGTTAAATCTTTGAGTGAGGTTGCTGATCCTACAGATGTGGTAAGAAAGAGCGGCTCTTTGGTTACATATCTTGGCATACCGCAGACTAAGGCTGCATTCCCTTCTGATATCGCAGCACGTCTTGATTCTGTTGCAGTTGGCTCGACAACAGCTCCTGTTGAAAACAAGCAGGACAACACAATAAATATTATTAAGTTGATGTCTAAGACACAGTTGCCTGATTCTGTTCAGTTCCGTGCGATTCAGGTTGGTGGCGCAACACCTGCAGATGCCGCAAAGACTGCTGATAGTATTTATACTGCTCTTAAGGGTGGTGCAGATTTTGAAGCTATTGCTAAGAAATATGGTCAGACAGGTGAAAAGAATTGGATCACATCAAATCAGTATCAGAATGCACCTTCAATGGATGTTGATACAAAGTCTTATATAGAGGCACTTAATACATTACCTGTAAATGAACTTAAGAATCTTAAATTTACACAGGGTAATTTGATTCTTCAAATTACTGACCGCAAGGGAATGACAGAAAAGTATGTTGCGGCTGTGATAAAGAAGCCTATTGAATTCTCAAAGAATACTTATTCTGCTGCTTATAACAAGTTTAGTCAGTTTGTAAGTGAGAATCAGACTCTTGAGGCTATGCAGAAGAATGCTTCAAAATATGGCTACAAAGTGCAAGAGCGTATGGATATACGTAATTCAGAGCATTATGTTGCTGGCATACATGGCACACGCGAAGCTATGAAGTGGATATTTGAAGCTGATGAAAATAGCGTATCACCTCTTTATGAGTGTGGCGACAATGACCATCTTCTTGTTTTGGTTATGACAAAGGTTAACAAGAAAGGTTATCGTGGACTTGATGATGTAAATGTGAAGAATTATGTAAGACAAGAAGTTCTTCGTGATAAAAAAGCTGAAATGCTTATGGCAAAAGTTAAAGGCGTGAATAGCATTTCTGCTGCAAAGTCAAAGGGTGCTCAAATCTCTAATGTAAATCAGGTTACATTTGCAGCTCCTGTATTTGTTCAGTCTACGGGTATGAGTGAGCCTGCATTGAGTGGTGCTGTATCTGCAACTGCAAAAGGCAAATTCTGTTCTTCAGCAGTTAAGGGTAATGGCGGCGTTTATATGTTCCAAGTCGTTGATAAGAAGATGCGTCCGGTTAAGTTTAATGCAAAGGAGTATGAACAGCGTCAGCGTCAGAAATTGCTGCAATATGCTGGTAACTTTATGCAGGAACTTTACTTTAAGGCAAATGTTACAGATAACCGCTATTTGTTCTTCTAATTAATTCTGAGTATTGAATTTAACGATTTAATAAATATCGAAATCCCGGCTGAAATTTAATTCGGCCGGGATTTTTTATAATTTGTATATTATTGCAATAGTCTTTTATTCCTTTTATCTTAATGTCAGATATAATTGTCAATTAAAAAGGTTCATTTTGATATTACTCCCTTATTGCAGTTTTTTTATCCGTATAGAAATTACTAGCGCTTTCTTTATTTATACTTCATATTGTGTTTCTGTGAAATGATAGTTGTCCTAGTCTATATTTTGGGCTCTTGCTTAATTTTTCTATAGGCATAGTGTTTAAAAATCATTGAGTTTTATGAGCAAACTCAGTTGTTTTCATAGAAAAACTCAGTGAGTTTCAATAAATAACTCACTGAGTTTTGTTTAGACTTCCAATATGTTGATATACAAGTCTTTAGTCGGAGATGCCTTTGGCATCGTAAAGTCAGGTGTTTTATAGCATTAAAGACCTTCTTTTGTGTTGCAAAATGATATATCTTTATTTTAAGTATTGCTTAGAAATATTTTGTTATTATGAATCAGTAGCAGCATTATATAGAATATCTTTTAATGCTTATTCTTGCATATTTATAATTTAGCATTCAACTTCTGTAAGTTTGCCTGTATACGAGTCTATGATAAATCCTCGTACAACAATATCTCTAGGCATTAGTGGGTGTTTTGCTACTATTTCAACAGATTGTTTTACAGCCTCTTCAGAATTTTCAAATCCGTTAAGCCATGACTTAAAGTTAATTCCGCAATATTTCATCATGTCAATGTGTTCTTGGGATATACCTCTTTTTAGCATTAGGCTGATCATTTCGTCAGGATTAAGATGTTGTGCTCCACAGTCTGTATGACCTATAATCATTATTTCTTTGACGCCAAGTTCATAAACTCCAACGAGTAGACTGCGTACGGTACTGTCAAAGGGTGATTGAATAATGCCTCCTGCATTTTTTATCATCTTAACGTCTCCATTCTTTATTCCTAATGCAGCCATTAGTAATTGTGTAAGTCTTGTGTCCATGCATGATACGATTGCAATTTTCTTATCTGGATATTTTGTTGTTGCATATGGCTCATATCCTTTGTCTGACACAAATTTTTGGTTATAGCTTAAGATTTCATCAATCATAGTAATCTGTTTTTATTAATTGAAGAATTACGTTATATTATGTCTTTGATTAAACTTGTTGATATTGCAAAATTAATAAAAATCTTAATATTCATTGTCTTTGCTGTTGGGTTTATTATTAATAAATTTCTTAGATTATTGCTTTTCTGTATAAAAATGTGTAACTTTGTAAATAATGTATCTTAT
Organism: Prevotella sp. CAG:1185; assembly: GCA_000436695.1. GTDB lineage: Bacteria > Bacteroidota > Bacteroidia > Bacteroidales > Bacteroidaceae > Prevotella. The sequence goes on along the minus strand of HF992554.1, from coordinate 8,409 downwards.
GTGACGTTCAGGCCTGTATTCTGCAATCAGACTAAACCTTTTAAAATCTAAAGATGAAAAACCTATTAATTGTTGTATTGTCATTTTGTCCTTTATTGTCATTTTGTGCCGGAGAAGGACATGAGTGGGAGCAATTTCTGTATCAGTTAAGTGAACTTGAAGATATTGAGTCGTCTTCATGGGAATCATCATTTGATCTTTTATGTGATTTAGAAGAAAATCCCATTAATATTAATACTGCGTCAAGAGAGGATTTGGAGCAATTTCCTTTTTTGACAGCAAAGGATATAGAGGATATAAGCGAATATCTTTATCGTTATGGTCCAATGAAATCTTTGGGCGAACTTGTCATGATAAAAGATCTGTCATATTATAAACGGCGACTTTTATTTTATTTTACTTATGCTGGAGATGTACATAAAAAGGTTTTCCCGTCATTAAAGAATATTGTGAAGTATGGAAAACATGAGATAGTTGGTACTCTCAAAGTGCCATTTTATAACAGAAAAGGTGACATCAATGGGTATCTGGGCTATAAATATAAGCATAGTATTCGATATGATTTTGATTATGGTGATTATGTAAGGTTGGGATTTCTTGGATCTCAAGATGCAGGAGAGCCATTTTTTGCTGGTAGAAATAAAATGGGATATGATTTTTATTCATTTTATCTGGTATTGAAAAAGTTAGGACATATAAAAACGTTGGCATTAGGCAGGTACAGGTTACGTTTTGGAATGGGACTTGTCATAAATAACAATTTTGGATTTGGCAAACTTTCAACACTTTCTTCGATGGGTCGAGGCAGTAGTAATATTAGGGCACATTCTTCTGCTTCAGACGGTAACTATTTGCAAGGAGCAGCAGGAACTTTTAATATATTAAAAGGTTTGGATGTCAGTTTATTTGTATCATCACGTAAATTTGATGCTACATTAAATAAGGGCGATAGTACAATTGCAACAATATTAAGTTCCGGATATCATAGAACGAAGACAGAAATGGATAAGAAAAATAATTCTTCCCATTTTCTTTTTGGTGGTAATGTTGATTACCGTTCTGGCAGATTTTATGTTGGTGCAACTGCTGTATATACATCTTTGGACAAAGAGCTTGTACCTAAGACAACAGCTGTTTATCGTAAACATTACGCACATGGGAAAACATTTTATAATATTGGTGTAAATTATGGTTATACAGGTAGTCGTTTCTCATTTAGTGGAGAAACAGCCACAGGAGGATGTAAAGCTATGGCAACAATAAATACCATTAGCTATAATATATCAGATCGCATGTCGGTGTTAGCATTGCAACGTTTTTATTCATATAAGTATTATGCATTATTTGCTGAAAGTTTTAGTGAGGGAGGTGCTGTTCAAAATGAAAGTGGAATTTATGTTGGACTTACTTGGAGGCCTATCTCCTCATTAAATATTATGGCATATACAGATTTCGCTTATTTTGCCTGGCCAAAGTATCAGGCTTCAAATAGTTCACGTTCGTCAGATAACTTGTTACAATTAACTTTTATGAAGTCTAAATGGACTTTTGCGGCACGCTATAGGATAAAGGTACGTGAAAAGGACAATGCTGATAAAACATATCTGATAAACAAAATAGACCATAGGGGCAGGTTGTCAGCAGCATATAGTTCTAATGAATTGAGATTAAAGACACAAGTTGATTTGGCATACACTTCATATAAAGAAAATAGTATGGGATGGATGATAACTCAAAATGCTCATTATAAATTGCGAAAGACAATTAACCTAGATTTATCATTTGGCTATTTTAAAACAGACAGCTATGACAGTCGTGTATATTCATATGAGAAAGGTATGCTTTATTCATTTTCATTTCCTTCTTTTTATGGTAATGGTATAAGGTGTGCATTTGTCGCGAGTTGTGATTTCTTGAAGTCTTTCACATTTATAGCTAAAGTAGGTACAACCAAATATTTTGACAGAGATCAAATTGGCAGCAGTTATCAAATGATTGCGCATTCTTCAGCAACTGATTTAGATCTACAATTACGTATACGTTTGTAAAGGTGTCGGAACAATGTCTCGCAAAAATGGGCTTTTTAAGGGACGACTAAATAATCATCATATAAACATTATTATCAATAAAAAAAGCACATACATCTGACATCTGTCACGACGTATGTGCCTTATATTTAATTCTAAACTAAATTTACTTTATCTCAACATCTATTTCTTTGTTCTGATTATATCAAACAGATATGTGAGTTTTACAACTATATTTCCAAAATTAGATTTTCCGAAATAATCTTTCTTTGAATCGCCATAGATATTTCCCAATCCATAATAGTATCTTGCCTCAAGCTGAAAATGCCCAACCTTCGGATGTGAATACTCCACACCTAGACCGGCAGCTATACCATAATCAAATTTATTTTCAACAGCCATAGTATCCTGAGCTATAGTACTGTTAACACGGTCTGAAAGATTAATATCCTCAAAATTAAAATTCATATTTGTCGACTCGCTCAAACAAAATCCGAACTGAGGTCCTGCTTGAAAGAAGAATTGAAATCCTTTATCTTCACGCCCCCATCCCAAATGCGCAAACACTGGTATCTGCACATAATTCATTGTACGGCTATACTGCTCGGCAACACCTGTAACAGGATTAATCACTGGAGCGTCATTTATATCGAGTATGTCTTCTTTCCAACCAATCTGAGCGAAATTGACTTCTGCCTGCAATGCACAAATTGTAGTAAAATATTTTTCACATACATAACGGAAAGACACACCACCTGTAAATCCACCATGGTAAGTTTGGTTAACTTTAGGATTAAAGCCTACGTTGCTAAGCACATAACCGCCATTTACACCAATACTCATATTATTACGATACTCTCCTATCTGAGCATAGGCACCTGTCACCAGCAATGTAAATACAGCTGAAATTATAAATTTACGCATCTTATACGTCAAAAATTGATAAGTGATATAGTATTGTTACGATTGTAATGAACAAACATAAAACCTGAATTCTGATATCCTCCTGAACCAAGTTTTGTGAAATGCAACGGCGTCTGAACCGCATTCTTGTCAACACTACTTCCGTTGAATTTCTTTCCATTATTATATATTCCTCTGAGGAAAAACATTCCGTGATCATAACCAGTCAGAGCAAAACGCGGAAGATAGTCCATCATGCTGCTGTTAAACCAACGCATATACCTATTTTCTAATGTCTTAACCTTAGTTGAATAAGAATTGTAGTATCCTGCTGTCGGAATATATGTATCGTATTTAAAGAATTTATCTTGATTATATTTTACATACATCAGCCACTCTGTATAACCAAACAAAGATACAGCCAAAGAAGGATGCTCGCCTGTAAGCGCGTCAAGCCTTTCAAGTACATCGTTAAGCTCGGGCGAACGGCCAGTGTTCAATATAACCATATTCGGCTTTATTGCACTAAATGACTTGGCAAACATTTCGTCACTCGAATTAAGATTTGTAACGCTGCATGAAATATTACGCTCTTCAAGTTGTTTACGCAATCCGAAGGTAAACACACCCTTGTCACTCGTGCGGTCGTTACAGTCTATAACCACTACATGATAATTGCTGAAACGATAAAGAAAATGCTTTATAACTTCATTATAGAAATATTCGGGCGACTGATAAACCTGAAAAATACTAGAATTAGAAGCTACATCATTACCATTTATTGAAAATGGTATAACAAGTTTTGCGCCATTTTCCTTTGCAAATTCAGCAATAGGCTTAACCTGCTTTGTATAAAGAGGACCAAATATAACATTGCATTTAGAAAGCCCTGACATGGAAAGCGTTTGATAGACATCACCGTCAATAGGCAAGTTATAAACATTTATGTCTATTGAGATTCCTTCCTTCTTTAAATCTTCACAAGCCATAAGCATACCACGATAATATTCCAGCATTCTACGACCATCGCCGTCTACATTGTGCAGTGGCAGCAATACGCCTACTTTCACAGAATTGGACGAAGCCTTTGCAACCTTTATATTAGTATTCCCTGTTTTAGCTGTAACAGTTGTCTTAACCCTGGGTATAAATATATAATCACCTTTCTTAAGTTCATAGCCAGGATCGTTCATTTCAGGATTAGCCTTAATAAGATCACTTACCGTAATACCATATTTACGGGCTATACCGAAAATGGTTTCACTCTTTTTTACCTTGTGCATATCCTGCACATCACTGCTTTGTGCGGATATATCAATAGTCGCAAATAATGCGACAAGCAATATGATATATCTTGAAAAATGCCTCATATTTCTTTTATTTGGAATTACTTTATCAAAACCGGCTAAAGCAAAAACACAGCCACCTTACAGTCTTATAATGACTTATCTGCCATGCCTGATGCCGGACATAACCAAACTTTTGTGTGCAAAAATACAAAAAAAGAGCGTCTAAATCAACTTTATTACGTAAATTTGCATAAATATATTTTGAGGAAATGAAAATCAGACTTTTATTTGCTTGCGTTATAACGCTAATAAATGCTGTGAGTATTAAGGCCGATGATTATGACGAAATACCCACAATAAGTCCTACGGCCACGTATGTAACTGAAGAAGGTGAAGAAGAAAACTCAAACATGTCGGGAAATGCGCCTCTTTTAGGGCGCTTTCGTGCAAATCCGCAGAATGTAGGCTCATATAGCGCTACATACCAATGGCGTTTTACTCTTAATGGTGAAAGTGAGCCTTATCTGACAAGATATGAAGAAGATACGGAATATACATTCACTAAAGCCGGCACTCACAACATTGTTGTTTATGCCACATTCATCAATGGCAACGACACTATTGCATATACTCAGGAATACTGGGATGAAGTTGGGCCGATGAGTGTTACAATCAGTGAAAGCAAACTTGAAATGCCAAATGCATTTTCGCCCAATGGAGACGGTATTAATGACATTTATAAGGCCAAAGACGGCTATCAGTCTATCATAGAATTCCATGCATACATATTCAACAGATGGGGACAAAAGTTGTATGAATGGGATGACCCAGCCGGTGGCTGGGACGGTAAGTACAATGGAAAGGATGTAAAACAAGGAGTTTATTTCGTATTGGTTAAAGCCAAAGGAGCTGACGGACGTACCTTCAACATAAGAAGAGACGTAAACCTTCTAAGGGGGTATTCTGAGGAGTCTGGCTCTACAGCAACTGAATAAGCATCCGAAAAGTCATCATCAAATATTCAATTATAAAGATGGATAGAGAAGACGAAAAAATAAACGTGTGGGGAGCACGTGTACATAACTTAAAAAATATAAATGTAGAAATACCGCGCAACAGCCTGACTGTAGTTACAGGACTGAGCGGTTCGGGCAAGTCGTCGCTTGCATTTGATACAATCTACGCTGAAGGACAAAGAAGATATATCGAAACGTTTTCTGCTTATGCACGAAACTTTCTTGGAGGAATGGAACGTCCTGATGTTGACAAAATTACAGGACTAAGTCCGGTAATAAGCATTGAACAGAAGACAACAAACAAGAATCCACGTTCAACTGTCGGAACGACAACTGAGATTTATGATTACTTGCGCCTGCTTTATGCACGGGCGGGTATAGCTTACAGCTATGCTACCGGCGAGGAGATGGTGAAATATACGGAAGAAGACGTGCTGAAAATGATTCACACGAAATACGATGGTAAAAAGATTTTCATACTTGCCCCACTCGTTCGCAACCGTAAAGGCCATTATCGTGAGTTGTTTGAAAGTATGCGCAAGAAAGGCTACCTATACATAAGAGTAGATGGTGATGTAAAAGAAATTGTCCGCGGTATGAAAACCGACAGATACAAGAACCACAACATTGAAGTGGTAATTGACAAACTGCAGGTACAGGACAAGGATGACGAACGCCTTAAAAAGAGTGTTGCAGCTGCAATGAAACAAGGTGACGGACTCCTGATGATAATGGAGAAGGACACTAACGAGGCTAAATACTACAGCAAGAGGCTTATGTGTCCTACCACAGGAATATCTTACGGCGATCCTGCTCCTAACAAATTCTCATTCAACTCGCCTGAAGGCGCATGTCCACGCTGTAAAGGACTCGGATATGTGAACGAGATTGACATAAACAAGGTAATGCCTGACACCGGGCTGTCAATAAAACAAGGAGGAATAATTCCGCTGGGAAAATATAAGAATCAGATGATTTTCTGGCAGATAGAAGCTATTCTTGAAAAGTATGAATACAATCTAAATACACCTATTAAGGATATTCAGGAAGAAGCAATGAACGAGATATTGTACGGTTCACTAGAACCTGTACGCATAAGAAAAGAACTCGTGCACACATCAAGCGACTATTTTGTTGAATTTGACGGCATTATAAAATATCTTCATAATGTTATTGAAAACGATGACAGCGCAAGCGGACAGAAATGGGCAGACCAGTTTCAGACGGTATGTCAATGTCCTGAATGTCACGGGCAGCGACTTAATCGTGAATCTCTTTCATATAAAATATGGGATAAGAACATATCCGAAGTTGCAAATCTAGATATAAGCGAACTAAAAGAATGGCTCACTGAAGCTAAAAAGCATCTGAACGAAAGACAGACCAAAATAGCGTCAGAAATAATAAAAGAAATTATTACGCGTATTGACTTCATGCTTGAAGTGGGACTCGACTACCTGTCACTCAACAGACAATCGGCAACACTATCAGGAGGCGAAAGTCAGCGAATAAGACTGGCTACTCAGATAGGCTCACAACTCGTCAACGTGCTTTATATTCTTGACGAGCCTAGCATAGGTCTTCACCAAAGAGATAACGACCGTCTGATAAAATCTCTTAAAGAGTTGCGTGATCTAGGCAATACAGTTATTGTTGTGGAACATGACAAAGACATGATGCTTAATGCCGATTATATAGTAGACATCGGGCCTAAGGCAGGACGCAAGGGAGGCGAAGTGGTTTTCCAAGGGACACCAACTGAGATGCTTAAGCAACACACAATGACAAGCCAGTATCTTAACGGAGAAATGAAAATAGAGGTTCCGGCAGAAAGACGCAAAGGCAACGGAAAATCTATAATATTAAGAGGTGCATCAGGTAACAACCTTAAAAACGTTGACGTTGAATTTCCACTTGGCAAACTCATTGTTGTTACAGGCGTGAGCGGAAGCGGTAAATCTACATTAATAAACGAAACACTGCAACCTATATTAAGCCAACACTTCTATCGTTCACTCAAAAAGCCTATGCCCTATAAAAGCATTGAAGGAATTGAGTTTATCGATAAAGTAGTAAACGTAGACCAAAGTCCGCTCGGAAGGACGCCGCGTTCTAATCCTGCGACATATACAGGTGTGTTTAGTGACATACGCTCACTTTTCGTCAATCTGCCTGAGGCAAAGATAAGAGGATACAAGCCGGGACGTTTCTCGTTTAATGTCAAGGGAGGAAGATGTGAGGCATGTGGAGGCAACGGATATAAGACCATAGAAATGAGATTTCTCCCAGATATAATGGTGCCATGCGAGGTATGCCACGGCAAACGTTATAACAGAGAAACTCTCGAAGTAAGATACAAAGGCAAAAGTATTGCCGACGTTCTCGACATGACGATAAACCAGGCCGTGGAATTCTTTGAAAACATTCCTGACATATTGAGAAAAATAAAAACTATACAAGATGTCGGTCTTGGATACATAAAACTCGGACAGCCGTCGACCACGCTAAGCGGAGGCGAAAGTCAACGAGTGAAACTTGCTACCGAACTCAGCAAACGCGACACAGGCAAAACTCTGTATATCCTTGACGAACCTACAACGGGCCTGCATTTTGAGGATATACGAATTCTCATGAATGTATTACAGAAATTAGTAGACAGAGGTAACACGGTTATCATTATCGAACACAACCTCGATGTAATAAAACTGGCCGACTATATAATAGACATGGGACCTGAAGGCGGACGCAACGGAGGAACAGTATTATCCACAGGAACACCTGAAGAAGTGGCTGAAAGCGAAAAAGGCTTTACTCCACCATTCTTAAAAAAAGAGCTGCAGGCTCAATAATATTATATAGATAAATAAAGCAAGTCTTGAATAATATAGATAACCTTTAAGTCGGTATCATACATTTCAAGACTTGCTTTTTATTTTAATAAGTAAACTGCTGATTTTCAACTAATAACGATTACAATACAAAAGGATACTTTTATATTGTAAAAGGGTATCTTTTATAACATAAAATGTTACTAATCTAAACACAAAATGCTACCCATTTAGAAGTATAGCATAATTTTATATCCCCACAAAATGCCGTATTTACGTAATAAAAAACCGCGCAACTCATTAAATTAACGTGAGTTCGGTATAAGAAAACGATTGAAAAAGTTGT
>HF992553.1 GCA_000436695.1 Prevotella sp. CAG:1185 | reverse complement strand
TCGTTCTTCACTCTTAACTTAAATATCCTTGTTACTATAAAACAGTTTTACATTTGGATTTTTCATTTTTCTCTTTTCTCTTTTCGCTTAAATCTACCCTCTATAAGGCAAAAAAGGGGAGGAAGAGGACTTCTTACTGATAATTTTTTTATATCTTTGCAGTATAACATAGTCACCTACAACATCTTATGGATTATTCTATATACAGTCTTTCGTTATGCATTGCTCTGCCGTTGATGATATTCTTCGGCTTTTATTTTTTATTGGCACGCACGCCCGACAAGGCTATTTTCGGCAATTACATCTGTTCGCGGCGCATCATGGGAGTAGCCATGCTGCTGCTCGCCGCCAACTATTCGGTTCACTTCTTTTACGGCATCAGATTCAAGAATGTCAATGCGGCAATACTGATGAACATGTCAACCTATTTTTTGTGCTACTGGCTCTTCAGCTCTGCCCTAACCACACTGCTCAACCGCTTCTACATAACGCGCCGCCGACTGCTCACCCACATTGGTCTATGGGTGCTGTTCTCAGTGCTTTCGGCCATAGTGCTGTTTCATCTGCCCGAGGGCATGATTCAAAAGACAGGACTGTTAGCCATGGCAACATGGCTCATGATTTACGGCTTTGTTCTTGCACGCAGACTCATTCTGGCATACCGCAGGGCGGTAAAGATTTTCGACAACACTCATTCTGACAACATCGGCGCCTACATCCGCTGGCTCTCCGTCTTCACTTATTGGGCTGTAGTGTTCGGCGTGGGCTGCGGTCTGCTCACGTTCCTGCCTGACAAATACATCCACGTGTGGATACTTTCGTCGATACCTTTCTATATTTATCTGTTTCACTGTTACCAGAACTATATGCTCTTTTATGAGAAGGTTGAAAATGCCATGGAGAGTGAGATTGTTTCTGAGGACGACATACTATGCGAGGCCGACACTGCCGAAGACGTTGCCAACGACATGCCGTCGTGCTATGCCGAGATTGCCGAGAGCATAAAGAGATGGATTGATGACGAGGGCTACCTCAGACCGGGACTTACGATAAAGGAACTTGCCGACACTCTGCACACCAACCGCACATATCTCTCGGGCTACATCAACACATCGCTCAACACAACCTTCCGCGACTGGATTACGCGCCTGCGCATCGACTACGCCAAACAGCGAATGACCAATCATCCTGAACAGAAGATTGCAGAGATAGCCGAGGCCTCCGGCTTCATGTCGCAAAGCCATTTCATGAAGACATTTAAAGACAAAGAAGGCTGCTCGCCCGCCAAATGGAAAAAAGCCCAGAAAAACATTCACAATTATTAATTCATAATTCACAATTATTAATTCATAATTCATAATTCTTAATTCATAATTTCCCTACCGGTCCCATAAGTCCCATAGGTCCCATCATCATTCTCTCCCATCATCACTCCCCCAAAAGTGCTGAAACAACAAAAAACATGCTGAAACGACAAAAATACTATAATCAAAACAACAAAGATATGCGATTTTGACAATTTGCTTAATTTTTATTAACCTATTTTGCTTATATGTGAAATCTTTTTGCTTACTTTATGCACCGAAACATAAAGAAAATACAATGAAATACATAAAAATATGAGCAAAAAGATTACTCTTCTTACCTTTTTATTACTGATTGCAGCAATGACATATCCTGTTGCGGCACAACGGCACTCTGTTGCCGACACGGTGTACACATTCCGCTTCGTGCCACAAAAGGATATGTTCTATGTGCCCATGTACGACAACGAAAACGAACTGGCGCGCCTGCTCGACTGCATCGACCGGCTCATGCCGGGCATCACCAACGGCACTGTGCCTGTATATGTCGACGGATACTGCAACTCTATGGGCAGCGAGAAAGAAAACCTCGCCACAGCTGCCATGCGTTCTAATCGTGTGAAGTCGGAACTTATAATAAGGAGAAGCCTTACTGAAGACTGCTTCGTAACTGCCAACCATGCCACTGACGGCGACATGGTAACGGTACGCATAAAGGTTTCTGCCGGCTCTGACACCACGGCAAAGACTGACGAAGCCACGCGCGAAGAGAACAAACAGGGCAGCCGTGAGGATGTCAACGCTGACGACAACAAGGCATCTGACTTTACTGCCGGCACGGCGGAGCGCGAAACTTATGCCGAAGACGATGCCGGAAGCAATGTTAACGATGATGCCGACAGGGATTACGGCGTTTTCTCTCTCCGCTTCAACCTGCTGCGCTGGGCCACGCTTACGCCCGACCTCGGCATCGAGTGGCGCATCAGCCCGTCGTGGGGCTTACTGGTCAACGGCTCATGGACATCATGGAGCTGGAACGACAAAGACCGACGCTACGCTCTGTGGGAGGTTATGCCCGAGGTGCGCTATTATATAGGCAGCAGCAAGGCATGGTATGTGGGCGCAATGTTCAAGACGGGCGAGTTTAACTATAAGCTCTCAGACACGGGCCGTCAGGGCGACCTGATTGGTGGCGGACTCACCGGAGGCTGCCGGCTGAGGCTCGGCAAGGCGCTGGCTCTCGACCTCGGCATCGCACTCGGCTATCTTAACGCCGACTTTGAGAAATATGAGGTAATCAACGGCGTGCGTGTGCGCCGTGGCAACGAGACAAAAAACTGGTGGGGACCAATCAACGCCGGAGTGACATTGGTATGGCAAATTAAATGAAGAATTAAAAATGAAGAATCTGGTTGAGCAAGTTACAGCCAAATGGCATAGTTCCTACTCTCCAAATATTTGTTCTTATGTATAAAAATAGAATATTATGAAGAAGATAAATATGTTAGGAATGGCAGTCGCAGTGCTGCTCTCTTCATGCGTGAAGGACACGCTTTATGACACGCCGCACCCCGACCACGGAATGATTTCGGTTACAGCCGACTGGACGGCGCGTGGCGAGGGAATCGACATCCCTGCCGCATGGACCGTCGCTATGGGCGACTATACCGGCACGGAGACCGCAGCTACCCATGCTCCCGAATATCTTTTCGTGCCGGGCAGCTACACCCTG
>HF992552.1 GCA_000436695.1 Prevotella sp. CAG:1185 | reverse complement strand
ACACTGACGTCTTATCGTCATTGGCAAAATTATTTAAATAGTGAAAATTTTATTAACAATTTTATACCAATGAATTAAAAATTTCGTTCATGAAACAAAATTTATATGTTTTGAACGAATAATATTGGCTATTTTTCATTTTCTGTGGCCTAAAAGACACATCAGCCATGTAATAGTATTAGATTTTCCTATTCAAGACTTGCCCACAGGCATGTCATGAAAACAATAAGAGATAAAATGTTTTAATAACATTCTGCACATCCGGCTGCCGTATTAACATTATAAAATTTTCACGGACGAACATATTTTGGCGAAATAGCCTATAATACCTAACCAGACATCATGCCCAATACGGATTATGCTACAAGCAGACCAATACATTAATCCGTATGCTTTGTTATTATTGCCGTCTGAGTTCTCATTGGCACAGCCGACATATCAGTAAACAACAAAAGACAATACGCTCACATAAGGCGGGCATCATGTCGGATTATGATGAATTATTTGAAATAATCGGTCTGCATCCTTTACGGCACCGAAAACAAAACAAGAAGGGGCGCAACAGTACATTATGTACAACTGCGCCCCTACATTTATTTATAATATAGGTATACTATTCAGCCAAGCCTGATTATCTTACACTGACCTTAACCGAATGTCCGTCGACGCTTACAAGATAAAGTCCGCCGGCAACTGCCACACGTGCCTCTGCACCGCGTGCTGCGTAGACTTGTGCGCCGTCGGCTGTGTAGACCTTAATGTCGCTCTCTGCGGGAGCGCTGACTACTATAGTGCCGTTCTCCGCATAAACCTTAACGCCGTCGGCCAGCGCGCTGCCTATGCCGCTCGTAGCTTTTTCGCCTACAGAGATGTTATCTATCAGTATGTCGTGAGTGATGCCTGATATGCCTCTGAAGCTCAGGCGAACGTTCTTCTCGCCCTTAAACTTGTCGAGAGATACTGTCTGCTTTGTCCAGCCTTCGGCATCGCTGCCTGAAACATATATCGGACTTGTGAGTGCCTCATACTCGCCGTTGTTCTTTGAAGCCTCAACCACGATGGCGTCGGCTGTCTGCTCGCCGTTAACGAGATACATGTAGAATGTGAGTTCTGGGTCAACGAGCTTGCTTACGTCTATCTTCTCGCTCGTGAATCTTACTTCGTTGCCCTCGGCAAGGGTTGTCGACAGGAATGCTGCGAAACCGCCGTCGCCGTCCTGAGGCTCAACTGAAGGATATGAAGGACTGCTTGCGCCTGTGCCCCATGCTGCGTCGTAGCCGCTAACAATCTCGTTCATCCACTGATGCTCGGGCTCTCCGCCTGCGAACGACTCGCTGAACGGTGCCGGTGTAGGCTCGCCTACAAAGAGAAGTGTGGTGCTCATGGTGCGGCCGTAGCCAATCTCGTTGTAAGGCTGTACGAGATAATAGACATACTGCTGTCCGTTGCTTGTGTCGATGGTGTTGTCGACAAATGATGTGCCAGCGCAGTCCTCGGCAAGCACCTCAGAACCGTTGCGAAGCACGTAATACTTAACGTCGCCGTCCTCGGGCTTAGCCTCGTTCCATGATATTGTTACAGAGTGGTCGTCGTTCTCAACTGCGTTAAGACCTTCAATCTCAGAAGGAACTGAATAGCCCACCTTAACCTTGACAACGGCAGCATCGCTCTTAAGTCCGTCGAGATATGCGTAAACGCGGTATGTATATTCGCCCTTCTCGGGTATGGTTCTGTCTACATACTGAACGGCAAGAGTGGCTCCTGTAGCCTGGCTGGTGTATATAGGCTCGTCAACGCCGTCGCGGTAAAGCTCCATCTTGTCGGCATGGTTGATGAAGTCGCCGGCAAGGTTGGTGTTAGGTGTATACCATATCAGCTTAACCTCCAGGGCGCCGTCCTGCGACGGAGTGGCTGTAAAGTTGTAAGGAGCTGTCGGACTGGCTGTAGGACGGCCGTTCTTAACCTCAATGTCGTCAACGCTGACTACGGCGCCAGTTTGGTTGTTGTCAAAGCAGATACCTATAACGTAGGCGTCGCTCTTGTCGGGAACAACAAGGCCCTTAATCTCCTGATAGTCGGTGCTGCTTACTGTCCATACGTCGCCTATTGTGCCGAGCGATGTGTGGTTGTCGTCGTTGCTGCAAAGTATCATCTGCAGTTTGGCAGGAGCAGCGGCGTCGGCAGCCTTTGCCTTGAACGTAATCTCTACTTCGTTGTCGGTTGTGAAGCGCAGTGCCGGCAGATAGAGTATTTCGGGTTTGTCGGGGTCGCCATTAACGGCAGCTGTACATACGGCAGCTCCGTCTTCATGCTTCCATCCCGCTCCGGCCTCGCCGCTGCCTGCTGTCGTCATACCGTCAAACGAGCCGTCGGCGTCGAAGTTGTTTGTGTAAGGCAGCTCCAGCGCCTCGTTAGAGCCGTAGAAATACTCATAGGTGAGCACTGACTCTGTTTCGTATTCGCCGAGATAGTCGCGCCATGCCAAAGTGGTTTTCTTCGATATGTTGCCCTTCTCGTCATACTCGTATTCATATTTGTATCTGTTCATCAGCGACCAGTTGTCCTCCTCGTCTGATGTGTCTGTCGACTCAGATCCTTCATCGGTGCCTTCGTCAGAGCCGTCGCCCCAAGGGTCGCCCCAGGGATCAGAGCCTCCGCCCCAAGGATCATAGTCGTCGCCGCTCGAATACATGTAGGTCTCTTTCAGCGTAACGTTGCCTTTGTCGTCATACTCATACACCTCTTTATCGGTGGGAGTCTTGGCATAGTCGCCTACAGAGAAGCTGAACGAATAGCTGTTGCGTATCTTCTGCAGCACGTTCATATTGTCGTCATAAACATAGTCGTTTATCTCATAAGGGTCGGCCTGGTCTGTGCCGTTGCGCCTTTTATATCTGTTCTCGGTTGCATTGTTGCCGTCGTATTCATAAACACATTTCACTGAATAGTCGTCTTCCCAGTCGGACGTGCCCCACTCATAAAAATACTGCTCAGAGACACGGCCCGTGGCGTCGTCAAACACCGATGAAGTGCATGCGCCTTCCATCGGACGGCCCATAAAGGTGAGCGACGAGCGGTCCCACACATAATTTTCAATAAGATTGCAGCGTTTTTGGTCGTCATATCCATAATTGACCTTCTCGTAATTTTCCATCAATGAGGCATCCTCAGTGTTAGGCTTTGTTACCAACTTCTGTACAAGTAGTCCATTGCTGTCATAGGTGTAGTCGGTTCTCGTGTTCACCTTTGTTCCATCATATTCTATCACGTGGCCCAGCACATCATCTGCCAAGGCACTGGTGGAACAACTTAATAACGAGAAGCCTACGAATAGTAATTTTATATCCATAAATGCGTGTATTAAGTTGTTAAATGTGTTAATCTTGATACAAAAATACAAAATAATTAACACTTTTCAAAATTCCGTAGGTACAAATTTATAATTTGTATAAATAATAGGTAAAAAATTATACAAAATATGCCCCAAGACTTCACCTTATTATATATAAAGAGACATACCTTGGATAAATACACGACCGGCTGATGCCGGCAGACACACGGCAAGGCTTACGGAAGGGAGCGACATGACACAAAAAAGCCTCATCCGGAAAAGATGAGGCAAATATATGTCTATACGCTTCGGCCTTCGTTGGGCAGATGGCCAAAATAGTCCTTGAAGCACTTGGTGAAGTAAGAAGGCGACGAGAAGCCTACGTCGTAGGATATCTCCGACACGGTCTTCGACGTTGTGCGGAGCAGATGCTCGGCAGCCTTGAGTCGGGTGATGCGTATTATCTCGACAGGCGACGAGCCTGTAATCTGCTTCACCTTGCGATAGAGCTGCACACGGCTAAGGCCAAGCTCGGCGGCAAGAGTCTCAACGTTGAGTTCAGAGTCGGACAGATGCCCCTTGAGACAATGCCTGAAGTCGTCAACAAAACGTGTGTCGGGGTCGTCGGCAGACGATTTTTCCTCCTCTGTGTCGATGCCCGAATATATGTTCTTCAGCTTCATGCGCTCGTTGAGCAGATTGCGCACACGCGACAGCAGGACGTTGCTGCTGAACGGCTTGGTGATGTAGGCATCGGCACCGCAGTCGTAGCCCTCGGCACGCTGGTCGTCGAAGGTTTGTGCCGTGAGCAGTATCACGGGTATGTGGCTCGTTGCCGTCTCCGACTTCAGGCGCCGGCACATCTCTAGACCGTCCATAACGGGCATCATCACGTCGCAGATAACTATGTCGGGCACGTATTTCAGGCACATGGCCAGACCTTCGCGCCCGTCGGAAGCGCACTTCACGTCATACTGGGATGAGAGCAGACTTACGATATAGTCCTTGACGTCGCTGTTGTCGTCTACCACCACAACCGACTTGCGGTCGCTGTCGGCCGGAGCCGTCATCATATCTATGCCGGCACTCTGCGGTGCGTCGGCAAGCACGCTGCTGTTAATCTCATCTGAGTTAAGCTCAGGCTTCTCTACGATATTGGCGCCGGGCTGCTTCAGCGGCAGCTTAACGGTGAACACGGCTCCGCCATCAGCGTTGCCGTCGGCAGTAACCTCACCGTGATGCAGCTCTACAAAGGCCTTAACAATGGCAAGACCTATGCCCGTGCCTCCTCTGTTTTCGCCTGAAGCCTGGAAGAAACGGTCGAACACATGGGCTATCTTGTCGCGGGGTATGCCTATGCCGGTGTCGCTCACGACAATAACGGCCATCGGCTCTTCAACACTTACCTTAACATTTATGCGGCCGCCCTTGCGGTTATATTTTATGGCGTTGCTGATAAGATTATAGCATATACGCTCCAACTTATATAAATCGGCCTCAATGACTGTCTCGCTGCCGCAGTCTACGCTAAGTTCAACATCCTTGCTGTCGGCAAGCGGCTCAAAGTTGGCTACCCACTGACTTACATATTCGGACAGATTAAAGCGGCTGACGCTCAGCTGCATCTTGCGGTTCTGTATCTTGCGCAGGTCGAGTATCTCGCCCACAAGCCTCAGCATAACGTCAACGTTCTTCCTGACCAGACAGAGCATGGAGCGCTGCTGGGTGGTAAGGTTGTCGGCCTCGAGCAAACGCCTTACGGGGTCGGCAATGAGAGTGAGCGGAGTGCGGAACTCGTGGCTGACGTTGGTGAAGAACACCAGTTTGGCGTTGGCAGCGTCCTCGCGCATGCGGCGCTTTACCACGATGCTGCGGTAGAAGGCAACAAACAGCACTACAAGCAGCACAACGATGATGACAAACATGATGAGATACACCTTCTGGTGGCTATACTGCGTGAGATACATGTTCACGCGGTCGTGCATCCTGTCAAGCCTGTCGTTAAGCTTGTTCATCTCTTCAGCCTGCATCAGCATAACCTCGGCATTGTCCTTGGTTACGAGAGCCGTCTTCATGAGGTTCTCGCGCTTATAGGGATGCTTTTCAAGAATGTTCATTGCCAGCTGCATCACCATGTCGCCGCGCGTGGGATAGATGTACGAAGCGTCGAGCACGCCGTCGCGCACCAGTTCAATGCCGCTGTTCTTGCCGGGAAGGGCGTCGATGCCTATAAACTTGATGCGGCCGGCAAGTCCGCGCGCCTCAGCTGCCTGACGGGCTCCGAGCGCCATACGGTCGTTATGGGCAAACACGTAGTCGATGTCGCCGCCTATGCTGTCGAGTATGGCGTCCATGGCCTTGCGGCCGCTCTGCTGGAGCCATGTGCCGCTGCCTGTGGCAACTATCTTTATATCAGGAAAATTCTTAAGGGCTGAGATAAAGCCATGATGGCGCTCTATGGCCGGCGACGAGCCTTTAAGGCCCATAATCTCTACCACCCTGCCCCTTCCGCCAAGACGGCGGGCAACATATTCGCCCATGGTGTAGCCCATCTTGGTGTTGTCGGCACCTATAAACGCAGTGTATTTGTCTGAACCGGTCTTACGGTCAAAGAGTATTACGGGAATGCCCTTGTTATAGGCATTCTCTATGGCCGGTGTAACAGTGTTCATCTGATTGGGGGCAACGATGAGAATATCCACGCCTTCGTTCACAAAATTGTTTATCTGCTCTGTCTGCCTGACGTTGTCGTCGTTGGCTGAAGCTACTTCCAGCCTGACGTTGTCATAAAGATAAGTACCTGCACGCATCTCGTCATTAAGTTTGTCGCGCCATATATCCTCGCTGCACTGCGACATGGCTATAACATACTCTTTGCGGTCGGAACATGCCGTAAGAAGGATAAACATCAATAAAAACAGAACGTAAGCGATATTTCTCATAGTCTGACCTCAGTTGGTTAATGCCTCAGGTGAGGCTATCCTGCATCGGATAAAAGATTTTAAATTAAAGAAAAGAGCGGCGTCACTGACTGCCATCAAGGGGTGCGGCCGTGTGCCGCCGTTCTTTTCACACATATACGTTATCAGATATTTAGCAGTAACAGGATTCATGCGCTACAGTTGTGTCGTTTACTGTATCGGAGCGCATAACCTAAATATGCTCTCATGACTCCAACGGTTATCATGGACACCATAGCTTGTGGAGCTTCCATGGTTTCCATCACTCCCATTCAATATTCTACTTATCAAGTTTCCATACGCAGCCGTCCTTGGTATCTTTCACCTCGAATCCGGCAGCGGCAAGCTCGTCGCGTATGCGGTCGCTCGTGGCCCAGTCTTTCTCGGCCTTTGCCTTGGCCCTTAGGCTCAGCACCATGTCAACCACCTTGCCGTAGGCTTCCTCGCGGGCGCTGTTGTTGCCCTCGTGCTCTTCCTTGAGTCCGAGCAGGTCGAAGGCAAAGAGACGCATGGTGTCCTTGAGTTCCTTCAGGCAGTCGGCGCATATCGTTGCCTTGTGGTCAAGCAGTTTGTTGACCACTCCGCATGCCTCAAACAGATAGCTGATAACCTGCGGTGTGGCAAGGTCGTCGTTCATTGCGTCGTAGCATTTCTGGCGAAGACCCTTGACAAACTCTTCGGTCTGTGCGTCGCACTTGTCTGACACGGGCACGCGGTCTAAGTCGGCAATGCCTGACATCAGTCGTGCCAGTCCCTTCTCGCTTGCCAGCAGGGCTTCGTTAGAGAAGTCCACCGTGCCGCGGTAGTGGGCCGACAGGATGAAGAAGCGTATCGTCATGGGCGAATAAGCCTTGTCGAGGCTCGGATGATTGCCCGTGAAGAACTGCTCGAGCGTGATGAAGTTGCCGAGGCTCTTGCCCATCTTCTGTCCGTTGATGGTTATCATGTTGTTGTGCATCCAGTATTTAACCATCTGGTCGCCCTGGCTTGCCACAGCCTGGGCTATCTCACACTCATGGTGAGGGAACACAAGATCCATTCCTCCGCCGTGTATGTCGAAGTGGTTGCCGAGATACTTGCGGCCCATGGCTGTACACTCGCAGTGCCATCCCGGGAAACCGTCGCTCCACGGGCTCGGCCAGCGCATGATGTGCTCGGGCTGTGCCTTCTTCCACAGGGCGAAGTCGGCCTGATTGTGTTTCTCGCCCACTCCGTCGAGCTGACGGCTGGCGTTGATAACGTCGTCGAGATTGCGTCCCGACAGTATGCCGTAGTGATATTTCTCGTTATATTTGGCAATGTCGAAATAGATACTGCCGTTGCTCTCATAGGCAAAACCGTTGTCGAGAATCTGCTTTACCAGTTCCTCCTGCTCTATGATGTGTCCCGTAGCGTGAGGCTCGATGCTCGGCGGCAGCACGTTGAGAGCCCTCATGGCGTCGTGATAGCGGTTGGTGTAATACTGGGCTATCTCCATAGGCTCGAGCTGCTCCAGACGTGCCTTCTTCTCTATCTTGTCGTCGCCCTCGTCGGCATCGTGCTCCAGATGGCCCACGTCAGTGATGTTTCTGACGTAGCGCACCTTATAGCCCTGATGCTTAAGATAGCGGAAAAGGATGTCGAAGGTTATTGCCGGACGGGCATGACCCAGATGCGGATCGCCATAAACCGTAGGTCCGCACACATACATGCCCACATTGGGACTGTGTATCGGCACAAAAAGCTCCTTGCGGCGGCTCAATGTGTTATATATAAAAAATTTCTGTTCCATATTTAATTTGTCTATATTCCACCTTCTATGTAAAAAGATAACGCAAATCGAGAGCAGAATCGCCAAACATAAGTTTGAGCGTTATGCCGAGATGCAGCTTATCTTCTTGCAAAGATAACGCAAATCGAGAGCAGAACCGCCAAACAGCGTTTGAGCGTTATGCCGAGATGCAGCTTATCTTATGCAAAGATAATGCAAATCGAGAGCAGAACCGCCAAACATAAGTTTGAGCGTTATGCCGAGATGCAGCTTATCTTCTTGCAAAGATAATGCAAATCATCGATTTTTCAAAATCAACGCAATGTTTTTTGAAAATATGTCAAAAGTGAACATAAAGAGTCATGCCTATAACTGTGTGCCCCGCATAAAATATTCATAAAATCAGACTTTATTAGCCGGTTGCGTATAAGCGACTCGCATAAAACTTACAGGCAGCAACAGCAGCAACGTGCGAATCATCAAAAAATCATAAGGAAAAAGCACGCTTATGATTAAAGTCAACCCGGGATAAATGGCTAAAGAAGAAAAACTGTAATCAAAACCATGTGTGCAGGTTTCAAATCATTAACCTATCGTTTACGCATCGTAACTCGGCCACTTATGATGCAAAAGTGGGCCGTTTTCTTAGTGAAAACCACCCATTTTTATTCGGCAAAGCAGTTGCCTTGTATCGAACATATTGTAATATGCCTTTGGGCAGACATAGCTGACCATATAAAAACAGCAGACTATGACGACAGAAGCGCGGATCAACGGCAGTGAGGACAAAAAGCGTGCCGCCCGGATTCATTTTGAAAAACCGGACGGCACGGAATATACCAACTTAGCCATTAAACGAAGTTAAAGACTGAAAGCAGGAACAGAAAACTAACATTTAGGGTGAATGTCGAGCTTAACAGGGCGAACCATGTTCTTGGCATCAAGAATGGTGTCGAGATCTTTCTGGGTAAGTATGCCCTCCTCAAGCACAAGCTCAACCACGCCGCGGCCTGTCTCCATGGCCTTCTTGGCAATCTCGGTAGAATGTTCGTAACCTATGTAGGGGTTGAGGGCAGTAACGATGCCTATGCTGCGGTTAACCTCGCGGCGACAGTTATCCTCGTTGCTTGTGATGCCTTCAACGCAGAGCGTGCGCAGAGTGTCGCATGCGTTGGCCATAAGGTCTACCGACTCGAAGCTGCACTGAGCCATGACAGGCTCCATGGCGTTAAGCTCCATCTGTGCCGCCTCGCCTGCCATGGTGACACAAAGCTCGTTGCCGATAATCTTGAATGCCACTTGGCTTACCACCTCCGGAATGACGGGATTAACCTTTCCGGGCATGATTGACGAGCCGGGCTGACGTGCCGGAAGATTGATTTCGGCAAGACCGCAGCGCGGACCGCTGGCAAGCAGACGCAGGTCGTTGCTTATCTTGCTGAGCTTAACGGCTATGCGCTTCAGCTCTGACATATAGCCTATCATGCAAGACGTGTCTGACGTTACGCCAACAAGGTCTTTAGCGAGGGTTATGTCCCATCCGGTAATCTCGGCCAAAGCCTTGACGCACTTATCGGCATAGCCCGGCTCTGAGCAGATGCCGGTGCCGATGGCCGTTGCGCCCATGTTGACCTCAAGGAAGTCGGCTGCAGCCTGGTCGAGATGCAGCAGCTCTGCCTCAAGTATACTTGCAAAGCCTGAGAATGTCTGTCCGAGCGTCATCGGCACTGCGTCCTCTAACTGGGTGCGCCCCATCTTTACGATATGTGCAAACTCTTCCGACTTTTTGCGGAACGCTGCTATAAGCTCCTTGATATGCGGAACAAGGGCGAGATGGCTGGCATACAGGCCCATGTGGATAGCCGTAGGATATGCGTCGTTGGTCGACTGTGAACGGTTAACGTGGTCGTGAGGCGAGCAGTGCTCATAGTCGCCCGGCTTGAACCCCATGTGTTTCAGGGCAATGTTGGCTATAACCTCGTTGGCGTTCATGTTGGTGCTGGTGCCTGCACCTCCCTGAATCATGTCCACGGGGAACTGGTCGTGATACTTGCCGGCCAGTATGTCCTGACAAGCTGCCTTGATGCCCTCATACTGAGCATCGGTAAGCAGCCCGAGCTGATGGTTGGCCTCAGCCGCAGCCCACTTGGTGTATGCCAGACCGTTGATGAACAGCGGATACTGGCTGAGATTGAACTTACTGATTGAGAAATTCTCAACGCCGCGCAATGTCTGTATGCCATACAATGCGTCTGCCGGAATCTCACGTGAGCCGAGGAGGTCGTGCTCCATACGTGTAACCTTTTCTGAATTCATAGTTTTAAGGTTTATGTTTTGATTAACTATTTTCACAATATATATAATTAAGGTACTTCGGCGTTATGTTCTGCCAGTTGCCTTTCAGTGTCAAAGATAGTGCAAACTTTTCAATGTGTCAAATATTATTACGGTTTTAACATATTAAACGTATAATTTATCATAAAAACATCTTTAATATAGCCTTAATATGTTTCAAAAAGTCATCATGCGGTAATACAGAAAACTTGCGAAGCATCAGTATATTTATGCTTTCTACCGCCTGCCTGTGTCATATAACAACCAACTATCATCTGTCATGCTTGCCCACGCTCAACAATATAAACAAAAAAATGGGAGCATCCTCACGGACACTCCCACTCACCTGCAATTTGACCTTACGGCCAAAACTTACCTAACTCTTATTTTATTTACATGCGAATCTGTTGCTGTGTCAATGCGGACGATAACAACACCGCTGTTGACACCGTTAATAGTGCAAGTATAATTGCCTTCAGGCATTACTTTCTTCAAGAGTGCGCCGCCTGCCGACCAGATGCTCACTGAGCGCAGCCCAGTGTCTGACGTAACAACAACCTGATGCGGAACGATAGAGCTTACGCTTACGTTGCCCTCAACAGGAGTTTCTGTTATGCCGGTAGTGCCTGAGCCGTGGCCTATCAGGAAGTAGCGGCCGTATGACGGACCGTTAACCGTGAGCTGATAGCCTTCATAGAGCGGTGTCTCGCTCTGCAGCTCGGCATCGTAGATAGCGGCATCCTTAACAGCTGCAACGCCGCTGAATGTAAGGGTTACAACTGAGCCGTCGGCTGCCGTAACGCCTAACGGTATGCGCTGTGCGTCCTTCAGCTGGTTGACGCTCACTGCCGTGTTGCCGGCTACGGTGTAAACCTTAGGAGCGTTGTCGGCATTGCCTGTCAGTCCGCTAATCATCTGTGCGTCCTCCATGCCGAAGCCGTTGCTTGCCGAAGCGGCATAGCGCACAGCCGCGCTGCTTGAGCCTTCAGCGTCTTCTGCCGTTATCTTGAGAGAAACGGTCTGTGAGCCTTCACCTGTTGAAGTTGTTTCAAACTTCTGCATGGCAGCAGTGAATTTAACAGTCACATTAGCATCATAAATTGTTTCTGCCTCTGTTTCATGACCGAGAGCCTCAACATAGAATACTGAATATGGTGCAATAAGAGATGTCTGAGCAGACCATCCGTTTTCAGTAAAAGCAACCGCATTGTCTTCTGACATATCGCCAATCCAATATTTCTGTGCCAGC
>HF992551.1 GCA_000436695.1 Prevotella sp. CAG:1185 | reverse complement strand
GATTGCAATTAAAGATAAGCGTAAAATTTTCTTCATAATCATAACTTTTTTAATTATTAATATTGTTATCTATTTTACAAAAATAGAGATTTTATTTGTATTGGACAATTCTTTTTATGTTAAAATGTGGTTAATATTCTTTATCAAAAAAAGAGTGAGTAACATTAATGTCCTCACTCTTTTCATAAAGGTCTAATAAAACGAATCTTATTTTATAACTTTATCAGTCTTTGTCTTTCCGTTTTCGTAGGTTATCTTTCTGATATTTATGCCTTTAGATGGTGCATTTAACTTGGCTCCGCCAAGTGTGAAGTATTCAATCTTCTTTATTTCAGAAGTGGTAACTTCATTGCTTATGCCTGTAGATACGCATGAAGGATAATACTCGTCAATGGTATTTAGGGCATCCGTGTTCTGAGATTTCATGATATTCTCAACGATAGAGTTGATATAAACCTCAACGTTGGTGTACCATCCTTTCTGTGTGTCTATAGTATACAGACTTGCATCTGAGGCATCGTTGGGATTAAGGCCGTTGGCAATTTCCCATTCGTCGGGCATTCCGTCGTTGTCGCTGTCGTAGCCGTCAGGGCGCTGACCGGTGGGGAAGTTGGCTTCGGTGTATCCGTTAACATCAGAAACAAGGTCTACAAGACCTTCCTGCTTGGTTACAGAGCCTGTATATGTTGCCGTACCTGTCTGGGCTTCTTCCATATAGCGGGCGTCAACCTCGTCGCGATAAAGAGATGCACCGCAGTAGAGCATGACCTTGCTGAATGCGTTTTCTGCACTGTGG
>HF992550.1 GCA_000436695.1 Prevotella sp. CAG:1185 | reverse complement strand
ATTTGCTTCTGCTCTCGCTTGCACGACAATTGCAAATCAGCCGGCACATTAGCTTTGTTGCGACCAACTTCTTATAGCTGTTCTTAATCCACAAAGCATATGACTTTAACTCCTTTAACTACTCTAACTCCTTTAACTCCTAAATAATAAAAATTTCCCCTCCCTTTCCCAATTATTTTTGTATATTTGCGATACGATACCAATTATTTATATCAGCCTTGAAAACAAAGATATTATTAATACTTATCATTATGGCGGCAACACACATTTCGCAATCATGTTCACACAATACAGCCGACAGGCGGATGCCGGCCGTTGCAGGACAGTTTTATTCAGCCTCGGCAGACACACTTGCCGATGATGTCGACGGCTTTTTGAAGTCTGCCGGAGTTAGTCCGGCGACACACGTGCGCGCCATTATTGTGCCCCATGCAGGCTATGTCTTTTCGGGAGCAATGGCAGCAAAGGCATATATGCGCATCAATCCGGCGCAACGCTATAAGCGCGTGTTCCTGTTGGGACCGAGCCATAAGGCAGCCTTCGACGGCGCATCCGTTAACAGCCAGTTCGGCGCTTACGCCACGCCCCTTGGCGATGTGG
>HF992549.1 GCA_000436695.1 Prevotella sp. CAG:1185 | reverse complement strand
CCGAGGCTCCGAGTCCGGCAAGGACGGCTCCGGCACTCTTGTCGACGATGATGCTCACCACGAGGATGAAGCCCACGACGACCGCCAGAAGATTGAACATCTGATAGACGCCCTTTAACGGACGGTTGCGCAACTTCTGATGCTCGCTGGATATTTCGTAGAGCGAATGGAGAAACTCGCTGATGAAGAACAGCGACACTATCACTATATATATATTGCAGGCCTTGAGCAGCACGGGCAACACCTCGCTGCCGGCACTGAAGGCAAAGGGCAGCAGGGCATACCATATAACGGGCGGGATGATGCGGCGAAAGGCCTTCATGACACGCCTGTTGAACAGATAGTCGTCCCATGTGGCCTTGGTGCGCTCGGTGAGCTTCTGCACGGCAGGCATGACAATGTAACGGAAAAGGGCTGTGCACATATACGATATAAGGCCGATGGCAAACATGGCCGTGAGCGGATAAACCCACGAGAGGACTCCGTCGGACAATCCTGCCGTGTGGCGGAGAAAATCTAATATATAATCGTCAAATCTTTCCATAATCTATATTTCATAAAATTCAACCAGCCACAAATTTAAGAAATAACGGCGAGAAAAACGACAAAATGGAACATAGATTAGGCGGCACGGCTGCAAAATCAGGGCAATATAATGTCACAAATCAATAAAAAGGCAAAAATATCGACAAAGTTGAGAAAAAAAATATTAAGTTTGCCGGACTAAAAAACATAATGATCATGAAAATAATAAGGTTCATCAAAGACTGGACGCTGATTATCGCCATACTGACCGGCATAGCAGCCTATTTTGTCTATACGGCAATACCAGCCCTGCAGCCTACACACGACTTTGCGCTTAAGACTATCGAGGTGCTGCAGCCTCTGTTCATCTTCGCAATGCTCTTCATCACCTTCAGCAAGGTCAACCCGAAGAAGCTGCGCCTGTGCAAATGGCACCCTTGGCTGCTGCTGTTTCAGGCAGGAACGTTCACAGCAATAGCCGTGGCACTGATGATAATGCCAAAGAGCGGACTGCGCATTGTGCTCGAAGGGGCTATGATATGCCTGATATGCCCCACGGCAACGGCAGGAGCCGTGATAACAAAGAAACTTGGCGGAAACGTGAACCACATAACAACATACACCATTCTGATAAACATAATAACAGCCATATTCATACCGGCGCTCGTGCCGTATGTACACCCTAACCCTGATCTCGGCATAATA
Source organism: Prevotella sp. CAG:1185 (assembly GCA_000436695.1). GTDB lineage: Bacteria > Bacteroidota > Bacteroidia > Bacteroidales > Bacteroidaceae > Prevotella. Next base: position 16,501 of record HF992549.1, on the reverse strand, counting down.
AACTCAGCCGTGCTGATATTAGGCAAGGTGTTTCCGCTGCTGCTGTTGCCGCTGCTGGCAGCAATACTGCTGAGGTATCTGTCGCCGCGGCTTCACTTCATGATATCACACTTCAGCGAACTCAGCTTTTATCTTTGGGCAGTGGCGCTGACGCTGGCGATGACCGTTACGACGCGCACCATAGTGCATGCCAACGTGTCGCTGTCGACAGAACTGGGCCTCGTTGCCGCGTCGCTGATAAGCTGTCTGCTGCAGTTCTGGCTCGGACGCAAGGTGGGCGGCATATATAACGACAGGATAACGGGCGGACAGTCGCTCGGCCAGAAGAACACGGTGCTTGCCATCTGGATGGGCTACACGTTCTTCACCCCCATCACTGCCGTTGCCGGCGGCTTCTACAGTATATGGCACAACGTTATAAACTCTTACCAGCTGTATCAGCACAGAAAGAAGGAAGAGGAAAAGAAGGGAAAATAAAAAAAATGCAAGGATATACATAAAACCATAAATCAGATATTTTATTTGATAAAAATTTGTTTCGTATTTAACAAAGTGTTATATTTGCGAAATGCAATTATGGTAAATCAATGTTATTCCTAATTTATATACAAAATAAGTAAAATAATTAAACACAAATGAAAAGGTTAATAAGTTTATTCGTTGCGTCCATGATATATATATGTATGGCCAACGCACAAGTTGACAACACGCTGCAGTTTGTCGACGAAAACGGAAACATTGTCAACGACGGCTCTACGATTGAGGGAAAGCTGGAATATGTTAACGATGGAATTCAACAATATTATCAAATAAGCACAGGCTTGTACGTAAAGAACAATGCCAACACGGATACTCCAGCCGCAGTGGACTTCACTATAAACAGTATGGATAACGGAAGCCTTTATTGCTGTTTTCCGTCCAACTGCATAATTGCAAGTAATGTAGGAGAACAATATACAAACGGAACCGAGCTCATGACAGCTAATGAAACAAGAAGTTTTCAAACAGAATGGATACCTCAAGATTACGGAACATGCTCTGCAACCTTTAAATTAAAGGTTATGGAAGAGCAAGAAGGAAGTCTTGCAGGCGTACCTATTATAACTTATGTATTTAAAGCTTACGGACCGTCTGTTACAGTAAACTTCACTTATGACAAGAATTCTACAGGAATTAATGACATTACTGAAAACGACAAAAAGATTTCAGCATATTATACTTTGGACGGAAAAGAAATAAAAGAGCCGCAAAAAGGCATTAACATAGTGAAATACGCAAACGGAAAAACCACTAAAGTAGTTGTTAAATAAAAAATCAAGTTATTATGAAAAAGATTTTACTTTGCTTATCAGCATTCCTGCTGTCAATCGCAGTTACTAATGCACAAGAAAAGTTTACTCCGGGAAACAATGTTTCCCAAAAGTTAGTAAAGCGAAGCGATGTTGCCGGCTTTAAGTCAGAACCGCTTAAGAACAAGGCAAACCAGCCCAATAAGATTGCCTTGGAAGAGGGTGAGCGTATAGTTGGCTACTATACGACAGACGACCTTGACATGTCAGGCCAAAGCAGTCTGGGATTACCCAGTTATCCGGGACAATTAGAGGCAGGCATTGCGCTTACACCAAACGAAATAAGCAAAGCTGTGGGCGGCCAAATAACTAAAGTACGCTTCGGTCTGGCTTGCCCGGTAGGAGCATCTAAAGTGTCTATTTATCCATTAGACCTTAACGCAGGTAAAATGTATCAGGCCGTATCAGAACAGGAGGTCAGCACTACCGTTGCCGGATGGAACGACGTAACTCTGTCAACACCTGTAACTATCGAGAACGGAATGAGCTATGTAATTAGTTTTAAGTATACACAAAAATCTACCAATACTGAAGACAGCTATCCGCTATTGACTGACTATACATTTAACAACAATGCAAGTGACTATGGTTTTATGGTCTACGGAGACTTAAATAAAAACAATCAGCCGGGATGGTTCACCATGGGAACTCAATATGGAAATTTATGTATTCAGGCTGTTGTAAAAGGTGGCTCATACAGCGACGACGACTTATCTATTGTCGGAGGTGTTCCGCAGACTATCTATCAGAAAGGCGGAAATATGGACGTATCTATGAGCCTGAAGAACTTAGGCAACAAGCAGGCAAACTCTTATACACTGAATGTAGAGCTGGACAACAATGTTGTTGACCAGATTAAAACTCCTGTAGCAGTCAGCAGCCAAGAGGCAGTATATACTTATAAATTCAATGTTCCTTCCGACTTAAACGTGGCTGAACCTCACAAGCTGACAATATCTGTTGCTGACATTAACGGAACTAAACCTACTGTAAACACAGACGACGACTCGTTCAGCATTGACTTCAATGTATATGGAACAGAAGACGTTGTAGGTAAACAAAAGACTCTCGTTGAGCAGTTTACATCTGCCGGATGTCCTAACTGTCCTTACGGATATAACTTCCTGAACGCACTTAACGCAAAGCGCAACGACCTTGCATGGGTTGCAATACACACTGACTACGGAAAGATAAAAGACGAATACACAACAACTGAGGGCGACAACCTCGTTGTATTAGAGGTATCTGTATTCCCAAGCGCATCATTCAACAGAGCGTATATCGCAGAGCCAAACCTCAACCCCAACGGCACAACAGCAATAAGCATCGGTATCAACGACAGCTATGTTGATTCATACTCAACTGCTTTCAGCAATATGATTGACAACATCAACAGCAGCATTCCAGCATTCGCATCTGTAAACATTGCTACAACATACGACAAGACTACAAGAAAGCTCAAGATTAATGTCTCTGGTGAAGGAAACAACAACGTTAAGTCTATCTTAAAAGATGACGTTGTATGCGTATATCTGACAGAAGACGGCCTGACCGGTCTTCAGCTTAGCGGAAGCAACAGAATACCGAATTATCCACACGACCACGTCCTCAGAGATGTTGTTTCTGCTAACTTCGGCGATGCCATCAACTGGACAGGCGCCAACACATACAGCAACGAATATGAGGTTACACTGGACAACAGCTGGAACGCAGACAACATGAACGTAATAGCTTTCATCTCTCGTCCTGTAAAGATTGAAGGCAACTACATTACAAGTAATGTAAACGATGTTTGGGTAAGCAACACAAATATGGTAAAAGTCGGTGAAACAACAGGAATCCAGAAACCTGTCATTACAACCGGTGAAGTTAAGGAAGTAGCACGCTACGCTATCGACGGAACTCAGCTTAATGCTCCTGCAAAGGGTATCAACATCGTTAAGATGTCAGACGGTACAACAAGAAAGGTTGTTGTAGAATAATAAGATTTCTATTATTTAGAAAGACATAAAATTAAGGGGCTGTTCCAAAAACGGGACAGTCCCTTTTTATGTGCAAAGGAATTTACGGCAGCATGAAAATACGGCACATATATATATGATTTGCCTATTTTTATGCGCAAGTATGGCCATAACAGAAATGCGGCCATTATTCTCTGCTGTAGTATTTATGCTCTTTATATGGAATATCCGTAAACGCAGAACATCATAAATTTGATTTTAGCGGCATTAACTTCTTTGGATGTATATTTACGCGTACATGACAAATGAAGACGACACGGCGAAAATATTGCGGCTCTACGCGAGTGTATCTGTACACTTTATCAACGCGAAACAGCTTATACCTAAAATTTAAATTGTAAAATGAGAACAGAAAGGCATAAGCAACAATATACAATCAAGGGCGCAAACAGGTAAAATTAAACAGTATCACGCTGCATATTTATTGAATTCTACAAGCATATTGATGATTTTAGCAGGCTTTATGTCTTCTATTGCCGCCGTGGCGTTTATATTCTCTTGACATAATATATTTCTGCCCGCGGAAAGACAAACGACAATACGTTCAATAGAAGAAAACCATCCGGCAGAATATTAATTATGTGACTTAGCCTTAATACTAATGTAGAATTAAGTTTCGGTATATATTTTTGCTTTATATTGAGCGGATTTTCGTTTGTCTTTTCGCAGGCATAACGGACTATGTCAAGAACAAGCGAACAAAAAGACGCCAATAAAAACGACAAGACGGACTGAAAGCATGAAGGCAAAAAATTGATAAAGCTATGTGCTGTATAATGACGATTTGGATTTAAGTCAAACAAAACACATGGGCAAAACTGATTATATAAAAGCACAAAAAAGACCATCGGAAAAGCAAAGCCTTTGTTTCGGCTCCGGCCTTTTCCGATGGCCTTATTTATTTAGTTCTGAACAAAATCAGTTCTGAGCTTATATTTTACTCATTAACGAGAACTTTTCTTGTTGTACCGTCAGACATCTTAACGATGTTGATACCCTTTGCAGGAGCATTGAGCTGAGTTCCGTCGATTGAGTAGCGTGCTACTTCCTTAACATTGTCAGCTGAGTTAGAAACGTTCTCAATACCAGTGCTTCCATAAGGAGCGATTTCGCTTTGAGCAGCGTTAACAATCTCGCCGGTCTTTGTATTGAACAGCAACGCAACAACCTTCAACTTAGATTTGTCCTGGAGAAGGTTATCACCTGTCTTTGACTTAACACCGTTGCTCAGATTAAATGTTGTAGTATGAGTCTGTACCTGATCTGCAACGATAGGAGCCTTGATAGAACCTGAAACACCTTTGCTTACGCTTGTTGCCTTGATTGCGATGTGATCATAAACCATATCCTGAACCATGCAAGCGTCAATAGAGTTGCCATAATAATCTTGGAACATACCCTCAACTATAGTACCTCTTGTTGTCCAAGCATTCAGATAAGGCTCTGTGGCCAGACCTGTTGTGCCATAATAGCCGTTATACTGCCACCAGTTGTATGAAGTGCCAGTCAGACCGTCTGCGAGCAATACATAGCCTAAAGCGTAAGGTGCTGTGTCGCCATTATATAAGAATGTAACGTTTGTATTAACTTCAATTACTGTCTGATTCTCGTTCCACACTGGTGAAACAACAACCTCAGCTTCAGCAGGACCCATGTAAGACTCAACATCATTAACGATACCGAGCAGTGTGCCTGATGAAGAACCAAAGTAAGGATCAACCTCATTAATTCTGTTCAGTAATGCGGTCGGAAATCCTCCTATGCCGGACATAACTGTGTTATAGTCGGTAATTCTCATCGGGTCAGAATAATTCACATCACCATGAACAGCAATACCAATGAATCTGTCAGGATATTTGTCATGAAGAGCGTCCATTCCGGCATATCCTCTTGTACAATAAGGACAACCTGTTGCGGTAAATTCCTCTTCTACAATGTTACGTGGCACTTCTCTTGTTACAACCAATACAGATCCTGTCATAGAAACATTATCAGTTGCAGCATTAGCTTCGCCATTTACTTTTGTAATTGTTATCTCTTTATCACTCAAGCTGTATTCACTTCCTACAGGAATTTCAAATACTACAGAACCTGTCTCATAGAAAGCAATGCCATCGGCTGAAACTGTCTGCTCAGAAGAAACGGCACCGGTTGAAAGATCCTTTACTGTATAGCTTAAAGATGTAACAGGATTAACACCTTCACCCATTATTGTAGCCTTTACCTTTGCTGTTCCGTTAACAGCTCCGATAACTCTGTTAAATGAAGTTTTAGAGAAAGATGCAGCATCTCCAACAAAGTTGTCGCCAGACATCTGAACCATTGTCAGAAGGTTACCGAAGCCCTGTCCATACATATTACTCCAATCTTCGCCTGTGAATTTAAGGTAAGCTCCACCTTCTTTGTCTATACCGCCATCAAATGCTATTGGATACTGTCCATATTCAGCTGCCAAATCTGATACATCAAAAGAATATCCTACATAGCATCCTCCCTCAGGAACTTTTACACCAGAAGTCTTTACAAGACAAGGCAGACCTGATGTCATCAAATCAGACAAAGAAGTTACATCTGCAGCATACATACAGTCTGTTGTCAGGTTTGAAGGAAGATCCTTTGCAATCCAACATTTTACATTAGTAAGAGCTGACTTGTCAACGAGGTAGAATCCAATAACATCTATACTGTTTCCGGCAAATTTACCAGGAACAAAAATGGCACAATCATAATGATTTGCACCTGCACCGACATAAGACTCAGGTGTTATACCATAGCTGAATAGTGCTCCATCTGAACTTGCACGCGTAAGAGAATTTGGCCTTACCACCTTATTAAGACCAATACTCCTCTCACTCCTTTTCAACACCTGCGCATTGCCTATAAAGCAAAACGCCAAAAGGACGGTTACCAAAGAAAGTAATCTTTTAATCATAACACAATTTATTTTAAATTAAACATAAGAGTTATTAAACTCCATATTAAAATTATACTTTCTAAAACTTTGCTCCAACACTAGAGTATTGAATTTTACATATTCATATCCATTGCAACAAAATATTCTCAGTTTATAAAAAACATCCCTACTTAAAGTCAATCAATAATTTATATTTGTATTAACTTTAGAGAAGAAACAATATATCATTGTCACATGATTAGATTACATTAACTTGGAATGAACTTCATAGAAATGACTCTTACAAAATGTAGTAAATCTGCATCTCGGTATATGCCAGCCTAAAAATGGTTAACAAGAGCCTCTAAACAATCCACTCTAACTTTCAATTTTACAAATATAACACATTTTATAATAAAAACAAACTTTATTATAAGAAAAAGCTAAAAAAGGTATATTTTTATGCCAAAAAGGACAGAAAAAAGGCTGCAACACATAATTTGTGTTACAGCCTTTTCTATTTTATCAGCACAACCGGATATTATTCCTTCTCGGCTGTCTGCTTCTCGCTATAGTCTATCACATTCTTGCGGTTTGCCTGCATGCGGTCGTAATCTTCTTTAGAGCCTACGATAATCTTCTCGAACTCACGCAGACCTGTACCGGCAGGAATCAGGTGTCCGCAGATAACGTTCTCCTTCATTCCTTCGAGGTAGTCTACCTTTCCGCGGATAGCAGCCTCGTTGAGCACCTTGGTTGTCTCCTGGAATGATGCGGCAGACATGAAGCTCTTTGTCTGAAGTGCGGCACGTGTGATACCCTGCAGAATCTGAGTTGATGTAGCAGGAACGGCGTCACGCACCTGAACGGTCTTAAGATCGCGGCGCTTCAGAGTAGAGTTCTCATCACGTAGCTTGCGGGCTGAGATAATCTGTCCCTTCTTGAGAGTCTCGCTGTCACCGGCATCGGTAACAACTTTCTTACCCCATATACGGTCGTTCTCCTCAGCGAAGTCGAGCTTGTCGACAATTTCCTGCTCAAGGAATGTTGTATCACCCGGATCATTAATCTGAACCTTGCGCATCATCTGACGGACGATAATCTCAAAGTGCTTATCGTTGATCTTCACACCCTGCAGACGGTAAACGTCCTGTACCTCATTAACGATATACTCCTGAACGGCGGTAGGACCTTTGATAGAAAGGATGTCGTTAGGTGTAATAACACCGTCTGACAGAGGAGTACCAGCACGAACGGCATCGTGTTCCTGAACAAGGATCTGCTTTGACAGCGAAACGAGATACTTGCGCTGCTCACCTGTCTTAGATGTAACGATGATCTCACGGTTACCGCGCTTAACCTTACCCATTGTAACCTCACCGTCGATTTCACTTACTACAGCAGGGTTAGACGGGTTGCGGGCCTCAAACAGCTCAGTAACACGAGGAAGACCTCCGGTGATATCTCCTGCCTTACCTACGGTACGAGGAATCTTGACGAGAGTAGCACCAGTCTTGACTGTCTGACCGTCTTCAACAACAACGTGACCACCCACAGGGAAGTTGTATGTTCCGACAACCTCACCGTTTCTGTCAACGATATCACAGGTAGGAACCTTACTCTTATCCTTAGACTCGGTAATAATCTTCTCGGTAAGACCTGTGGTATCATCGGTCTCAGAGTGGAACGTAACGCCGTCGATAACGTCGCGGAACTTCAGTGTACCGGCGTATTCGGTAACGATAACGGCATTGAACGGGTCCCAACGTGCGATGACATCGCCCTTCTTCACAACAGAGCCGCCCTTGAAGTAGAGTGAACTTCCGTAAGGTACGTTCAATGTTGAAAGAACAATATTTGTATTAGGATCAACGAAACGGATCTCGGCCAGACGGCTTACTACCATCTCGCACTCAACCTCACCGTTGTCACCTTCCTCAACGAACGGCACAGTACGAAGCTCGTCGAACTCGATACGGCTGTCGTTCTTGGCAACGATAGATGCGTTGGCTGCAGCGTTGGCAGCCACACCACCGGCGTGGAAGGTACGAAGTGTAAGCTGTGTACCCGGCTCACCGATAGCCTGAGCTGCGATGACTCCGACTGCCTCACCTTTCTGTACCATGCGGCTTGTAGCCAAGTTACGTCCGTAACACTTCATGCAGACACCCTTCTTACTCTCGCAAGTAAGCACTGAACGAATCTCAACGCTCTCAATCGGGCTGTCTTCAATAATCTGAGCTATAGGCTCTGTAATCTCCTCACCGGCAGCAACAATAAGTTCACCGGTTGTAGGATGTATGATGTCGTGAACTGAAACACGTCCAAGGATGCGCTCATACAGAGAAGAAATAACCTCATCGCCATTCTTCAATGCTGTACATACAAGTCCGCGCAGAGTTCCACAGTCTTCTTCAGTAATGATAACGTCGTGAGAAACGTCAACTAGACGACGGGTAAGATATCCGGCGTCGGCAGTCTTCATAGCGGTATCAGCAAGACCCTTACGGGCACCGTGAGTAGAGATAAAGTACTCAAGCACGCTCATACCTTCCTTAAAGTTAGAAAGAATAGGGTTCTCAATAATCTGAGCGCCTTCAGCACCTGCCTTCTGCGGTTTTGCCATAAGTCCACGCATACCGGCCAACTGACGAATCTGGTCTTTAGAACCACGGGCACCTGAATCAAGCATCATGTAGACAGCGTTGAATCCCTGGTCAGCCTCGGTCATCTCCTTCATCAGGACGTCACCCAACTCGTTATTTACGTGTGTCCAGGCATCGATTACCTGATTGTAACGCTCGTTGTCGGTGATGAATCCCATGTTATAGTTGTCGGTAATCTGGCGAACTTCCTCATTACCTTTTGCCACGAGGTCAGCTTTCTCCTTAGGAATAATGATGTCATCAAGGTTGAATGACAGACCTGCCAGATATGCCATGCGGTAACCGAGGTTCTTGATACCGTCGAGGAACTCGCAGGCACGTGCAAATCCAACAGCCTTAATTACATCGGCAATAATATCGCGAAGACTCTTCTTAGATATAATCTTGTTTACATAACCTACTTCCTCAGGAATAATTCCATTGACAATCACACGGCCGACAGATGTCTCAACCATCTTGTCTACCAATTTGCCGTTATCATCAAGGTCTTTAACAATAACCTTAACTTGAGCGTGCAGGTCGCATTTGCCTTCATTGTGTGCAATGATAGCCTCTTCAGGACCATAGAATGTAAGTCCCTCACCCTTTGCACCCGGACGTATCTTTGTGATATAATAAAGTCCGAGCACCATATCCTGTGAAGGCACCGTGATAGGCGCACCGTTGGCAGGATTAAGGATGTTATGGCTCTGAAGCATCAATATCTGTGCCTCAAGCACTGCCTCATTGCTCAAAGGAAGGTGAACAGCCATCTGGTCACCGTCGAAGTCGGCGTTGAACGCTGTACATGCCAACGGGTGGAGCTGAATAGCCTTACCTTCGATAAGTTTAGGCTGGAATGCCTGGATACCCAGACGGTGAAGTGTAGGCGCACGGTTGAGCAATACGGGGTGTCCCTTCATTACATTTTCAAGGATGTCCCAGATAACCGGCTCACGACGGTCTACTATCTTCTTGGCACTCTTTACAGTCTTAACAATACCGCGCTCAATGAGCTTACGGATGATGAACGGCTTGTAAAGCTCTGCAGCCATAAGTTTAGGCAGACCGCACTCGCCCATCTTCAACTCAGGACCTACAACGATAACTGAACGTGCTGAATAGTCGACACGCTTACCGAGAAGGTTCTGACGGAAACGTCCCTGCTTACCTTTCAGAGAGTCAGACAGAGACTTCAGCGGACGGTTAGAATCGCTCTTAACGGCGCTGCTCTTACGAGAATTGTCGAACAAACTGTCGACAGCCTCCTGCAACATACGTTTCTCGTTACGGAGAATAACCTCAGGAGCCTTAATCTCCATAAGTCTCTTCAGACGGTTGTTACGTATGATGACACGACGATAAAGATCATTCAAGTCTGATGTCGCGAAACGGCCGCCATCCAACGGAACCAACGGACGCAACTCAGGCGGAGTTACAGGGATAATCTTCATTATCATCCACTCCGGCTTGTTTATATTGCGGCTTGAGCGGAATGCCTCTACAACCTGCAGACGCTTCAGAGCCTCAGTCTTTCTCTGCTGAGAAGAGTCGCTGTTGGCACGGTCGCGAAGTTCGTAAGAAAGAGCATCAAGATCGATGTTTACCAACAGGTCGTAAATAGCCTCTGCACCCATCTTGGCGATAAACTTGTTAGGATCGGTATCCTCAAGATATTCGTTGCCGTCGGGCAGGTTGTCCATTATGTTAACATACTCATCTTCTGTAAGGAAGTCCATCTTGTGTGAGCCGTTGATTTCAACACCGTCGGCATCTGTACGGCCAACCATAACACCGGGCTGGATGACGATGTACTTCTCGTAATAAATTACAGAATCAAGTTTCTTTGTAGGAATACCGAGCAGGTAACCTATCTTGTTAGGCAGTGAACGGAAATACCAGATGTGTGCCACCGGCACTACAAGTTCGATATGTCCTGTACGCTCACGGCGCACTTTCTTCTCTGTAACCTCTACACCACAACGGTCGCAGACAATGCCTTTATATCTGATGCGCTTATACTTACCGCAGGCGCACTCATAGTCCTTTGTAGGACCGAAGATGCGCTCGCAGAAAAGTCCGTCGCGCTCCGGTTTGTAAGTACGATAATTTATGGTCTCAGGCTTAGTAACCTCGCCATAAGAACTCTCGAGGATTTCCTCCGGTGATGCAAGTCCGATGGTAATCTTCGTAAAATTACTCTTTATCTTTGAATCTTTCTTGAAAGCCATAATTCTTGTTTATATTTGTTATGTAAAGAGTTTCGTTATTAATCAAGAGTAACGCTTAAGCCTAAGCCACGGAGTTCGTGCAGAAGCACGTTAAGAGACTCAGGTATGCCCGGTGTAGGCATAGGCTCACCCTTGACGATAGCCTCGTAAGCCTTAGAACGGCCCACAACGTCATCAGACTTGATGGTAAGAATCTCCTGAAGCACATGGCTTGCACCGAATGCCTCGAGGGCCCAAACCTCCATCTCTCCAAAACGCTGACCACCAAACTGTGCCTTACCTCCAAGAGGCTGCTGTGTGATAAGTGAGTACGGACCGATACTGCGGGCGTGCATCTTATCCTCAACCATGTGACCCAGTTTAAGGAAGTATGTGATACCTACTGTTGCAGGCTGGTCGAACATCTCGCCTGTCTCACCGTCGTAAAGGTGTGTAGAGCAGAGGCGCGGCAGACCTGCCTTGTCGGTCCACTCCTGAAGGTCGTCGAGTTTGGCACCGTCGAAGATAGGTGTTGCGAACTTGACGCCAAGACGTTTACCGGCAGCACCGAGAATAGCCTCGAATATCTGACCGAGGTTCATACGTGAAGGCACACCCAGAGGGTTAAGAACCAAGTCAACAGGACGTCCATCCTCGAGGAACGGCATGTCTTCCTGACGAACTATCTTAGAAACGATACCCTTGTTACCGTGGCGACCTGCAAGCTTATCACCTACGCCAATCTTACGTTTCTTAGCGACATAAACCTTAGCCATCTGCAGGATGCCTGAAGGCAGCTCATCACCGATGGTAATGGCAAACTTGCGGCGCTTCAGCTCAGCATCAAGGAGCTTATACTTCTTGATGAAGTTCATTATAAGTTTCTGGATAAGTCCGTTAGTGTGCTCATCGTTAGTCCAGTTGTTAGACTGAATACCGTCATATTCAAGGTTCTTCAGCTGAGCCATAGTGAACTTGCTGCCCTTCGTTATAATCTCGGCACCAGTGTAATCCTTGATACCCATAGACGTCTTGTCGTCTGTGAGAGTGAGCAACTTGTCAACAAGAATATCCTTCAAGTCGTCAATCTTAGCTGCGTATTCCTCGTCAATCTTAGCCAGGATAACCTTATCCTGCTGCTTTGAAGCACGTGTTTTTACAGCACGAGAGAACAATTTCTTGTCGATAACGACACCTGTCAGTGAAGGATTAGCCTTCAGTGAAGAGTCCTTAACATCACCGGCTTTGTCACCGAAGATGGCACGGAGCAATTTCTCCTCAGGTGAGGGATCGCTCTCTCCCTTCGGTGAAATCTTACCGATAAGGATATCACCCGGCTCTACGCGTGCACCTACTCTGATGATACCGTTGTCGTCGAGGTCTTTAGTTGCTTCCTCGCTTACGTTAGGAATATCGCTTGTGAACTCTTCCATACCGCGCTTTGTCTCACGGACATCGAGCGAATATTCATCAACGTGTACAGAAGTAAGAATATCCTCACGTACGACACGCTCGTTGAGCACGATGGCATCCTCGTAGTTGTAACCCTTCCAAGGCATGTAAGCAACAAGGAGGTTGCGTCCGAGTGCCAGTTCGCCGTTCTCAGTAGCATATCCCTCAGTAAGGATGTCGCCCTTCTTAACTCTCTGGCCCTTGTCGCAGATAGGACGAAGGTCGACAGTCATGTTCTGGTTTGTACGGCGGAACTTAGGTATTCTGTATTCCTTGAGAGCAGGCTCAAAGCTTACAAACTCCTCTTCCTCTGTTCTGTCGTAAAGAATACGTATTGTAGTTGCGTCAACATATTCTATAACGCCATCACCTTCAGCTGTAACCATTGTACGTGAGTCAACACATACCTGCTTCTCGATACCGGTACCTACAATAGGAGCCTCATTGTGAAGCAACGGAACTGCCTGGCGCATCATGTTACTACCCATCAACGCACGGTGAGCATCGTCGTGCTCCAAGAAAGGAATAAGTCCGGCTGCGATAGATGCAATCTGCTGCGGAGACACGTCCATGAGGTCAACCTGCGAAGGAGGAACAACAGGGAAGTCTGCATCCTGACGGCACTTAACCACGTCGCGGATAAATGTTCCGTCATCATTAAGAGGAGCATTACCCTGACCGATGATGTGGTCTTCCTCCTCTTCAGCAGTAAGATAAACTATATGATCGTTGTCGAGATCAACGACTCCGTCCTTAACCTTACGGTAAGGAGTCTCGATGAATCCCAACTCGTTAATTTTAGCATAAACACAGAGAGACGAAATAAGTCCGATGTTAGGACCTTCAGGACTCTCAATAGGGCAAAGACGTCCGTAGTGAGTGTAGTGAACGTCACGAACCTCGAATCCGGCACGCTCTCTTGAAAGACCACCAGGACCGAGGGCTGACAGACGGCGCTTGTGGGTTACCTCGGCAAGCGGGTTGGTCTGGTCCATGAACTGAGACAGAGGGTTAGTACCGAAGAATGAGTTGATAACGCTTGAAATAGTCTTGGCGTTGATCAAGTCTGTCGGTGTGAACACCTCGTTGTCGCGCACGTTCATACGCTCTCTGATGGTACGGCTCATACGTGCCAGACCTATAGAGAACTGATTGCTCAGCTGCTCGCCTACAGTACGTACACGACGGTTGCTCAAGTGGTCGATATCATCAACAGTGGCATTAGAGTTAACCAGCTGTATGAGATATTTGATAATTTCTATTATGTCTTCCTTAGTCAGGATACGCACATCCATGTCTGTATCAAGACCAAGTTTCTTGTTGATACGGTAACGGCCTACATCACCCAAGTCGTAACGTTTGTCAGAGAAGAACAGGTTCTGTATAACCTCGCGTGCGCTGGCGTCATCAGCCGGGTCAGCGTTGCGCAGCTGGCGGTAGATGTAGAGCACGGCCTCCTTCTCAGAGTTACTCGGGTCTTTCTGTAATGTATTGAAGATTATCGAATACTTGCTTGCAGAGTCAACATCCTTGTGAAGCAGGATTGTAGAAGCACCACTGTCGATGATGTCGTCGATGTTGTCTTTGGTTATTTCGGTCTCGCGCTCCATGATAACCTCGTTACGCTCGATAGAAACAACCTCGCCGGTATCCTCGTCAACGAAGTCCTCGTTCCAGCTCTTCAGAACCCTTGCGGCAAGCTTACGGCCAATGACATCTTTCATGTTCTTCTTGTTGACCTTAACTTCCTCAGCCAGGTCGAAAATCTGAAGGATATCCTTATCGGTCTCGAAACCGATGGCACGCAAAAGTGTTGTAACAGGCAACTTCTTCTTACGGTCGATGTATGCATACATCACATTGTTGATGTCGGTTGCAAACTCAATCCAAGATCCCTTGAACGGGATGATACGTGCAGAATAAAGCACAGTACCGTTGGCATGGACGCCCTGGCCGAAGAATACGCCAGGAGATCTGTGCAACTGTGATACAACAACACGCTCGGCACCATTGATGATGAATGTGCCGTTATCAGTCATATAAGGAATAGTGCCAAGGAATACATCCTGTATGAAAGTACCGAAGTCCTCATGGTCAGGGTCTGTACAATACAGTTTCATCTTAGCCTTCAAGGGCACGCTATATGTCAGTCCGCGCTCAAGACACTCGTCGATGGTGTAGCGGGGCGGATCGATATAGTAATCCAAGAACTCAAGAACGAAATTATTACGTGTGTCGGTGATAGGGAAATTTTCAGCAAAAACCTTATACAAACCGTCATTCTTGCGTTCCTCAGGCGGAGTATCCAACTGTAAGAAGTCTCTGAAAGACTTTAACTGCACATCGAGGAAATCCGGATACGGCATCGGATTTTTCACGCTGGCAAAATTCACTCTGTTATCAACAATTTTTGAAGCCATTACAGATATTTATTACCGTTATAAATGCCACCTTGAAATAAATGGCCGCAGATTAAAAAAATTGAATCCGGACCGATACCTTGCAGCGGTGGTTGACTACATGATATAAATAAAAGACACAAAAAGGTTAAGACTCTCCGACTGGGAGAATCTTAACCCATAATATTTTTTTATTGTCTCAATTATTTGAGCTCAACCTTAGCACCAGCAGCCTCGATTGTCTTCTTCAGGTTCTCAGCCTCGTCTTTAGCAAGACCTTCCTTCAGTGTAGAAGGAGCACCGTCTACGAGATCCTTAGCCTCTTTCAGACCAAGACCGCAAGCCTCTTTAACGGCTTTAACAACCTGCAGTTTAGCTCCACCAACCTCAGCGAGAACTACATCGAAAGATGTCTTCTCCTCAGCTGCGGCTGCAGCACCACCTGCAGCAGGACCAGCAGCAACAGCAACAGCTGCAGCAGCGGGCTCAATTCCATACTCGTCCTTCAGGACTGTTGCCAACTCGTTTACTTCTTTAACTGTCAAATTTACTAATTCTTCAGCAATAGCTTTAATATCTGCCATTTTATTTTAAATTTTAATGTTTTTAAATGTTAATTGATTGGGTGTTTAAATTACTCAGGACGCTCGCCTAAAGTTTTGAGCACACCATGGATGGTGTTTGCGCCTGACTGAAGAGCAGAAACAACGTTCTTTGCAGGAGACTGCAGCAATGCGACAATGTCTGCAATAACTTCGTCCTTGCTCTTGAGAGCTGCGAGTTCATCCAGCTTGTCAGCACCAACATAGATGCTTTCCTCAGCATAAGCTGCCTTCAAAGCAGGAATACTCTCTTTTACATAACCTTTCAGCATTTTTGCCGGAACGTTAGCTGTATTGCAGAAGAGAACAGCAGTGTTACCCTTCAGACAGCCATACAAAGGCTCATAATCAACATCCGAAGCCTCGAAAGCCTTGTGCAGAAGTGTGTTCTTCACAACGACCATCTTGATTTCGTTCTTGAAGCACTCACGGCGGAGCTTACTTGTAGCACCGGCATTCATACCTGTTACGTCAACGAGGTAGAAATGAGGATACTCTTTCAGTTTCTCACCGAGTTCAACAACTATAGTATCTTTTACTTCTTTCTTCATCTTACAAAACTTTTAGAGTTATTCAACTGATTTAGGATCAATCTTGATACCCTTACTCATAGTGCTAGAAATAAAGATACTCTTAATGTATGTACCTTTAGCAGCAGAAGGTTTCAGCTTGATAACAGTAGCGATAAATTCTTTCGCGTTCTGATAGATCTGCTCCGGAGTGAAAGAAACCTTACCAATTGATGCGTGAATGATACCAGCCTTGTCAACCTTAAAGTCGATCTTACCCTGCTTAACCTCCTTGACAGCCTTTGCAACATCCATAGTTACAGTACCGCTCTTAGGGTTAGGCATCAAGCCACGAGGACCAAGAACACGTCCTAAAGGACCAATCTTGCCCATGCATGAAGGCATAGTGATGATAACATCA
>HF992548.1 GCA_000436695.1 Prevotella sp. CAG:1185 | reverse complement strand
GAATGTAACCTCAATCTGAGGAACACCACGACGTGCCGGAGCAATGCCTGTAAGGTTAAACTGACCTATACTCTTGTTCTGTGCTGCCATTGGGCGCTCACCCTGCAGAACGTGTATTGTAACCTCGGTCTGGTTGTCTGCTGCTGTTGAGAACACTTCGCTCTTCTTGCAAGGTATTGTGGTGTTGGCGTCGATAAGTTTTGTCATTACGCCACCCATTGTCTCAATACCCAGTGTAAGAGGTGTTACGTCGAGGAGCACGATGTCGCCTACGCCGCCTTCCTTGTTCAAGATAGCACCCTGGATTGATGCACCTACTGCTACTACCTCATCAGGGTTAACACCCTTTGAAGGCTCTTTGCCGAAGTAGTTCTTAACCAACTCCTGTACGGCAGGTATACGGCTTGAACCACCTACGAGGATAACCTCGTCAATGTCGGCTGTAGTAAGTTTGGCGTCTCTTATAGCGTTCTGGCAAGGAACGAGGCAAGCCTGGATCAGAGAGTGAGCCAGCTGCTCGAACTGAGCACGTGTAAGAGTCTTAACCAAGTGCTTTGGCACACCGCCTTCGGCTGTGATGTAAGGCAGGTTGATCTCTGTAGATGTAGAGCTTGACAGCTCAATCTTAGCTTTCTCGGCAGCCTCTTTCAGACGCTGCATAGCCATCGGGTCTTTAGAAAGGTCGATGCCTTCAGCAGCCTTGAAGTCGTTAACGAGCCAGTCGATAATAACCTGGTCGAAGTCATCACCACCCAGGTGAGTATCACCGTTAGTAGAAAGAACCTCGAACACGCCGCCACCGAACTCAAGGATAGAGATATCGAATGTACCACCACCAAGGTCGAACACTGCAATCTTCATATCTTTGTTGGCTTTGTCAACACCATAAGCCAAAGCTGCGGCTGTAGGCTCGTTGACGATACGGCGAACGTTAAGTCCGGCAATCTGTCCGGCCTCTTTAGTAGCCTGACGCTGTGAGTCAGAGAAGTATGCCGGAACGGTGATAACTGCGTCGGTAACTTCCTGTCCCAGGTAGTCTTCTGCAGTCTTCTTCATCTTCTGAAGAATCATTGCAGATATTTCCTGCGGAGTATATTTACGGCCTTCAATCTCAACGCGCGGATAGCCGCCCTCGTCAACAACTGTGAACGGTACACGTGTTGTCTCTTTCTGGCACTGTGCATAAGTTTCACCCATGAAACGCTTGATAGAGTAGATGGTGTTCTTCGGGTTTGTTATTGCCTGACGTTTAGCCGGGTCACCAATCTTACGCTCACCATCTTTTACGAAGCCCACTACTGAAGGAGTGGTGCGCTTACCTTCACTATTTGCTATTACAACAGGTTCGTTGCCTTCGAAAACTGCAACGCATGAGTTTGTTGTACCTAAGTCAATTCCTATAATCTTTCCCATAATTATATATATTTTTTGTTTTTATCGATGTTAATTAATTCGCTTACTTTAATACAAATCGTGTGCCAAAGGCGAAAATGTGGCATAATTTATGACATGTGGTGACATTTTGTCGTAAGAATATGTCATGCCGGTAGCGGGTTGATGTGTTGTCGATTATATTCGTTGAAATGTTCTCTTAAGTGTAATGTATTGATTATCAACAATTTGTGATATAGCATCAGCCATAAGTCCTTGCCATTTAATCTTTGTTTTAGCTGTGACAGAATATCATTAGTTTGTGTTTGCGCATATATATTTATAATAAGGTGTAAGGCTTAACATAGCTTGCGGAAACAGAAAACTCTGTAAGTTTAACGCTCTCAGAATTGCCATGCTCAGCGCGAAAGCGTGATTTTGATTATAAATGCCTAAAAATACGCGATTTTTGTAATGTCTTGATTATCAGCGTGTTGGCTTATATATGGTTTTATTTGTTATGCCGTGCAGATGCAAAAGACGTGCTTTCATACTGCAAAAGCATGCCTTTTACATGCTGAAAGGGCAAGTTTTGCAGTGCAAAACCATTGAGTTTGTGGCCAAAAACAGCCGCTTTTTACCATCGAATTAAGCCTGTTTGTGAAAATACTTTAAACAGATGGCGCTTTTATCCACGCTGCGTTAACATCTGTTTGCTTTTAATCTTCTAGATTAAAGAAAACTCATGTCCTGATTTTTTTACTTCAATCGACTTCTGATTATACCATGCAAAGCATTATATTATCTGCATCTTTGTGTTGGTCTTATTAGATTAAAACCCACAAGGCGCCGGCCTGCCGCATTGTTAATGCCTGTATAGGCCGTTGGCAGACCGACGCCTTGCGTCGTTATGTCATTGCTTGATGCCCTTCGGACAGCAATGGGCTAAAAGTCAAACAGTTCGGTTGAGAGATACCTCTCGCCTGTGTCGGGCAGCAGTGTCACTATCATTTTGTCCTCGTTGCCTTCCGCCTTAGCCATCTTTATGGCAGCA
>HF992547.1:15393-25918 GCA_000436695.1 Prevotella sp. CAG:1185 | reverse complement strand
TCGAATTTATTGATTGGCAACTTGCGGACATTCATTAAAAAAATATAGTAACCATGAATAGAATTGATCAATTATTTCAGACACATAAAGATAATGTGCTTTCAATATATTTTTGTGCAGGAACTCCAACTTTGGAAGGAACTGCTGATGTAATACGTACATTGGAGCAAAAAGGAGTACAAATGATTGAGATTGGTATTCCGTTCAGTGATCCAATGGCTGATGGACCTGTCATTCAGCGAGCTTCTACTAAAGCGTTGCATAATGGTATGACTCTTCGTAAATTATTTGGTCAATTAAAAGATATTCGCTCTGATGTACAAATGCCATTAGTATTTATGGGCTACTTGAATCCTATTATGCAATATGGCTTTGAGAATTTCTGCAAAGAATGTCAGACATGCGGCATTGATGGTGTCATAATTCCTGATTTGCCTTTCAAAGACTATTTAAATGAATACCGTCCTATAGCCGACAAATATGGAATACACGTAATTATGCTCATAACACCGGAAACTAGCGATGAGCGTATACGTCAGATAGATGAACATACTAACGGATTTATTTATATGGTATCGTCAGCAGCAGTTACTGGTGCACAGAAAGAATTTAATATTCAGAAGCAGATATATTTTAAGCGCATTGAACAAATGCACTTACGTAATCCGTGTATGATAGGTTTTGGTATATCCAACAAAAGTACATACGAAGCAGCTGCAGCTCATGCTGCCGGATGTATAATTGGTAGTAAGTTTGTTACTTTATTAGAAGAAGAAAAGGATCCTGGTAAAGCGATTGACAGACTAATAGCATGTTTGAAAAGTGATGATTAAATTTTTCTAAGTGAATTTAAAATAATAGTTTATACCAAAATTTCTGCATAATTCTTATATTAATTTGCAAATTATTAACCCAAATCGGGCATTAGAGATTTTCAGACAAATCATTAGCAAATAATTGTTCTTATTCATTGTATAAATTCTATTATAGAAACAATACATTTCAGGCAAAAAGCCAATTCTTCTAATGCCCGTTTTGGGCTTAATAATTGATACAGTTGTTTATGAGTTTTAAAATAATGGAATTATGTGATCGTATTATGATTTGACAACAAACAATAAACTATTCTGATGCATATAGAGTGTAAGAATCAACTTTGTATTTATATTAGTTATTGTTTATAATTCGAAATATATTTATCAAATTAACTCAGGTCTACTCTTTAATTATAAATAAACATTTACTTGGTATAAATATTTTTAAATTATATATTATATTTTTAATATAAAAATGCGCGCATAAGATTATTTTGTATATTTGAAATCAAAATTAACAATAAAAACCTTAAATAATCCTGCATCATGAAGAAACAAACACTTAAAACATAAATTTTGGATATAATAAACAACATATAATTTTATAAATAATTTTAATATTTTTATTATGAAAAACAAAGCATTAAATTTGCTGCTGCTGTTTGCAGCAGTAGTGTCATTATTTTCTTGTGAGAAATATAATGAAGACACAGATTTCTCAAGTAAAGAAGCCAATAGTACTCTGAAAATCAAAACACGTGCATTGGATGAAAATGGAACAACGGAAAGCAAGATAAGCTATCCGATTAATGTCTACATCTTCTATGAGAATTCTTGTGTTGAAACAGCATTGATAGAATCTGAAAGTTCATCAATATCAATGAAGCTTCCGGAAGGAAGCTACGAAGTGTACGCAATAGCCGGAGCTGATGCTGAAAATTATAATTTGCCAACTAAAGACAATGCGACAAAAGAGTATCTGATTAGCCTTAAAGCGGATAAAACTCATGGAGATCTTATGACTGCCAAGAACAACATAACTCTTGCTTATGGAGAGGAAAATACTCTTACTTTGTCACTTGACAGAAAAGTTATGCTGCTTGAAAACGTAAGTATAAAGAATGTTCCATCAAATGTGACAGCTGTAAGCGTTACTATAAGTCCTCTGTATGAGAACATTTTACTTAACGGAGAATATAGTGGAGAAAATGGTTCACAAACAATAAACCTGACAAAAGGAAGTGACGGTACAACATGGGAAAATGATGTCAATACTTATCTGCTTGAAGCTTGTGGACAAGCAACGATAAAGGTTTCACTGAAAACCGATGCTGTTACAAAAAGTTATTCATATACATGCAGTGACGAACTTAAAGCCAATTATAAGATTAATATCAGCGGAACTTATAACGAAAATGGGATTACACTCAACGGAACTATTACCGGAGCCACATGGAACGGCACAAAAAACATCAACTTCAATTTCGATGAGAGTGGAAGTACGACGGATGTAAGCACTGACACGGATAAAGATGGCGAAGAAGGACAAGACGATAAAGGAGAAACAGACGAAACTATAACAGGAAACGCGCCACAAGCAGGAACTTTATATAAAGGATGCTATGTGTTGAAAACAGAACAAATTGGAAGTGGAACCAAAGTAACACTTATGTCAACAACGTCAGAAAAAGGACTAGTATATATTGACAATGACCAATCATCAATAAAACAAGCTATTGATGACAAAATAAGCGATATTGCTGCTGGTACTGATGGTATTGAAGGATTAAGGTTGCCGACATTAGAAGAACTTAAATATATCAAAGACAACGTTGATGCTATTAATGATAATCTAGATAATTTAGGTAAAAGCCGGTTCCTTATCGGCAGTGGAACACTCTATTCATATTATTTTTTAGATGAAGATGGAACTATTAAAAGTTATTGCCCATATTGGGATAAGCCTGATTCAACAACATCATGTATAAGTACAAATCTTAAGAGTGAAAGAAATTCAATTATTCTCCGGGCATTTGTGACGATTACATTTACTGAATAAATTTCCATACCCCAAAACTCGCTGAGTTATATGTCGTAACTCAACGAGTTTTGTATTTTAATCCATTGATTTATATGACAAAACTCAATGAGTTTTAATTATGGCTTACAGTTACTAGATTTAGTTGACAATCCTCAGTGTCTTTAAAACTATATTTGTTTACAGATCTTTTGGACAAAGCCTTTTAATTATTTGATAATCATGCATTTATTTACCGATGCAGAAATGTTTAAATATATTTCCCAACACTTCATCTGTCGTAATTTCACCACCAACAATTTCTGCTAAATGGAAAAGACATTGGCGAAGATCCTCACTTATTAAATCTCCTGATAATTGAACATTGAGACCATCTTGAACACGATGGATGGCATCAAGAGCATGTTTAAGAGCCTCATAATGACGTATGTTACTTACAACAATGTCGTTTTGTGACATATCGGGTATAGTGGTATATGATATAAGTTGCTTTTGTAGCCCTTGAAGTCCATCTTTGTTTTTGGCAGATAATGGCATAACAGCACACTCTTTAGGAACATTTCCTAATATAGTTGTGAATGAACTATTATCACCTTCTTTATTATTTATGCTATTTGTCAATAATTCTTTTGCACTATCATCAAGCAAGTCAAACTTATTAAGTACAATAATGAGATGTTTATCCTTGCATCTAGGAATAATTTGATCAGAAAGTTGCTTAAATTGTTCTTCTGCACATGTGGCATCTATTACCCAAAGAACGATATTTGCTTGGTCGAGTTTTTGAAAACTACGTTCTATGCCAAGAGTCTCTATAGCATCTGTAGTTTCACGTATTCCTGCAGTATCAATAAATCTAAATGTAATTCCTTCAAGATTTATTGTATCTTCAATAACATCACGCGTAGTGCCATGGATATCACTTACAATTGCTCTTTCTTCATTCAATAAGGTATTAAGTAAAGTTGATTTGCCTGCATTAGTTTCACCGACTATTGCTACCGGCACTCCATTTTTCAGAGCATTACCCATGCTAAAAGAATTAGTCAGATGACTTATTACTCTTTCTATTTGACTCGCTATATCTTTAAGTTCAGAACGGTCTGCAAACTCAAGTTCCTCATGGTCACTGAAATCAAGTTCAAGTTCCATGAGTGATGTAAGATGAAGCAATTTCTCACGTAATATGGATAATTCTCTACTAAAGCCACCTCGCATCTGATTCATTGCCATGCGATGTGTAGCAGCAGAAGTGGCAGCAATAAGATCAGCTACAGCTTCAGCTTGACTTAAATCCATCTTCCCATTGAGGAATGCTCTTTGAGTATATTCTCCCGGTCCTGCAGCACGGCATCCATTATTTATAAGTAATTGCATCACCTGTTGTAAAATATATGAGGAGCCATGACACGATATTTCAACAGAATCTTCTCCTGTATATGAATGTGGAGCTCGAAATATACTTACTAAAACTTCATCTATAATCTCATCATTGCCGTTTTTTATAAGACCGAATGTTATCGTATTTGCAGGTCTTTCTGCAAGTGGTGTATGCTTATTTCCCGCAGCATAGAATATTTTATCTGTAATATTTATAGCATCTCGTCCAGATATTCGTATTATACTTATAGCACCGCCTTGCGCTGTAGCTATGGCGCATATTGTATCTTGTGTATTCATTTATTTACATTTTATAGATGTTGCAAAATTACTGAATTTTATTTATTTATGTAAATAATAAGATTATTACTTTCAATTGAATTTCTTGGTAAAGCCAATCAGTCGTTTAAGTGGATAGTATTTCAAAAATTGAAAATAATATTTTGTATTAATTAAAATCACAATACAAGAAGACCTTTTAATCTGCTTATATTGTGATTTTATGGAAAGTGATTTAATAAATAGTTTTGTCGTAAACAACTTCCGGGTCAGGAGCACCTGAAATCATATCTTGATAGGCTTTTGACAAATCTGATTTGTCTATGTCAATGTCTTTATTAACCGGCCTCCCTTCATCCAACAGTGAATGAGAAAATAACCATTCATATGTTTTATTCATATATAATATTCTTGCCAATGCACCATGTGATGCACCTTTAAGCCAATCAAATCGAAGTCTGGTATCATTTCCTGTATTTTGTAATTCATCAACAACGACCTGTGACTGCTTAACTGGAACAGCTCTGTCTGCTGTGCCATGAATAATCCAAAGAGGAACTTTACCGAGTCCTGATTTATCTTTTAATGTACATCCGCCACAAAGTGCCATCGCAGCAGCTACTTTGTCGGGATAAGTGCCTACAAAATCCAACGTACCATATCCGCCAAGACTCATGCCTATAACATATACTCTTGTTGAATCCATTGCATAGTTTTTCTTTGTCCATTCAAGAACATCATTTATCTTTTTTGGATTCCATGAACCTCCAGGATTTTGTGGAACAATGACAAGAGCCTCTATTTGACGGCCTTTAACAATTGCATCTAATGGGCCATAACGTCTAACTCTTTCAAGATTATTTCCACATAGGCTTTGACCATGGAGGAAAATTATCACTGGTGTACTTTCAAGCGAATAGTAATAGTCAAGTGGGGTATAGACCCAAAAGTTATAGCCACCAGGTATTGAATCTTTTACAGGACGAATGAAATCATATTGTGCTGATGCATATTGCAGTGAACACACAGCCATACATAAAATTAATAGTAATCTTTTCATTATTTAAATTTACGTATGAGCTAAATCCTCTCAAGAACAACTTTTATTAAATCATCAATTTTATTCTTATATCCAGTATTTGCCTCCTTTGCAACACGGTTTGCGATAACCATGCAACATGTTGTCGCTTTATGTCCCATAAGACGTGCCAATCCTGCAAGGGCAGAACTTTCCATTTCGAAGTTTGTTATTCTATAACCATTGTATTCAAAACTTTCTATTTTCTCATTTTGTTTTGGATCTGCCAATGGAACACGCAACTGACGTCCCTGTGGACCAAAGAAACCTCCACATGCAATAGTGACGCCTCTTACCATATCCTTACCTGCAATACGCTCTACCAACTCTGAATCTGCATCAATAACATATGGGGCAGGGGCACACATGTTTCCTGTCCATCCCAAATGATTTAACAAAGCTCTTTCCATAGCCAAGTCACACACAGCATTACGGCCTGCATAAAAATTAAGCAGTCCGTCAAATCCAACAGACTTTTCTGAACAGATGAATGTTCCTACGGGAGTATATGGCTGCAAGCCTCCGCAAGTTCCGATACGCACAATTTCCAACTGACGTATTTTATCATTTTCTTCACGTGTATTAAAGTCTATATTTGCAAGAGCGTCTATTTCATTCATAACAATATCAATATTGTCACAGCCAATACCTGTTGACGTTACCATTATACGTTTTCCGTTATAGGTACCTGTTATTGTATGAAATTCGCGACTTTCAACATCACATTCTACTGTATGAAAATGTGAAGCTACTAATGCAACTCTTCCTGGATCGCCTACAAGAATAATTTTATCAGCCAAATGTTCTGGCTTTACGTGGAGATGAAAAACACTTCCGTCAGAATTAATTATCAATTCTGATTCTGCAAAATATTTTTTTTCCATATTTTTTCCTCCTTTATTTATTATTTATTGCAATGTTTTCTGTATTTCTGATTTCTTTTTCTAATGTATGAGTATACGTGTAAAGTTGGTCAAGTTGATTTTCTGTTCTACTAATCTCTTTGCCCAATACTGTATTTGGTTTGGATGAATATTCTTTTCTAAGTTTTTCAAGATATTTTGACGTTTCTTCTGCTTTCTGTTTCATCTGACACAATTCTGCAAACCGTTTTTTATTTATTTCTGATTTAAATTCATCCGGACTTGTATATATTGTATTGTCATTTATAATAAATGAAATAAGTTTCCTTTCACTTACATTTTTACGCTTAATGAGTTTTGCCAATCTGTTTTTAGCAGCATTAAGTTTCTTTTGATCTGTCCATGTGGCCTTTATACTTTTAATGTCAGCAAGAGCCTTTAATTTACCTTCTTCTATATTTGCATCAGTATATACTGTTCGCGATGCAGATGGAACAAATGTATAAATACAGACCTTTCCTTCTGGTTGTCTGCGGTCTGTAACAAGCCATCCCAGAGAATCAAATTCATTTATGATACAATAATAATCGTTTCCTGTAGAATTGTATGGAAGTCCTATATTTTGTGGCTTATAGAATCGGGTAGAGTCTGCATCATACATTGTTACATAAATGTCATATCCACCAAGATTATTTTTGCTTTTTCCCGCAAAATATAATGTTATTCCATCTGACATCATAAACGGATTATTGATATCAGTAAATTCATCATCAAAATCTTTTATATGCCGTATATCATTCCATTTACCATTAAGCTTATCTGCCGTATACAGACGAGAATGGCCTGTTTCATCTTTCTTTGAAAAATAAATTTTGTTACCAAATTCATTTGTATATGTATACGATGAAGGCTGATCTGTTACATTCCAAAACTTATTATAAGTGCTAACAGATCCGGATTCTTTAGTCAATGGAATTTTACTTAAAAAATCATTTTTGTCAGCAATCACACTGTCTATGATCATTATCTGTTCTGTAGACGGAAGCATTGCTTCATATAACATTTGTGCTTGCTCTTGTTCACTAATATTTACTGTTGCTGTAGTCTTTTTTACAGTCTTTGTCTTTTGGCCATATACATTCAGCGATATGTTTGTAGACAATACAATCAGAAAAAAATACAAAAAACGTTTATTAAACATGTCCTTGGTTATATTTGCATTATTATTGTTTTTATTGTGTATATAAATTGCGGTCATGCCACAAAGTTGGATACACCTTTCAGAGGTAAATATTTTACACCTCAATATGCAAAGATAACGTAATTTAGGCGAAAGTAAAAAGATAAATATCTTTTTTTGTAGGGCAATATTTTTGTTTAACTAAAATTAGGCTATTCTTCTATCAGTTTACCGTTTTTTTCAAGTGCGTTCCATACCGAATAGCGTGCCTCCTTGTTCATTTCTTCAATATGCTTAAACATTATGCTTATGTCACTTCTGTGCGAATCTGTTTCATAAGGACAAAGCTTTATTTGTTTCTGATAGTTATTGTTTAATGCATATTGTCTCAGGTCATTTTCTTCTTCAAGACATAATGGACGTATAATTGTCAATGGCATTTTTCTCATTTTTAAACGTACAGGCATAGTGGAGAAACTGCCTTGAAAATATAGATTCATCATTGTTGTGTGTATTATATCATCCATATGATGACCTAGTGCAATTTTATTACATCCTAATTCTTGTGCTTTAGTGAATAACTGTTTACGGCGATTCCATGAACATAAAAAACAAGGTGATTTACGCTTGTCTGTCATTGAATCAAATTGTGTTGTTATGACATTAAATTTAATACCCCTGCTTTCAGAAAAATCTTTTAGATAAGATAAGTCTGATTCGTATTTTATATTAGCCATCCTTATGTGAAGAGCTTCAGCCGTAAATGATGGCTTATTAATTTTAAGCCTGCGACTGATAAGATCGATGAGACACAATGAATCTTTTCCGCCTGACAGACCTATTAACATCTTGTCACCATCACATATAAGATTATAATCATAAATCGCTTTTTGAAAGCGACTTATGATTTTCTTCTCAAGTTTTTCACTAACTGATAATAGAGGCATAAATTTTAATTTTATAACCTGAAGTTGTTTTACTTCATGAAAACAAGATATACTGCACAAATTATCAGCAAGAATGCCAACACATGATTCCAATGTAAAGACTGTCCTTGGAATAAAATATTCGCAATAACAGCAAAGACACAAAGGCTTATACACTCTTGTATAACTTTAAGCTGGATAAGATTAAACGGGCCTCCATTTCCTTGGAAGCCAATACGGTTAGCCGGAACTTGACAGCAATATTCAAAAAACGCTATTCCCCAAGAGAATAAAATTATACCGATTACAGGCCAATTTGCTGATATTCCTGATGACTGTAGTTTTAAATGCCCATACCAGGCAAGTGTCATAAAGACATTGCTTAGTATGAGCAGTATGATTGTATATAATCCGTTCATTTTTTATTTTTCTTTCATGAGTTGTTTGTCCATATTATAGGCAGCACGGCGTCCGTCACCCATAGCTAATATTACTGTTGCACCGCCTCTGACAATATCACCGCCTGCAAAAATCTCAGGACGTGAACTTTGCATCTCATCGTTTACAACAATAGTATTCTTGCGTCCAAGAGTCAAATCTTTAATTGATTTTGGAACGAGTGGGTTTGGTGATACACCTATTGCTACAATAACCTGATCAACATCAATAGTTACGGTCTTACCCTCAACAGGTACAGGACTTCTTCTTCCAGATGCATCAGGCTCACCCAATGTCATAACCTGCAAGACAGCCTGTTTTACTGCACCATTCTCATCTGCAAGATATTCTATCGGGTTATGCAGACACATAAAGTTGATACCTTCTTCTTTAGCATGTTTAACCTCTTCAAGTCGTGCCGGCATTTCTGCTTCAGAGCGTCTGTACACTAAAGTTACATCGGCGCCAAGACGTTTAGCAGTTCTGCATGAGTCCATAGCCGTATTTCCACCGCCAACGACAAGAACATGCTTGCCAATGTTCAGCGGAGTATCTGTTGTAGGATTAGCCGCATCCATAAGATTAACACGTGTCAGATACTCATTTGAAGACATTATGTTTATAAGGTTTTCACCTGGTATATTCATGAAATTAGGCAGACCGGCTCCAGAGCATACGAAAATGCCTTTGAATCCAATGTTCTCAAGCTGCTCAATACTGATAGTCTTTCCTATGATACAGTCTGTTTGAAAATGAACACCCATCTTTCTTAGGTTGTCAATTTCTACATCTACAATCTCGTTAGGAAGGCGGAATTCAGGTATTCCATATTTGAGAACACCGCCAATTTCATGCAATGCTTCAAATACATATACATCATATCCTTTTTTTACCATATCACCTGCAAAGCTTAATCCTGCAGGACCAGAACCTACAACAGCAACCTTAATACCATTGGATTTACCTATTTCAGGCAGTGACACCTGTCCGCTTTCGCGCTCATAGTCGGCAGCAAAGCGCTCAAGGTAACCAATAGCAACAGCCGGTTCGTTCATTTTAAGATGTATACATCTGCTTTCACATTGTTTTTCTTGAGGACATACACGTCCACAGACTGCGGGTAGGGCAGAGGTGTTCTTCAGAACCTTTGCCGCTGCTAAGAATTGACCGCGTTCAATGTTCTTAATAAATGAAGGAATATTTATGTTAACCGGACAACCTTCAATACATGTAGGTTTTGCACAGTCGAGGCATCTTTTAGCCTCTGTCATTGCCATTTCTTTGGTAAGTCCCTTATTAACTTCCTCATATCTTGTCGTTGCACGATAAGCCGGATCCAATTCAGGCATGACAACTCTTTCTATTGCAGTGCGTTCCTTTGGCTTCATTGATGCACGAAGTGACTTACGCCATTCTGCATTTCTGTCAGTCAACACTTCAATAGGTTCATCCGTAATCTGTACGTCTGCATTTATGTTAAGTTCTCCTTTATGGTCTGCATGAGGCTTTGTTGCGTTCATGTGCTCTT
>HF992547.1:0-15363 GCA_000436695.1 Prevotella sp. CAG:1185 | reverse complement strand
GTGCTCTTCAAAATGCTCAAGTTCTTCTTTTTCTACACGTTTAAATGTGCCCATGCGCTTGAACATCTCGTCCCAGTCAACCAATGCGCCGTCAAATTCAGGACCATCTATGCAAACAAATTTTGTCTTGCCGCCAATTGTAAGTCTGCATGCTCCACACATTCCAGTACCATCTACCATTATTGTATTAAGTGATACGTCTGTAGGAATATTATACTTCTTAGTAAGCAGGCAGCAAAACTTCATCATTATTGGAGGACCAATTGCAAATACCTTGTCAATATGTTCCTGATTAATGAGCTTTTCTATACCGATTGTAACAACTCCTTTTTCCCCGTAAGAGCCATCATCTGTCATAATTATTGTTTCATCACTGTTTTCCCTTACTTCGTTTTCAAGGATAATAAGGTCTTTATTACGTCCGGCAATGACAGACAGCACTCTGTTTCCTGCAGCTTTGAGTGCTTTAATGATAGGAAGCATTGGTGCTACTCCAACTCCGCCTCCGGCACATATTACGGTGCCGAATTTCTTAATATCTGTCGGATTTCCCAATGGGCCAACAACATCTGTTATATAGTCTCCAACGTTTAGGTTACACATCTTGATTGATGACAGACCAACTTTTTGCACTACCATAGTAATTGTGCCCTTTTCTGTATCTGCATCAGCAATAGTTAGAGGCATTCGTTCTCCGTTTTCGCCTATTCTAACAATTACGAAATTGCCAGCTTTTCTGCTTTTAGCAATCAATGGCGCTTCTACTTCAAAGAGAAATACGTTCTCAGAGAACTGCTCTTTACGGATAATTTTGTTCATTTTGTTTAAGGTGTAGAAGTTAAAAAATTAAGGTATTAATATAAATTTATGGTTTATGGCAGCAAACCATAAACCATAAATTTAAAGTCTGCAATAAGCCCTTTTTAGAAGTTCTTATCGTCAAGCATCTCAAATCCACAATATGGAACAAGTACTTTAGGTACTTTTATTCCTTCAGGTGTCTGATTATTCTCAAGTATTGTGGCAACGATACGTGGCAACGCAAGAGCTGAACCATTTAATGTATGACAAAGCTCTGTCTTCTTTGTCTCTGAATTACGATAGCGGCATTTCAAGCGATTTGCCTGATAGCTTTCAAAGTTACTTACAGATGAAACTTCAAGCCACTTTTTCTGTGCTGCGCTGAATACTTCAAAATCGTAACAAATAGCGGACGTAAAACTCATATCACCACCACAGAGGCGTAAAATGTGATATGGCAGTTCCAACTTCTGACATAGTCCTTCAACATGTGCGAGCATCTCATTAAGTGATTCATAAGAATGTTCCGGCTTATCGATACGTACTATTTCAACTTTGTCAAACTGATGAAGCCTGTTCAGTCCACGAACATCTTTACCATATGATCCTGCCTCGCGTCTGAAACAAGCAGAATATGCGCAACGTTTAATTGGAAGATCCTTCTCATCAAGTATTACGTCACGGAAAATATTTGTTACAGGAACCTCGGCTGTAGGAATAAGATATAGGTTGTCAACATTGCAGTGATACATCTGTCCCTCTTTATCAGGCAGCTGTCCTGTTCCATATCCTGAAGCTTCATTCACTACATATGGAGGTTGAATTTCGAGATATCCACTTTTACGTGCCTCTTCAAGGAAGAAAGCTTCGAGTGCTCTTTGGAATCTTGCCATCTTACCGATGTATACAGGAAATCCTGCACCAGTAATTTTTACACCTAAGTCGAAATTTATCAGATTAAATTTCTTGCACAAATCCCAGTGGCACAATGCATCTGCCGGTAAATCAGGTATATGTCCGCCTTCTTTCACAACGACATTATCTGATGCATCTTTACCTTCAGGTACATCATCGTTAGGGATATTTGGAATTGTGCAGAGCAGTTCTGTAAGTTCTTTTTGTGTCTTATCTAATTGATGCTCCAGATTCTTGGCACTTTCCTTGAGTTTGGATACATTTTCTTTTATTGCATTGGCCTCGTCTGTTTTCTTTTCCTTCATGAGAGAACCTATCTGTGCTGACAACAGCTTGCTTTCTTGCAGGTTCTTGTCAAGTTTCTGCTGAGTCTCGCGTCTGGTTTTATCCAGTGCCAATACATTGTCAATGGCTTCTTTAGCACCATTAAAGTGCTTTTTCTCAAGCCCCTTAATTACACGTTCAGTTTCTTCACTGATGAGTTTTAGTGTAAGCATACAATTTATTTTTTATGATAACTGATGCAAATTTACAAAAAAATATTCTTTTGTAGCTATTAAAAACGGCAAAAATCCCAATTCTCGTGTGAGAAATGGGATTCTTGTGTTTGTTTGGAATAAATAATTAAAAATTCTTTGTTTAAGCTTCTGCTTCAGGTATTACAGATACAACGCTCTTGTCTTTGCGACCCTTGTGGAAGTTAACCACACCGTCAACCAAAGCGTAAAGAGTATCATCTTTACCAATACCTACGTTTTTACCAGGGTTGTGTTTTGTACCACGCTGGCGAACGATGATGTTACCGGCGATTACTTTCTGTCCACCCCAAATCTTAACGCCTAATCTTTGAGAAGCTGACTCACGTCCGTTCTTAGAACTACCTACACCTTTCTTATGTGCCATTTCTTGTTCCTCCTAAATTTAAGCGATTACTTCTTTGATTTGTACCTCAGTGAATTGAGCACGATGACCGTTCTTTTTACGGTAATCTTTTCTGCGCTTCATCTTGAAAACAATGACTTTGTCACCTTTAACAAGAGGGTTTACAACTTCACATACTACTTTTGCACCGTCTACGGTTGGTGCACCTACCTGTACTGAACCTTCATTGTCGACAAGCAGTACCTTGTCGAATTCAACAGCCTGGCCTTCTTTTACATCTTTCATGTGGTGTACGAACAGTTTCTTGCCCTGTTCAGCCTTGAACTGCTGACCGTTAATTTCTACAATTGCGTACATTTTTTTATGTTAAACGGTTTTTTCCGTAAGGCGTATGACGTTGTGCCATAACTTGTTTGAGCCTTTGCGGACTAAATCGGCTGCAAAATTATAACAAATAATCCAAACTTCCAAATTTTTTTGTGTTTGTTGGCCTTAATATAACAATAAAAATTTTTAAAATATTTTTATGTAGTTTACATTTATGTGATAAATAATCACATATCAGCTTTTGCATTAGATTTTTCAGGCAAATTATATGATGTTTTTACAAAAAGATGGCATGAACCAATATTTACCTTGGTCATGCCATCTTATATTTTGCTTACTAATTATCTGTTAATACGCAAAGAGGGGATATTTAGACATAGTCTCATTTACCCTTGCACGTACAGATGCTATAACATTTTCATCTTCAGGAGCGTTAAGAACCTCCTCAATCAAGTCTGCGATAAGAACCATAAGGTCTTCTTTTGCGCCACGTGTTGTAATTGCAGGAGTTCCGAGACGTATTCCTGATGTCTGGAATGCACTGCGCGTATCGTAAGGAACCATATTCTTGTTTACTGTTATATCTGCAGAAACAAGTGCATTCTCAGCAACCTTTCCTGTAAGATCCGGGTATTTAGAACGCAAGTCAACAAGCATAGAGTGATTGTCAGTTCCGCCACTCACAATAGTGAAACCACGTTTCATAAGCTCGTCTGCCAATACAGCCGCATTCTTTTTAACTTGCTTTGCCCACTCCTTGAATTCAGGCTGCAGAGCCTCGTTAAATGCAACAGCCTTTGCTGCAATTACATGCTCCAACGGACCACCTTGTATTCCAGGGAACACAGCACTATTGAGCAGCTGGCTCATCATCTTTATCTGACCCTTTGGAGTTTTCTTTCCCCATGGGTTTTCAAAATCCTTACCCATCAAAATAATTCCACCACGAGGACCACGGAGAGTCTTGTGTGTTGTAGAAGTAACGATATGAGCATATTTAACAGGATTATCAAGCAGACCGGCTGCGATAAGACCTGCCGGATGTGCCATATCTATCATCAGTAACGCACCTACTTTATCGGCAATTTCACGCATGCGTTTGTAGTCCCATTCACGGCTATATGCAGAACCTCCACCGATAATCAGCTTTGGTTTATGCTCTATGGCAAGTTTTTCCATCTCATCATAGTCAACACGTCCTGTTTCCTTATTAAGGTTATATCCTATAGCCTTATAGAGAATACCTGATGTGTTAACGCTTGAGCCATGAGACAGATGTCCACCGTGAGCGAGGTTAAGTCCGAGGAAAGTGTCACCCGGATTCAATACTGCAAGCATAACAGCTGCATTGGCCTGTGCACCAGAGTGAGGCTGCACGTTGGCAAATTCAGCTCCAAACAGTTTCTTTACACGCTCGATAGCCAATGTCTCAACTTCGTCTACCACACCGCAACCGCCATAATAACGTTTGCCCGGTAGTCCTTCGGCATACTTGTTTGTCAGGTATGAGCCCATAGCTTGCATAACTTCGTCACTTACAAAGTTTTCTGAGGCAATGAGTTCCATTCCCTTCAACTGTCTTTGGTGTTCTTTTTCGATGAGGTCGAAAATTACTTGATCTCTTTCCATACGTTAGCTTTTTATATGAATGTTGTGCTTTGGTTATTATATTATGCAAATATAGATATTATTATTGATGCATGCAAGATATTTCTTCCAAAACTCATACGAGTTTTACCTTATTTATATCTTGTTCCTTATCACAATAGTGGCATTTTATTATTCCGTTTTCTTTGTCAATGACATTGAATACGGTCTTCATTGGCTCATTATTAGTGATACATTTAGGATTGTTACATCTTATTATTCCCTTTATTTCATCAGGAGTCTCAACGGTCTTTTTCTCTACAACTTCATAGTTGCGGATAATGTTAAGCACTACATTTGGGGCAACGACCGAGAGTCGTGATATTTCTTCGTCTGTGAAGAATTTATCTTCAACTTTAATGATTCCTTTATGTCCTATTTTCTTTGACAAATAGTTATATCCTATTGTTACAACCGTCTTAAGATTCTGAAGTCCAAGAATGTTTGCAACTTCGTATGTCTTTTCTGAAGGTATATGGTCAATGACAGTACCGTTTTCAATAGCGGCAACTAATCTTTCTTTTTTGCTCATTGTTGTAAATTGTCTTGCAAGGTTTATTAAATTATCACTCAATGATAGTCTGGTCGTTTACTATCTCATCCATAGACATTCCGAGCACATCGCAGATAATGGCTTCGCGGGCATAAAGTCCGTTCTGAGCCTGCTGGATATAGTATGCATGCGGATTAGAGTCAACTTCATATTCTATCTCGTTCACACGTGGCAGCGGATGCAATATCTTCATGTTTTCACGTGCATTAGCCAACATGTCGTTTTTGAGGATATAAACATTCTTTACTTTCTCGTATTCCATCAAGTCAGAGAATCTTTCTTTCTGAACACGTGTCATATACAATATGTCTGCCTCATTGATTATTTTCTCATTAAAGGCAGTATGCTCAACATATTTTATGTTGTGCTCCTTGCAATATATCTTATATTCATTAGGCATTGCAAGTTCTTTCGGCGCAATGAAATGGAATGTCGGGTTGAAATGTCTCATGGCCATTATAAGAGAATGGACTGTTCTTCCATATTTCAAGTCTCCAACAAGGCAAATATTAAGGTTTTCAAGTGTACCTTGTGTCTTGTATATTGAGTAAAGGTCAAGCATGCACTGCGACGGATGCTGGTGTGCACCGTCACCGGCATTGATTATTGGAATAGGAGCTATCTCGCTGGCATATTGTGCTGCGCCTTCGATATAGTGACGCATTACAATTACGTCCGCATAGTTTGACACCATCAATATAGTGTCCTTAAGTGTCTCGCCTTTTGTGGCACTTGTCACTTTTGCGTCGCTGAATCCAATAACGCGGGCTCCCAGGCGGTTTGCAGCTGTTTCAAAACTGAGGCGGGTACGTGTGGACGGCTCAAAGAAAAGCGTTGCTACCACCTTGCCTTTTAGAATTTCTCTGTTAGGATGTTTTTCAAACTCTTGTGCCAACTTTATCATGTAAAGAATTTTTTCTTTAGACAAATCAGCAATAGTTACAAAATTATGTTTTCCCATTAGTGTAGTGTTTCTAATTCGACCGCTAAGTTACGCATTATTTTTAATTTATGATTGATATTTCAAAAGAAAAATATTATTTTTGCAACTAATTAGTTTTTTAATAAAGTGTAATGAGAAAAACATTTGTGCGTATCCTTTGGGGAGCGCTTTGCGTGATTATAGTATTTTTGGCGGTTGCTTTTACCTCGATATGGTTCGGATGGATTGGCTATATGCCAGATCTTGAGGACTTGCAGAATCCTATAAGCAGGTATGCTTCTCAGGTATATTCTGTCGACGGTAAGATATTGGGCACTTATAATATGAACCGTGAAAACCGTGTTCATGTCGACTATAACGGCATTTCGCCATATCTTGTAAAGGCTCTTGTCGCCACTGAAGACGAGCGTTTTTATGATCATTCGGGTATTGACTTCATCGCGTTGACGCGTGCCATTGTAAAACGTGGAATACTCGGACAAAAAAGTGCCGGTGGAGGTTCTACCATAACCCAGCAGCTGGCTAAGCAGCTTTACTCATCTACGGCAAAAAGCACGCTCGAACGCTTGCTGCAAAAACCGATAGAGTGGGTTATTGCCGTCAAGTTGGAACGTTTCTACACCAAAGAAGAAATAATAACAATGTATCTTAATTATTTCGACTTTTTGCATAACGCCGTGGGCATAAAGACTGCAGCGGATGTCTATTTCGACAAAGACCCGAAGAATCTTACTCTTACGGAGTCGGCCACACTTATCGGCTTGTGCAAGAATCCTTCTTATTTTAATCCTGTAAGATATCCTGAAAGATGTACCGAACGTCGCAATGTCGTGTTGGGTCAGATGCTTAAAGCCGGATACCTTACCAACGAAGAATACCAGAAGGCTCATGACGAGCCATTGGCACTCAACTTCCATCGTGTTGATCATAAAGACGGCATTGCCACTTACTTCCGCGAATTCCTAAGACAGTATATTATGGCAAAGAAACCGAAGATTGAAGATTATCCTTCGTGGAACCATGTTCAGTTTGCCATTGACTCGCTTGCCTGGGAAACCGACCCGCTTTACGGCTGGTGTAACAAGAACTTTAAGAAGAATGGTGAACCATATAATGTCTACACAGACGGCTTAAAGATTTTCACCACCATAGATTCACGCATGCAGAGATATGCCGAAGAAGCAGTTCTTCAGCATGTGGGAAAATATCTTCAGCCGGCATTCACAAAGGAAAACAGGACTAAGCCTAATGCTCCGTTTACCAACGCACTTACGGCGGCTGAGGTAAGAAGCATACTTAACCGCTCTATACGTCAGAGCGAAAGATACAGAGCAATGAAAGAGCAGGGAGCTACAGAAAGTGAAATACAGAAAGCATTCAGAACTCCGGTTGAGATGTCTGTATTTACATATCATGGTGATGTTGACACGGTTATGACGCCGCTCGACTCTATACGTTATATCAAGTCTTTCCTGCGGTCTGGCTTTGTAAGCATGGACCCACGCAACGGTGCCGTGAAAGCTTACGTAGGCGGTGTAGACTTTACTCATTTTACTTACGACATGGCAACACAAGGACGCCGTCAGGTCGGTTCTACCATAAAGCCGTTCCTCTATGCCTTGAGCATGTCTAACGGAATGTCGCCATGTGATGTGGCACCCAACGTTCAGCGCTCTTACGGTAACTGGACACCTCGAAACAGCAGCAGGTCAAGATACGGACAGATGGTGACGCTGAAATGGGGATTGGCACAGTCGAACAACTGGATTTCAGCTTATCTTATGAGCCGTATCAATCCTCAGGACTTTTTGCGCATACTGCGCGATTTCGGCATAAACACTTACGGTGTATATCCGTCCATCGTGCTTTGTCTTGGTCCTAATGAAGCGTCTGTATGCGAGATGGTGAGCGCTTACACCACGTTTGCCAACCACGGCATACACTGTTCGCCGATGTTTGTCTCAAAGATAGAGGATAACGACGGCAACGTGATAGCCACATTCCAGCCGCGCATGAACGAGGTTATAAGCGAAGAGAGTGCTTATAAGATGCTCGAAATGCTTAAGGCCGTTATGGATGGCGGAACGGGAAGCCGAATGAGATATAAATATAAGATTGAATGTGACATGGGAGGCAAGACAGGTACTACCAACCGCAATGCAGATGCATGGTTTATGGGCTTCACACCGTCTTTGGTAAGCGGATGCTGGGTTGGCGGTGAAGACCGCGACATACATTTCGATTCTACCAGGATGGGACAGGGCGCCAACATGGCTTTGCCTATCTGGGCATATTACATGAAGAAAGTGTTTGCCGACCGCTCACTGGGATACGACCCTAATGAGAAGTTTGACATACCTGAAGATTTCAACCCCTGCGTTTCTGAATTCGACGACTATAGCGCAGGAGGTATTGAAGAGGTGTTCGAATAGCAATTAATTATTATCCGACAGTTCGTTATTATTGAGCAATACAAAAATAAGAGGGTGGGGCTGATTGTTTAGCCTCACCCTCTTATTTTTTCAGATACCATCACATTAACTTCAAATCAGTCATTAGTTCATATATATTTTTACCTTTTTTGCGCATACATGCTTTCAGCCGCATTTCTATTTTCTATTAGCGAAAAATAGTACTAAAATCCGTTTTATATAAAGCAAAAATATAGTTTCATTTCTGATGACGATTCAGTTCTTTTAGCAGCAACGCTATGAGTTTTTACGGCCATTCTGTCACTACAAACTGAAACGTACCTTGAACAATATTTCTCGTGGACGCAGACGGGTGGATGTATATATGCGTTGTGTGTCTGTGAAATATCGGCGCTCAAACAGATCTTTGCCAAACAGGTTATGACAGGCTGCGCCTATCTCAATGTGCCGTGTCTTGTATGTTACCGAAAGGTCGGAAAACAATGTTGTCGACACAGATTCGTCGTTGCTGTGATACATCTCGTTGTCAAACTCAATTATCCAGTTGCCTGGCATGATATATGTGCGCAGCTTATGGGTAAAATAACATAATGTTTTGTCATAACTGTCTGTACTCTCCTGATTGGTCTGATGGTTACGGTTTAGTGAAGACGTCAAGTCGGCAGAAAGCCAATACAGAGGCTTTATAGAGATGTTGAGCTTTATCTCGCTGCTTTCCATTCTGAATGGCTGCACATTGTCATTTATGAACATGCTGTAGTTGTTCCATGTCTGACGTGCAGATAATTTAAGCAACAGACCGGCCCAGTCGAAGCTCTTGCTTGCCGAGCCGTTAAGCGTAATCATACTTACGGATGAGCGTTGGTCTGACGGAGTGCTGCAATAAATATTATCTACGAGTTCACCCTTATACATCAGCATGTTGCCCATACGGCTGTAAACTATTCCGCCATTGGCAAAAAATCCGCTTATCACGTTCTTGTATCTTGCAGCGGCATTCAATACGAAAGCGTCAATATAGTCAAGCTGTCCGTTGCCGCGACGCGCTGTTATATAGTCGGTGAACACCAGCGTCGGCATGGATGTCAGCGCGTCCTGCGGCATCCATGAATATGAGCCGCCTGCCGTAAGTTGCCATCGCGCCGTTGGCTCATAGCTGAAATAGAGTGATGGGTCTGCCGTAAA
This sequence comes from Prevotella sp. CAG:1185, assembly GCA_000436695.1. Lineage (GTDB taxonomy): Bacteria > Bacteroidota > Bacteroidia > Bacteroidales > Bacteroidaceae > Prevotella. Next base: position 5,678 of record HF992547.1, on the reverse strand, counting down.
CTTATGTGCCGACAGCGAATTCAGACTGCGATAGCGCCAGTTTATCGGCACATTAAGACTGATACTTACGTCGTGTGTCTTGATGCTTATGTCAGGAGATACGTAAGCTCTATATTCATCATACTTATCTGTAGCTGTGTTCACCGCGTTTTCTACGTCAATGTTCTGCCGTTTCAGGTCAAATCCTATGGTATATGTAATATTCAGCAACCACAATCTGTGTCTGAAATTTGTATAAGTTTTCCAGTCTAACTGACCTATGTTGAGCGTCTCTGCCGATCCGTCTGATATGAGCAGCGTTCCGGGCTTATAATGATAAGCGGCAGCTGAACTTAACGAAAAACTGTTTCCGCCTGAAAAATTCTTAATGAAACGCAGATTGTCTGCCACATATCTTTCACGCGGTCTTACGCTCTGCTGCGTTGTCCGTCCGTTAAGTACAGATGTACCGAGGCTGCGGTTAAAGTCGGCATACCCTTTAAGGGTGTTTACAAGATATAGCCGGTCTTTATTCACTTGATACATCAGCTCGCCTTCATATTCGTTGCGGTATGCCCGTGCGTCGTTGTCCTGTGTTATCACGGCTCCGCTGCCTAAGTCGGTATAAACGGTCTGCGACTGCTGCCGCTCCAGGCTCTTGTCAAACAGCCCCGTAAGTTGAAGTCGCAGGTCGTTGTCTGCCGCCGTCTTAAACAGCCAGTTGGTGGCAAGTATATGTGTGTTGTTAAACATGGTGCGGCTTTCGTCAAGTCCTGTTCTGCCCAGACCAATACCTGAAAGCAGTCCGCCCGCAGTCGGCACGCTCTCTTCGAGCGATGCCAATGAGCCAACTTCGCTGCTTATGTCCTTACCTGTATTGTTGCACTTATACATTGATATGCTCTGCATCTTGCGCGAAAATAGCATTGCCAGTGCCCGACTGTCATACAATGCGTCTGTCTTTCCCTGCAGAGTGGCGCCTCCGCCAAGCGACAGCTCTCCTTGCCACATATCCTTCACCTTCTCATCGAGCACGATGTTAAGCGCAGCCTGGTCACTGAACACAACATCCTTAAGTGTCTTCACAGGCTGATGATTCTCCATCACCTGCACCTTCTTCACCTTGCCGGCATCTATGTTGTTGCTCGCTACGCCATATTTGCTGCCCATGAGGTCCATGCCTTCAATATAAAACTTATTGATGCTTTTGCCCTGATATGTTATGCTGCCGTCTTTTCCAACTTCCATTCCGGGCATACGTGATATGACGTCGGCTATCGAGCGGTCGTTTTTCTGACGGAAACTGCTTACAAGATAGTCTATCGTGTCGCCGCGCTGTGTTATCTTGTCCGGTTTCACCTTCACTTCTTTCAGCGCGAAAACTTCTTCCCTCATGGTTATTGTCCATCCGTCTTTATATGTCTTTGCAGCCAGCGTCACTGTGGCATAGCCCATACTTCTGAATACGAGCGAGTCGGTTTGTCCGTCTTCTCCTTCATGCTTCAGCGTAAAGGCTCCCGTCTTAGCCGTTATGGCGTATGCCCTTATGCGTCCTGCTGTGCTTTTAAGCATAACCGACACTCCGGGGAGCGGCTTACCGCCCTCATCCTTAACAACGCCCGTAAATGTCCGGGCATTAAGCAGTAGAGGGATTATAAGTAAAATCAGGACAAATATCTTTTTCATAATTGGGCATAATTTATTTTTCATATAATCATAAGCAGTTTCATTACTGAGGATGAAGGGTTAAGGCCTGTATGTCTCCATCAGATTCACCGGCTTTTTCTTCAATGCTTCAGTGTTTCCTGTTTCCATATAATGTTTGGTGAACGGAACACCGTTTACCTTTTCCATATAAAGTTTTATGTTGGCAAAGTATTCCTTGTAGATATCTTGCAGTTCCAGAGGAGTACAGTCTACATACTTTTGCTTGTCGACTGCCAACTGCCGTCCGTCGCCTTTTTCTATGGCTGTGCATACAAACGAGAATGTTCCTGTTTCGTCAGTAGCCTTTAGTATCAGTCCAGGCAAGCCGCATAATTTCCACGGGCCGTCAGCTATGGGTATGTCGGTGGTAAACCATACGTGCCATCTGCGCCCGCGCAATTCGCCCACAGCGCTTTGGCATCTATAGCCAGCCACGGTGCTGTCGCTCTCTGTCAGATTCCATTCTATATGTGGCATGTCTTCTTCATATTTAAAGAAATCTATCAGCACCCTGTCGACATACACCAATCTTCCATGTGACGGAATGTTCTTATAAATGTGATACGCCTGCCCGCTCTGATATGGCTTAACCTGCTTGCGTATCTTCTCTAAGTTTATTTGCCCTGTAGCATTCATGCTGTCCATCAGGGCTTCTCTCATTCTGTTCATCCAACTGTAAAAGTGTGACGCATTGTTGCCTATGTCAAGTTTCATCAAGTCCTGTTTAGCCTCGTTTTCACCTTCTGCGTTAGCATATCGCACCTGATATGTTACACTAAGTCGAACACTGTCGGCTGTGGAGGCAGACAGTGTAATAAACGACAACAACAAGAATGTCATCATGTATGTTCTCATATCTTAGCTTATTATTTTTATGCAATGCATCAACATATTATCAGCCTCTCTTCATTGAGTTGTAATCCAATTTGTCGTGGCATTGTCTCCCTATATGTTTAAAACTTTAAATTTTGTAGCGCGACAAGTGTATGTCATAACGCAAAAGGCGCAGAAAGCGGGACGTAATCAGTGCGTAAACGGTTTTTCGTCTATTGATATTATCGCGCTCTTCCGTTTACTGCTGGGAATGGGCAGCGAGTTGCCGGTACGGGTGACAAGGAACTGTATTGGGTCGTCGTTATATTTATAATAAAGCGTTTTGTATTCATCGTATGTGCAATCTGTATAATTTCCCGAAGGCATATCCACCAACATTCCGTTTCCGCTTGTTATTGATGTGCAGCAGAATGAATATATTCCGTCTGATTCAACAGCTTTGAGTATGAGTCCCGGCAGTCCGCGCAGTTTCCATGGGCCGTCGCTTACCGGAATGTCTGCCGTGAACCATGCAGTCCATCGCCGTCCGCCTATGTCTGTCCATGCCTTGCCACAACTGTATCCGCATATAGTGGTATCACCATCTTCGATATGCCACTGCTGCCGGTTGTCAACCACAGAGTATTTCACTCCGTCTAATCCAAACGTGTCGTAAAATGTTATGCTGTCACCACCTGAAGGGCGCTTGCATACATGCCATTGCAAACCGCCTCCGCTCACGTTCTTTGCGCTGCTTATGGCTATGTCGGGCGGCAGATTGCTTTCATTGATCTTTTTCATCTGCTCGTCACGCAGCCTTTGAGCCTCGCTATAAAAATGAGACATGGTACGCCCCACATCCAATGCCATAACGTCATGAGTTTTATGTCCGTTGCCGTATGTGGCATAAGTTGTATTATATACGATGTGCAGCATAACGCTGTCGGCAGTCTCGGCAGACAGTGCAGCAAAATGTAATAGCAAAAGTGATAAGATGTATTTTCTCATATATTATTTATTTAAAGGACATTACGAAATATCTGTCATACAAGTATTTTTTACGGCTGGTTACACTTCATGAAAACAACAGCTAAGAACTGTCACATTTTCAATGACCTCATACTTATGTTGGCAATTAAGGACATACATATATTGTTTATTCTTTGTCATAATACTCTAGAAAATGCAACTTCGCCTTGGCATTAGCTTCAGGAACAAATTGGTTTATAACTTCTTGCGGAATTATAAGTCCATATATGTCACGCATATAAGTTAAAGGATCCGAAAGAAATTTTGTACTAATTGTATATAACTTTTCCGGCGTACACCTTTCATATTTTCTGTTAACCATCTTTAAGGCTTTGCCCTCAGACTTCTCTATACCCATACATCTGAACGAGAATATGTTTTCCGTATCAACAGCCTGCAATATCAGTCCGGGCAATCCACAAAGTTTCCATGGGCCATCGCTTACAGCAATTTCAGGAGCAAACCATACATTCCATTTGCGTCCACGTAATTCTCCTTCAGCCTTTAAACACCCGTAACCGCAGATAACGGTATCACCTTCAACTATACTCCAGTTTATTTGTGGCATATCCTCCTCACAAACAAATCTGTTGTCAAGTATATCCTCAGTGTAAGTCAATCGTCCGTCTGACGGAAAATTCTTATAAATGCCATAGGTCTGACCAACTTCAAGGACGCGCGTCTCTTTTTTCAAACGCATTATGCTTATACTTCCACTCATATTCATGCTGTCCATCTTTGCCAGTTTCTGCTCAAAATAGTCGCTGAAAAAGTGTGATGAACGCTTTCCTATATCAAGACGCATCATATCACAGCGGTCAGACTTTCTATACTTTGAGTAGTTGTATTCAGATGTATAAACAATACTCATTATCACGCTGTCAGTTGTCTGGGCTGAAAGTGTAAAGCAGTTGATAAAGAAATACAACAAAACAACCAATTTATATGCCATATTTAAATTCTTATATTCATTCAGTATGTACATAACTTTATTGAAGAAATACATTAAGATTTCTTCAATAATAAAATCAGCAACTTACAATTATCTTTTATACTTGTTTTTTATTTTTCTCACAATAAGCAATATCCCCGCGAATATCAACAGGCAAATTGCAATTACGGCCAGTTCATGCCAGTTGGTCAAATCCTCAAATACGTTGGCAAACATTGTGAGAAAAGAAACGTAAAAGAACAAACATGCGAGAGCATTTCTTCTCTTACGTATATCAAAATATATACCCACCGCAAGCAGCACAACTGTTATTAAAAGCTTAAATATAATCATATTTTGTCCACCCAAAATTTAAATAAGTCTATTACCAATTATAATGCCTTATCCAGAATCTCCGGCCAAACCATCAGGCATTATTGCTACGAAAACAGAAATTGTACATATCGCAAAAAATACGGATACAGCTTTTTCATAGTTTCATATTCAACTTTTACAAAATTACAAAAAATAGCGAAATATACGATAATATTTCACTTCACAAAACTTCACAAAATTACAATCTATTGATTTTCAGTTATTTACAATAGCACTAAAGTTCTTTTATGAAATGGTCAAGATCTTTTGCTCCTCCCTTTTTTTGAAACATTTTAAAGTATAAGCGTGACTTTGCCATTCCGAGAGAGCTATATGAATAAGGTGAGATATTGCATATTTCTTTAGATGAAAGACCTGCTTTCACCATACAGCAAATCCATACTTCATTATCATTTATGTCTGGATAAAACTCTTTAAGGCGTTTTGTAAAATTGTTGTATGCCTTATTCAAGGCTTCAACAAGTCTGTGATAATCAGCAGAAGACGGTACGGCATTTGGAGTATAATACAATTTATATACATCCGTATCAGCCAAGTCAGCTATCAGCAGCTCACGATGTTTTTCTTTAAAGAGCATATGTTCATTCTGCTTAGCCAGCATCTCAGCCTCGTTACGCATTAAAGACTTGCGTATTTCAGTAAGTTTTTCGTTCGAGACAGATAATTCTGTTTCCAATTGTGCTATACGCTCTTCATTACGCTTCATTTTTTGCATTCCAGTTTCTTGGAGCTGGCTTAAATAATTATTTGCACGTTCCTGCTGTTCCCGTATGCGTTTTCTCACATTAGAATAATGTTTAATGAATGTCCGCATGTTCCCAAA
>HF992546.1 GCA_000436695.1 Prevotella sp. CAG:1185 | reverse complement strand
CGAATTTATTGATTGGCAACTTGCGGACATTCATTAATATTTTATGTCCATCCCTGTTGTCTGTTTTCGAAGTGCGAAGTTAATAAAACTTTTGGATATAAATATTTCTTCTTTGCGTTGTTTTATTATAAGGAAAATATTTCCTGGACTTTATTTTGAAAATACATATAGACATTGTGAGAATATGCTTGAAAATATTCAATTAGTAATATTGATTCTTTCTTTACAAAATTATACTGCCCAAAACAGAAAACTCTTTTCTTTTAACGCTCTCAGAATGTCTGTATTTTCGGTAAATCACAATTTTTTTACGAAATATATTAAAATGTGAGTATCTTGGTAATTTGTTATAAATCAATGAGTTATCGTCATAAGGAACAATATCGGTAAGTTCCGACAACCTGATTTGTATTGTTTTGCACTGTAAAAGCATTGCTTTTACAGTGCAAAACGTGGCATTTTATGCCCTAAACTCACTGATTTTCATTTGATAAATCAGTGATTTTTCATGTCTATATACTTGTATTTGTGAACGAAGGTTAATTAATGGGCTGACATGAGTATGAATAGTTAACACCTGTTTGCACTTTGTTTTCTATTTTAAAGAAAACTCATGTCCTTATTTTTTACTTGTATTTTTAGTCTAATCTATATGTTTATAATACTTTTTATGATGAAAATATTTTACATAAGCAATAAGCAGTAATCATTTTTAGGTATTAATGAAAACCCCTATTTTTAGGTATTGCAGTATAATTTTCCGTGCATTATCTTTGCATCCGTAAAAGTAATAATTAAAATAAAAAAATAGGATATGAAAAAGACATGTATAATTTACGGCTCATCGACAGGAACATGTCAGGCCGTTGCCGAAAAAATAGCTGTTAAACTTGGTGTTGATGCAGACGATATTATAGATGTGGCAAATATCAGTCTGTCTACTCCGGATGCTTATTCTAATCTTTTCCTTGGTACGTCTACATGGGGAGCCGGTGAACTGCAGGATGATTGGTACGACGGATTGGAGTGTCTTAAGAAGGCAAATCTGAAGGATAAGACCATAGCCTTGTTCGGTTGTGGCGACAGTGAGTCGTATGGCGACACCTTCTGTTCAGCCATTGGCGAGATATATAATGCGCTTAAGGACAGCGGAGCCAGGTTTGTCGGAGCCGTTTCGACAGATGGCTACACCTATGATGACTCTGCTGCAGTGATAGACGGATGTTTTGTTGGGCTTGCTATTGATGAAGTGAATGAGCCGGATAAGACAGATAGCCGTATTTGCGCATGGATAGATGAGATAAAAGACAGTCTTTAGTATAATGTAAAAAAATATAGATTATGAGAACGGATGCATTTGTTACAGATATATTGCCGCCTGACATGAAGGTGCTGATGAATCATATTTATGAGTATAAGAAGGGCGTGCGCAGCATGGTGCTGTTCACTTTCAACAAAAGATACGAAAGCTATGCCACTTCACGCCTGCGGCGCCAGAACATCAGCTATATACTTCAGCCTGTGGGAAACGACCGCATAAATCTGTTTTTCGGCCGAAAGGAGTGTCTCGATGCTATCCGTCTCATGGTTACTCGCCCGCTGAATCAGCTCTCACCTGAAGAAGATTTTATTCTCGGAGCCATGCTCGGTTATGACATCTGCGCCCAGTGTGAGCGCTATTGCGAGCGGAAATGCCGCAGTTGCATTAAGGCACAATGACATTAAGCAGACGATAAACTTTTTATAAATCTTGTTCGCTAAGTAAAATTCATAATGTTTTTGTATAATAAATAGTGGCCGGCTGTGAAGTCGGCCACTATTTATTTGTCTTTCCGGTGTGTTGCTGTCCGTGTGTGCTGCTGTTGTTATGTCCGTCAGTTGAATTTATCTGTTTAATTTATTATTTATTTTTTGCCGGAACAAATAATTTTCATTATCTTCGCAAATAAATAAATTTAATGCTTATGATTGAATATTTTGCCGATAATCTATGGCAGTTGTGGGCGCTTGTGGCCATTGCCTGCCTGATAATTGAGCTCACCAACGGAGATTTTTATGTAATGTGTTTTTCCATTGGCGCGCTGCTTACGGTGATAGTTTCGCTGTTTGCGCCAAGTTTCTATCTGCAGCTTTTTCTTTTTGTACTGTTTTCACTGCTTTGCATCTTCTTTGTTCGTCCTTTTGCCTTGAAGTATCTTCACGGCAACCGTAAAGACAGGTTAAGCAACGCCGATGCCCTTATTGGCCGCATAGGGCGTGTAAGCGAGACTATTGTTGAGGGCGGATATGGCCGTGTTGCAATCGACGGTGACGACTGGAAAGCCGTTACAGCCAATGGCGAGAGTATCGCCTTGGGAAATAATGTGAGAGTGGTGGGACGCGAGAGCATTATCATCACAGTAGAGAAAGTTTGATTTAATAACCTTATAATCTTTTGAAAAATGGACATCGTTGTTTACATTCTGATAGCGCTTGTAATATTTGCGCTTATCGTAGTTAAGAAGAGTCTTGTTATCATACCTCAGTCGGAGACTAAGATAATTGAGCGTCTTGGTAAGTATTATGCCACGCTGAAACCCGGAATTAACATTATCATTCCGTTTATAGATCGTGCAAAGGAAATTATAGCTCTACGTCGCGGACGCTATGTTTATACTAACTCTATTGACCTTCGTGAGCAGGTTTACGACTTTGATAAGCAGAACGTAATCACTAAGGATAATGTTCAGACGCAGATTAATGCCCTGCTTTATTTTCAGATTGTTGATCCGTTCAAGGCTGTTTATGAAATAAGCAATCTGCCGAATGCGATTGAAAAACTTACGCAGACCACACTTCGTAACATCATTGGAGAGCTTGAACTCGACCAGACTCTTACGTCTCGCGACACGATAAACACCAAGTTGCGTGCTGTGCTCGACGATGCAACCAACAAATGGGGAATTAAGGTTAACCGTGTTGAGCTTCAGGACATCACTCCACCGGAAAGTGTGCTTCAGGCAATGGAGAAGCAGATGCAGGCAGAGCGCAACAAGCGTGCCACCATCCTTACGAGTGAAGGCGAGAAGGCTGCTGCCATATTGAAGTCGGAAGGTGAGAAGACAGCCATAATAAACAAGGCTGAAGCCGACAAGCAGATGGCTATTCTTAACGCTGAAGGCGAGGCACAGGCCAAAATACGTAAGGCTGAGGCAGAGGCTATTGCCATTCAGAAAATTACCGAAGCTGTCGGCAAGAGCACCAATCCTGCCAATTATCTTTTGGCGCAGAAGTATATCAAGATGCTTGAAGATGTTGCCAGCGGCGACAAGACCAAGACCGTCTACTTGCCTTATGAGGCCACTAACCTTATGGGAAGCATCGGCGGAATAAAAGATTTGTTTAAGTCAGAGTAATAATTTTAAAAATTTATATTGTAAGGAGAATATGTATAAATTACGGACAACTGACGGAGCTTTATGGTACGACTGTTAAAGTATAAGCCGTAAGGCTGCCGTTTCGTTTGGACTATGCTTGATGTGCTTGTCTGATTGACTGTTATGTCGTAAAGTGTTGCATGCATTAGTTCGGTAGTTTTCGTTTAGACATTTCTCCATTTATTTTATTTGTTATGTTGAATATATGTATCGTTGCCGGCGCACGGCCAAATTTCATTAAAGTGGCTCCGCTTGTCAGAGCAATAATCAAGGCTAAGAAAGAAGGCCGTGAAATCGACTATCGTCTGGTTTATGCCGGAACAAAAGAGGATGCAACTCTTGAGGCATCTCTATTCAGTGACCTGGAAATCAAAGAGCCGGACGTTTATCTTGGCGTAGATTGTGTAAGTCTTAATGAACTTACGGGCCGTGTTATGGCTGAGTTTGACAAATATCTTGAGGCCAATCCGGCCGATGTTGTTATTGTTGTTGACGATTTGGCATCAACAATGGCTGTTGCCATCGTGACAAAGAAGCATGGTGTAACGCTGGCTCACCTTGTGGCAGGTACGCGTTCTTTTGATATCAAGATGCCAAAAGAAATCAACCGACTTGTCATTGACGGTCTTTCTGACCTTCTTTTCACTGCCGGAATGGGCAGCAACAGTATCGTTTCTCGTGAGGGTGCCGAGCTTTCTCATGTATATATGGTCGGTAATATCCTTATGGACACCTTGCGCTACAACCGCTCACGCTTTGTGCGTCCTGCCGTTCTCGACGAGCTTGGTGCAGACTCTGGTCGCTATATCGTGTTTACTCTTAACCGTAAGGCTCTTATTGCTGATACCGATAATTTGAAAAAGATGATTGTTGCCATGTGTCACGCGGCAGGTGATGTTAAGATTATTGCGCCTTTACGCGCTGCAGCAAAGGCTGTTGTTGGACAGTTTGCTGCCGAATGTGGTAATCTTGTCATAATAGAGCCGCTGTCTTATCTTCAGTTTGGCTATCTTACTGCCAACGCAATGGGTATTGTTACTGATTCGGGCAACGTGGCAGAGGAGGCAACATTCAACAGCGTTCCATGTATAACGCTTAACAGCTACACAGAACACATTGAGACTGTAAAGTTCGGTTCAAATGTTCTTGTTGGTGAAAATGCCGACAAATTGGCCGGGGCTGTAGGAGATATGGTTAACGGAAATTGGAAAAAATGTTCACTGCCTGACCGCTGGGACGGCCGTACAGCAGAGCGTATTGTGCAGATTCTTTTAGAAATGAAATAACAAAAATGGAAAGAAAGGTTGTTTTAATTACCGGTGCCACAAGCGGTATTGGCGAGGCTTGTGCGCGTAAGTTTGCCGAGGGTGGCTATGATTTAATACTTACAGGACGTAATGAGGAGAAACTTAAGGCTATATGTGCCAAGGTTAAGGAGTGTGGTGCTGACGTGTTGCCGCTGGTTTTCGATGTCAGAGACCGCGAAGCTGCCACTGCAGCTGTTGCCTCATTGCAGGGAAAGTGGAAGACAGTTGATGTTCTTATAAATAATGCCGGACTTGCTCTTGGTCTTGACAAGGAGTATGAGGGCGATTGGGACGATTGGGAAACAATGATTGACACCAACATTAAGGGACTGCTTATCATGACACGTCTTATTGTTCCTGCTATGGTGGAGCGTAATAAGGGCCATATTATCAATATCGGTTCTGTTGCCGGTGATGCTGCTTATGCCGGTGGAAACGTTTATTGCGCCACAAAGGCAGCCGTAAAGGCTTTGTCTGACGGACTGCGTATAGACGTAGCACACACGGCAGTACGTGTTACAAACGTTAAGCCAGGATTGGTTGAGACTAATTTCAGCGTTATAAGGTTCCATGGAAACCAGGAGAAGGCCGACAATGTGTATAAAGGCGTTCAGCCTCTTACTGGCGATGATATTGCCGATGTGGCATTCTATGCTGCCAGTGCTCCTGAGCATGTGCAGATTGCCGAGGTGCTTGTCCTTGCCACTCATCAGGCTAATGGTACGGTAATTGACCGTAATCCGAATAGGGTAGAGCATCTGTCATAATTTGCTGTCTTGTGTATGATACGTTTTTATAACGTTATGTGAAAATTTCATATCGCGTTATTAATATAATAAATAAAGGAGGAACAATCCTAAAAAGGTTTGTTCCTCCTTTATTTTTAATACTTATGCATATAAATGTAATTTATAGCATTCTTTGTCAGGCTGTTTACATCCGGTTATAAGCCATATAAACCATAATAAAGGTCTATTTAGTCGTCCCTTAAAAAGCCCATTTTT
>HF992545.1 GCA_000436695.1 Prevotella sp. CAG:1185 | reverse complement strand
AAATTCGCTTTATTCCGCGTTTTATCCTATTATTTTCTCTGAAAATCTCATATAAATCATTGTTTCAGTTTAATAAAAATAAGTATCAAATAAAGTCAGGCGATAAAAAAATATACTTTACTATTCAAAAACAGATAAAAAAATTTGTTGATTAATGAAATTTAAGTATATTTGCAAATACATATAATCTTGGATAAAATATACATGAAAACCATAAATTAATATGACAGAAAAAAGAGTTTATACCTTTGGTAACGGAAAAGCTGAAGGAAAAGCAGATATGCGTAATCTGCTGGGTGGAAAGGGTGCCAATTTGGCTGAAATGAATCTTATCGGTGTACCAGTTCCTCCTGGTTTCACTATTACAACAGATGTTTGTAACGAATATTTTGAAAAAGGAAAAGAGTGTGTAGTAGCTCTCCTTAGTGATGACGTTAAGGCATCTGTACATCATATTGAAACTTTAATGAACAGTAAATTCGGTGATATTGAAAATCCATTGCTTGTCAGCGTTCGCTCTGGTGCGCGCGCATCAATGCCAGGTATGATGGATACAATATTAAATCTTGGTCTGAATGATAAGGTTGTTGAAGGACTTGCCAAGAAAACTGGAAATGAGAGATTTGCTTATGATAGTTATAGACGTTTCGTACAGATGTATGGTGATGTCGTTTTAGGCATGAAACCTGTCAACAAAGACGATATTGATCCCTTCGAAGCAATAATACAAAAAGTTAAATCTGTTCGCAATATTACTCTTGACAATGAAATGACTGTTGATGAACTTAAACAGCTTGTAAAATTGTTTAAGGAAGCAATTAAGAAACAGACAGGTAAGGATTTCCCAGATGATCCAATGGAACAGCTTTGGGGTGCTATCTGTGCTGTATTCGACAGTTGGATGAATGAGCGAGCCATTCTATATCGTAAGATGGAAGGTATTCCTGCTGAATGGGGAACAGCTGTAACTGTAATGGCAATGGTGTTCGGTAATATGGGACAAACCTCTGCGACAGGTGTATGTTTCAGTCGCGATGCTGCAACCGGTGAAAATTGCTTTAATGGTGAATATCTTGTAAATGCACAGGGAGAAGACGTTGTTGCTGGTATTCGTACACCACAACAGATAACAAAGGCTCGTTCTATCGCATGGGCTAAACAACAGGGCATCTCAGAAGAGGAACGCGCTACAAAATATCCGTCAATGGAGGAAGCTATGCCTGAGATCTATGCACAGCTAAACGCTCTTCAAGAGAAACTTGAACATCACTATCACGATATGCAGGATATGGAATTTACCGTTCAAGAGGGTAAATTATGGTTCCTACAAACCCGTAATGGCAAACGTACTGGTACTGCAATGGTAAAAATCGCCATGGATTTACTACGTGAAGGAGAAATTGATGAAAAGACAGCCCTTGAACGTTGTGAACCAAATAAGCTTGACGAATTACTTCACCCGATTTTTGACAAGGCAGCTTTGCAGACTGCAAAAGTACTGACAAGAGGCCTTCCTGCATCTCCAGGTGCTGCCTGCGGACAAATTGTATTCTTTGCTGATGATGCAGCAAAATGGCACGAAGCAGGAAAACGTGTCGTAATGGTCCGCATCGAAACAAGTCCTGAAGATTTGGCCGGAATGGCTGCTGCTGAAGGTATTGTTACAGCAAGAGGTGGTATGACTTCTCACGCAGCTGTCGTTGCTAGAGGTATGGGTAAATGTTGTGTATCAGGCGCTGGAGCATTAAATATTGATTATAAAGCACGTACAGTTGAGATTGACGGTGTATTGTTGAAAGAAGGAGATTATCTTTCAATAAATGGTTCAACCGGAGAGATTTATCTTGGTGAAGTTAAGACAAAGCCGGCAGAGGTTACGGGAGATTTTGCCGCACTCATGGATTTGTGTAACAAATATACAAAACTTGTTGTACGTACCAATGCTGATACACCTCATGATGCTGAAGTAGCACGCAATTTTGGTGCTGTAGGTATAGGACTTTGTCGTACAGAACACATGTTCTTTGAAAATGAAAAGATTAAGGCAATGCGTGAGATGATTCTGTCTGATACTGTAGAAGGACGCGAAAAAGCTCTTGCCAAACTTCTGCCATATCAAAAACAGGACTTCTATGGAATTCTTAAAGCAATGAATGGTTATCCTGTTAACATCCGTCTGCTTGACCCGCCTTTGCATGAGTTTGTACCTCATGACCTTGAAGGACAAGAGATAATGGCTAAAGAAATGGGTATCACTGTTCAAGAAATTCAACAAAGAGTTAATTGTCTAAGTGAACATAATCCTATGCTTGGCCATCGCGGATGCCGACTTGGCAATACATATCCAGAGATTACCGCCATGCAGACAAGAGCCATTTTGGGTGCTGCAGTCCAACTGAAGAAAGAAGGATATGATCCTAAACCAGAAATAATGGTTCCACTTATCGGTATCGTCAATGAGTTTGACATGCAGGAAAAAGTTATACGTGAAACAGCTAAAGAAATTTTCGCTGAAGAAGGTATAGAAATTCCTTTCCGTGTTGGAACTATGATTGAGATACCTAGAGCTGCACTTACAGCTGACCACATTGCAGAAAAGGCTGAATATTTCAGTTTCGGAACCAATGACTTAACCCAAATGACATTTGGATATAGCCGTGATGACATTGCAAGTTTCTTGCCAGTATACCTTGACAAGAAGATTCTTAATGTAGATCCATTCCAGGTTCTTGACCAAAATGGTGTTGGTCAGCTTGTTAAGATGGCTGTAGAAAAAGGCCGTGCAACTCGTCCCGAACTTGTTTGTGGTATATGTGGAGAACATGGAGGTGAGCCATCATCGGTTAAGTTCTGTCATAAAGTTGGTTTAAATTATGTCAGCTGCTCTCCATTCCGTGTACCAATTGCACGTTTGGCTGCGGCGCAGGCTGCTGTCGAGGATTAATATTCCGATAATGACTATTTAAATTAAATATACATAAAATGCTCTTAAAGGCGCATTAATTAAGCCTTTAAGAGCATTTATTATATCAAGACTATTTTCAATTTAAGAAAATAAAAATTCTGAAAAACAATTCTTTTATAACATTCTATTTAAATATTATATTTCCACGTCTTTATATAAATATCGTTTTATACTCTTTTTGGGAGTCTTTTCAAATTCTTCGTCTTGAAGTTTTATCTTAGATATTTTACAATATGCAGGCATGATCTGATTAAGTTCAATCATATTCTGCTCCATTATGTGCTGTAAATCTTCTTTTGTAAGTCCAATGTTTCTCGCCTCTTCATAATCCGGATAAACCAAAGCAACAAGCTTGTCGCCTTTTTGTATAACAAGACTTTCTATGACCATAGTCATACTATTAAGTTTATCTTCGATTTCCTCCGGATAGATGTTTTGTCCATTGGCTCCCAAAAGCATATTTTTACTTCTTCCTTTAATATACACATATCCATTATTATCTATCAAACCTAAATCGCCAGTGTGATACCAACCTTCGTCATCTAATGCTTGTTTTGTCGCTTCCTCATTCTTGTAATATCCTAACATAACATTTGTTCCACGGGCTAGAATCTCTCCTGGTATATTTTGAGGATCAGGACTATCAATCTTCACCTCCATATGCACCACAGTCTTTCCACATGAAGTAGGTACAAATTCATGATAATCTGCATACGTTATAATTGGGGCACATTCTGTTGCGCCGTACCCGACTGTGATAGGAAAATCAATACTCTTTAAAAATGATTCCACTTCCTGATTAAACGCAGCTCCACCTACAATAATTTCATAGAGATTACCACCAAATGCATTATAAACCTCTTCACAAATTCTTTGTTTAACCTTTTTACTTATCACAGGCATATTAAGAAGAAGTCGCATTTTATTATTTTGGATTTTAGGAAACACCTTTTTCCTTATAATTTTTTCTACAACTAATGGAACTGCTATTATTATTGCAGGCTTTATATCCTTAAATGCCTGAGCAATAATGGCAGGACTTGGAACACGCGTTAAAAAGAAAATGTGACATCCATGACAGAATTCAAAAAGGAATTCAAAAGCCATACCATACATATGTGCCATGGGTAGTATACTTACAGTATTTGAACCTCTAGAAATATTTTTACCCAAAACATCCATTGCGAAATCCAAATTACCCCATAAAGCCCTATATGGAAGCATAACCCCTTTGGAAAAGCCTGTAGTACCACTAGTATAATTTATCAGCGCCAACTCATTTGGATCTTGTTCTATATAATAGTGGACGTGATTAGTTCTAAATGCTTTAGGATATTTTTTACCAAAAAGTTCATTTAGATGTTCTCTTGCATATGTAAGTTTATCTGTTCTAGACACAACGAGTGAATAGTCAGGTATATAAATTATACCTTCCAGATTTGGCATCTTTGTCGCATCTATTGTTGTAGCAACGACATCTCCTACAAACAATAATTTTGCTTCACTATGATTAACAATATTATAAACTTGCTCAGGCGTAAATTCGTGTAATACAGGAACAGCTACAGCACCATAAGTAAGTGTAGCTATGAAAGCGACAGCCCAATTGGCACTATTTCGGCCGCAGATAGCTATTTTGTCACCTTTTACAACGCCACTGTTCTCAAACATGATATGCAACTTTTCTATCTTTCTTGCAACATCTTTATATTGCAACGTTACACCTTTATAATCGGTTAGAGCATCTAGGTCCCAATTATTTATAACGCTTTTTTCAATAAACGAGTTAAAACTTGGTATTTGTTCCATTGCACAAAAATGATAAATTTGTGCAAAGGTAAATTTTTATCTGTACATTTCAAAATAATTTACGCAATTTTTCACTGCATATAATTACAATATCATATTGACATTGTATTTATGTAAATAAAATCAAACTATACTGATAAAATATATAACATAATGTAACGATCACGAAATAAGTATTATTTATTCCTACATAAAAATATTACAAATCTATTTACATAGAATGATATAAATTTATATACCTGACGAAACATCCTAATACGCAATACAAAAATTTGTTATAAATTTAATTCATCAATTAAATCTTAAATTTTTATTATTCTATGCAACTATAAATATTTTCAAGTATTTATCAAAAAAAATAACAACACGGAATTGAAAAAAAACATGTATATTTGCAGAGTGGAAGTTATTAGGAACATTATATTAATTCTCTTTGTTGCTTTCAGCATCAAACCATATAATACTCATGCTGAAACGATTTCAGACTCGTTGATACTTCAACGGGTTCTGACATATAAGCAAAGTGTATCTGAAGAACTAAAAGGCATACATACGAATGTGTATATTCGATATTACTTTAAGACAAATAAAAGAAACATAACCTTAATGGCTATACCATCTATGTATGAAATATCAAGAGGGCGCCGTGAATATGCCGGAGAAACATACAGTAACATATATATCAAAGACAATTCTATTTCTGAAGCAACTAGACAATTGAATATTGGCACAATTCCTCATCATAGAAATGCCATGACTACATTGTTGAAATATCTAATGCCCAATATTTATAATGTAACTATATTGGATAATCAAATTTTGTCTCCATTCAATTCTAATAATGTAAAATTATACAAATATGACATAACCAGTTTAACTGATAATCGTTATGAAATTGTTTTCAGACCTAAATTACATAATACCCAAATGATTAGTGGCTCAGCCGTAATTGACAAGTTTACAGGTAGAGTTATTAGAATACAATTTAATGGTGAGTACGATATGGTTAAATTTCATATTAATGTACTTATGGGGAAACAAGGAATCTACTCTTTATTACCCAAGACATGTGATATAGATGCAATGTTTCATTTTGTTGGAAATAAAATACAAGCATCATACCATTCTGTATACGATAATCCTGTAACTTTATCTGATACAATAGTCAATTCTCATGACCTAAAATTAATGAATGAAATTAGGCCTGACACATTACCTAGAATTTTTAAAGATATTTATTTAAAATATGATTCTATATATAATAGAACAGATACAATCGTAAAGATAAAAGAAAATAAACGCTGGGACAAGGTATTGTGGAATGTTTTAGGAGATCATATCATTAACAGAACAAAAGGTAATTTTGGTTCAAATGACCAAGGAGCATTTAGAATATCTCCTATATTGAATCCTTTGGAACTAAGTTACAGTGGACGAAAAGGTATAACATATAAACTTAAAATAAATGGTAGTTATAACTTTTCCTTAAATAAGAACATTTCACTATATCTAAATTCCGGTTATTCGTTTAAGCAACATCAGTTATATTTCCGGATGCCTATTCGCTTCACGTATAACAAAACAAGAAACGGATATGCAGAATTTGAAATCGGCAATGGAAATAGAATAACAAATTCAAGTATAGTTGAACAAATAAAAAATGAGACATTAGACTCCATTAATTGGGATAACATGAATTTGGACTACTTTAAAGATTTCTATTTCAAATTTAAGGCAAATTATGATTTATCTGATAAATGGAGTATACAACCTGGTGTTGTCTACCATAAACGTTCTGCTGTTGATAAAAGTGGGTTTGCACAAGCCAACAGACCAACAAAATATTATTCATTTGCTCCATCATTACAAATACAATTTCGTCCTTATGGATGGAATGGACCAATATTTACCACTGACTATGAACGAGGCATAAAAAATGTTCTAAATTCAAGTATGGAATACGAGCGTTTTGAGGTTGACGCATCATGGAAGAAACAATTTCATTCTTTGAGAGCTATATCCCTCAGAGTTGGAAGTGGATTTTATACATCAAAAAGTCAAAACTCATATTTTCTTGACTATACAAATTTTAGAGAAGAGAACATACCTGGAGGTTGGAATGATGACTGGACAGGAGAATTTCAACTACTAAATAGTAATTGGTATAATGCCTCTGAATATTATATAAGAACCAATACTACATATGAATCACCGCTAATGTTACTGTCACGCATACCATATGTAGGCCGTTTCATGGAAATTGAACGTATTTATATAAACACTCTTTTTGTTGAACATTTGCATCCATATGTAGAATATGGTTATGGATTTACTAATAGATTCTTTTCTATGGGTATATTTTTGGCCACACGAAATGCTGATTTTGAAGGATTTGGATGCAGATTCGGATTTGAGTTGTTTAGAGATTGGTAAAAATTAAATTATGTCATGAAACAATTAACTGTATATAAAGCCAGTGCAGGAAGTGGAAAGACGTTTACTCTTGCTGTCGAATATATAAAACTCTTAATAAAAAATCCAATGAGTTTTAGAAATATTCTTGCAGTTACGTTTACAAACAAAGCCACCGAAGAAATGAAGATGCGAATATTAAGCCAACTATATGGTATATGGAAAATGTTGCCTGATTCGCACCTATACATGAAAGAAATAACAGAAAAGCTCAATATAAGCGAGCAACAGGCTAGCCGACAAGCAGGAATTGCCTTGAATCGCCTAGTCCATAACTATAATTACTTCAGAGTAGAGACAATAGATTCTTTCTTTCAGTCTGTACTACGTAACTTAGCACGTGAATTGGATTTAACTGCAAACTTAAAAATCGGATTAAACGATTCGCAAGTTGAAGAAGAGGCAGTTGATCAACTTATTGATTCATTGACTGCAACGAGCGTATTATTACAATGGCTTATAACTTATATTTTTACAAATATTGATGAGAATAAAAGTTGGAATGTCATAGGACAGATAAAATCTTTTGGAAAAAACATATTTCAAGATTATTATAAGTCAACGAGTTCCGAATTAAATAAGATCATTTCCGAAAAAGACTTCTTTGAGAAATATATTAGGCAATTAAAAGAAATACGCGGCAATGCAGTAAAATGTATGGCAGCCTATACAGACAGATTCATAAATGAGACAACAAATGCAGGATTAAATCCATATGAATCATTTGCGTTAAAAAGTAAAGGAATATGCAGCTATTTCAAGAAATTGAAATCAAATGATTTTAGTGATGCGAAATGCATCAATAATACATTAAAGAAATGTTTGGACAATGCTGAAAATTGGACGACCAAAACAAGTCCTAACAGAAATACTATAATAGCATTAGTAAATAACAGTTTGATGAAACTGCTACATGATGCAGAAAGTGAACGTTCAAAACAATGGAAACTATATTCTACCGTTGACGTAACGCTAAAACATCTTAATAAATTGCGATTGTTAAACACAATCGAAATAAAAGTAAGAGAATTGAATGAAGATGCTAATAGATTTCTGTTGAGCGACACACAATATCTACTACATTCACTTATAGATGAGGGTGATTCACCTTTTATCTTTGAGAAGGCCGGTTGTCAACTTGAACACATTATGATAGATGAATTTCAGGATACAAGCTCAGTTCAATGGCAAAATTTTAAGGTTTTACTTAAAGAATGTATGAGTCATGGAGCCAACGAAGACAATACTGTACACAATCTCATTGTAGGAGATGTTAAACAAAGTATATATAGATGGCGTGCAGGAGATTGGCGCCTGCTTAATAATATTAAAAGTCAGTTTCCTTCTTCTAGAGAACTTGTGGACGTCCGTTCTCTTCAGACTAACTACAGATCAGAAAAGAATATTATTGACTTCAATAATGCCTTTTTCACTTTAGCGGCAAAATATGAATATAGTCGTGGACAAGAAATTGGTCTAGACGACAATGCCAATGAACTTATTACTGCTTATGCTGATGTTTGTCAAAATGCACGTCAAGCAAAGCAACAAACAGGATATGTCAAATTAACTCTTTTGCCAAATGACAACTATAATGATACAATGCTTGAAAACATTGAATTATGTATAGATGAAATACAAAAATCAGGCATGTCATTGAACAATACTGCAATATTGTTCAGGTACAATAAATTGATACCCGTGGTTGCAGATTATTTTATGGAAAAAAGATCGGACTTGACATTTGTAAGTGATGAGGCATTCAGGCTTGACGCCTCAAGTGCCGTGAATACGATTATGCTTGCACTGCAGTTACTAGTGCATCCTGAAGATACTATGTCAAAAGCGAATTTGGCTGTTATTTATCAAAATACGATTTTAAATAAAGATTTGAATCTTAGTGAGATTCTTACCGGATTCGATTCGGAAGTAAGTAAAACTGATTCGTTCTTGCCTGAAGCCTATATTGAAAATATGCCGAAACTTCTAAAAAAGCCTTTACTTGAAATAATAGAATTTATATATACTACTTTTAATCTAGAAAAAATGCACGAGCAAAGTGCCTATATTTGTGCATTTTATGATCAAGTTTCTGATTTTATAAAGAATAATTCAGGTAATATTGAAAAGTTCATTAATGAATGGAATGAAAATATACATTCAAAGACTATTCAATGTGATGAAATAAACGGCATAAGACTATTAAGTATTCATAAAAGCAAAGGACTTGAATATGATAATGTTATTATTCCATTTTGCGACTGGCCTTTAGAAAACAGAAATACGACATTATGGTGTAATCCTAAAGAAGAGCCATTTAACGAATTACCCATCGTCCCTGTTGACTACAACAAAAGGTTACTTAATACAATATATGTTGACGACTATAAAAATGAATATCTGCAAAATACAGTTGATAATCTAAACTTACTCTATGTTGCATTCACTAGAGCTTGTAAAAATTTGTACATTATTGGAAGGAAAAACAGTTCAACAAATACTATAAAAAACAGATCGGATGTTTTATGTGATAATGTAAAAGATTTAGCAGATATTTTGTTTGGTTCATCTCTTTCTGGTTGCGATCAAGACGATAGTCCAATAATTTTTGAATATGGTAAATTCTATTGTGATAAAGAGATAAAATCATCAACGACCCAAAATGTATTCATGCAAAAGGTTTCCCAGTTTAAAGTCAATATGGGAACATCAAGTTATACTGCCAGTTTCAGACAGAGCAATAAAAGTAATGATTTTATAAATACCGACAACAATGAAAACGAACGTAACAGATATATCAAAATTGGCAGCGTGTTGCATAAACTCTTTTCCATGATACGCACAACAGACGATATTGATAATGTATTACGGCAATTTGAATTTGATGGAGTGCTTTATGATGATTATATAACTGTTGACAAAATGCGTAATATGCTATCTCAACGCTTATCGGATAATCTTGTGGCTGATTGGTTTGACCCACGCTGGAATGTTTTTAATGAATGTAGCATACTTGAATATGACAAAAATGAAAACAAGGTTATTGAAAGACGACCTGATAGAGTTATTACTGACGGAAAAACAATAAAAGTTATTGACTTCAAGTTTGGTAAACCATGCGATGAATACCAAAAGCAGGTAAGACAATACATGTCACTACTTAAGTCGATGGGATATCAGAATGTTGAAGGCTACTTATGGTTCGTATATTCCAACAAAGTCGATAAGATAGAATAATAAATTATAAAATTATTCTTGATATTTGTAATTTATAAGAGAAATGTAAAAATGAAAAAATTTTTAGAATACGTAGCTGAAGATATTTTAAATAAATACGGCACAGATTTATCCAAAATAGCTGTTGTCTTTCCTAATAAACGTGCGTCAATGTTCTTAAATGAGCAGCTTGCAATAAAAGCTGGTCGTCCATTATGGTCACCTGCATACATTACTATTAGTGATTTCTTTCGCCAACACTCATCTTTATTAATAGGCGACTCTATAAAACTGATATGTGAGATTCATAAAAGTTTTATAGAATGTACTAATATTGATGAGTCACTGGATCATTTTTATGGATGGGGACAATTGCTTTTGGCTGATTTTGACGACATTGACAAAAATATGGCCGATGCCTCAAATGTGTTTAAAAATATCAAAGACCTGCATGAGTTAGACGATATATCATATCTTACAGATGAACAGAAAGAAATATTGCATAAATTTTTCAGTAACTTTACCACAGACAATAAGTCGGAACTGAAAAAACGTTTTCTTCAGCTGTGGTGCCATTTTGAAGATATATATAACAACTACAAAGAAAGACTACGTAAACAAAATATAGCATATGAGGGAATGCTATATAGAGATGTAGCCCAACAAACTATCAACTACAAATATGATAAATACTTGTTTGTAGGATTCAATATGGTACAGAAAGTTGAACAAGAAATATTCTCTAATTTGCAAAAAGAACATAAAGCCGGATTTTATTGGGATTTTGATTCTTTTTACATGACACCGAAAACAAATGAAGCCGGTCATTATATATCAAAGTATCTTAAGATGTTTCCAAATGAGCTAGACTTATCAGATAAAGAGATATATGATAATTTTTCATCACATAAGAATATTGTTTACGCCAATGCATCGACAGAAAATATACAGGCAAGGTATGTAAGTGACTGGTTAAAAGAACATGACAGATATAAGTATGGTAAAAATACAGCCATTGTTTTATGCGACGAATCTCTTTTGCCTACAATAATACATTGTATACCAAAAGAAGTCGATTGTGTTAACATAACATCTGGGTATCCATTGTTTCAGACTCCAGTTTCATCATTTGTCCTTCAATTATTAGACTTGAAGTTAAAAGGGTTTTCAAGCAATAAAGACAGATATCAACTTTCATATGTAATTCAGGTTTTGTCGCATCCTTATGCACAATATATATCAGATAAATGTTCAGAACTCTTGGCTGAATTAAAAGAGAAGAACATTTACTATCCTACATTACAAATTCTCAATAAAGATGAATACAGAAGACTTTTCGAATTGCAGAATGACAATAATGCATTGATGCAATGGCTGATGGATATATTGAAACGTGTAGCTATAAACATAAATAATGATGACAGAGATCCTCTGTTTCAGGAATCAATATTCAGAATGTATACTCTATGTAACAGACTAAACGAACTTGTCTGTTCTGGAGATCTTGATGTAGACTCGATAACATTACAAAAACTTATTGTACAACTTATTAATTCTACATCAATTCCATTTCATGGTGAACCGGCTGAAGGAATTCAAGTTATGGGTATACTTGAAACCAGAAACTTAGACTTTGACCACATACTGATTCTATCATGCAATGAAGGAAACATGCCTAAAGGGATAACAGATTCTTCTTTTATACCCTACTCTATCAGAAAAGCATACGAACTTACTACGGTAGATAACAAGGTTGCTATATATGCATATTATTTTTATAATTTGATACAAAGAGCTTCTGATGTAACTATTGTGTATAACAATTCTACAGAAGATGGACATACGGGAGAAATGAGTCGGTTCATGCTTCAACTTTTAACAGATGGAAACTTTAATATAAAAAGAATTTCATTAAAGGCCGACCAACAACTTATATATTCTAAGCCAAAAGTCATTGTAAAGGATGAAGCTATAGCCTGTGCCTTAGATGCTATGAACTTTATTTCTCCAACATCAATAAACAGATATATGCGGTGTCCGTTGCAATTTTATTACTATAATATTGCCAAGATAAAAGAACTCGATGATACATACGAGATGGACAACAGAATGTTTGGCAATATTTTTCATGATGCAGCAGAAATATTATATCGTAAATATCTTAATGGAGAAAATCGCATCATCAAAAAAGAGACCATAAATAACATACTAAAAAATCATTTCTTAATTGAAAGAATTGTTGATGAAGCTTTCTACAATATATATTTTAAACAAGAATATAACGGTAAGGACAATAAAATATTTTATAATGGATTGCAACTTATTAACAGAGAAGTAATAATAAGATATCTAAAAAGATTGATTGAGATTGATTTGTCTTTGGCGCCGTTTACTATTGTCGGTATTGAAAATGATGTGTATGATAATGTTACATTTATTGCAAACGGGTGTGAAAGAAAAATATGCATAGGTGGTCGTATAGACAGAATGGATAAGATTGTGGACACTGAAAGTAATACCGAAAAAATCAGAATAGTCGACTATAAGACAGGAAGCAGCAAACTTAAAGATGCTAAATCTTTGGAAGATATATTTATGCGTCCGTTAAATACAGAAATACATGCTGACTATTATCTACAAATAATGCTGTATTCATTGATAGTTCGGACAAATAAAAAATACAACAATAGTAATTTACCCGTAAGTCCCGCATTGCTATTTATTCAACATTCATCTGAAGAAGGATATAATCCAATAATATCTATTGATAAAAAGAAAATAAATGATATTTCAGAATTTATTCCAGACTTCATGGATAATATTAAAGCAATATTGTCTGAAATATTTGATAAATCAACTCCATTTACACATACGACAGAAAAGAAGACTTGTATAAATTGTCCGTATGCGCGTTTATGCGGATACTGATGCTTAATTATATCCATTAAGGTTATCCCGGATACGAATCTTTTGCAATTAATATCTGGGATAACCTTAAAATATTCATACTTAATTCAATATACTTTACCGCATTGATTCATCTACAAACGATAAAGGCAACAGGTCTTTTATACTGTTAATCACATATATACCTTCTGAACCACAAAGTAAAATTTTTATATTACATTTATATCTTTGTTCCATCTCTAATATTACCTGACGGCATGAACCGCATGGTGAAATAGGAGTATGAACCAAGCCGTTAACATTTTTTGCAGCTATCGCTATTGTTGTTATAGCAAGATCTGGATGATTTGATTGAGCATTGAATATTGCAGAACGTTCAGCACACATAGTTACTGAAAATGCGGCATTCTCTTGATTAGCTCCAATAACAATTGTGCCATCTTCAAGTTGTAATGCTGCACCAACCTTAAAATTTGAATAAGGCGAATATGAGTTATCTGTAGCATCGATAGCTTTACTTACTAATGTTTTTAATACATCATCCAATTCCTCAAATTTGAAAAGGCTAAACTCTGATTTTATAATGACTTTTTTCATATCTAAGTTTATATTTATTCATTTTCGCTTATATTTTCCTTAAAAAATTCATAGCAGCCTATATCCGGACGCTCATCTCTCTGTTTCCCATCGCGGTCTTCCGGCAAAGAATATTCAATATTTGCAGAATCGACAGCTAGAGACTTTTCTTTCAGATGAAAGTTATATCTCTGTTTGTCAATGTCAACCAATACAAAGTTTTTCTCACCAGAAACAGTTGCGGTATCCTCAATATCTTCATAGATGACATTAATAATATTCTCTTCGTCTTCTGCCTTCTCTGTCCGAAGCAACGAATTTATAAATCTATAATTAAACTCTTTTGTTTCATCATCCATGCGTACACCTGATATAACATCATTAGCATAACCAGTAACAATACTATTAAGACAATCCATCTTTAATAATGGCAGATAACGCTCACCAGAGAAATTTGAAAAATATAAAGCATCTCCACGATTTGAGTCAAATGGATAAAATTGTGCCAATGTGCATTGCCGTATCGTAACACATCCACCATAAATTGCGACACAATCATTTAATGTATTGGATATCTGACAATTACGCATATCTATTAAACAATTTTCTGATTTTACGCCATATCCTTGACAATTGTGGACAGTGCTGTTATACAATTGAAGCTTAGAACGTGAGACATCTGAAGAATCGCAAACAATACCATCAAATGTACTATGAATATCTGTATAATAAATTTTATTGTCATAAGAAGATTCATAAAAATGAATCCCGAGCCATTGCCCACTCACATTGTCATATGGGAGATAGTCAAACATCTTGTCAGTTCTATCACCACGAAGAATAATATTCTTATCAGGCGTTCCTTCTGATATAATACGGCCATAGACATTTATACCTGCGTCACCATGGAAATATATTGTTGAACCAGATGCAATATTCAATGTAGCACAACTATCAACCGTCAGCCCTCCATATATAACAGTAGGCTTTATCCCGTTTCCTATAGTTGTATCATTTTTTATATATACATTTTTCAATAAATTTGCATCCCATGTATAAGCATTCAATGCTATTTTCTGTTCCACTCCGCTTTCCAATGTAAATACGAGTTCATCCTCAAGCAGTTGAGGATCTGTTTTTCCACTTTCAGGGGATGTCAACTTCACAGAAACCCTAATGCTATCATTTTTACGTATTTCCACATTAGAAATTTGATATCCCGTAGACGGACTTAAATATTCACAGTCAACATTAATTCTGAATCCGATTTGATTTCCACGTACCAAACGTATCTTGGAACATCTTATGCCATCACCAGCCCTATTGTAAACCCAAAAGGTACGTGTAGACGTCGGAACGGTAGAAAAAACTGTATCCATGCTTATTGTGTCAGATGAAAACGTCAAGATATCAGATTTTGATAATGAAAAAGAATCGTCATCTGTACACGAAATCAAAAGACACACAAAACTTATTAATAGGATTATATTTCTTGTATTCATATTAATATAACGATGTTAAACTTATTATATTGCTTTTATGCAAAGATAAGCCGATAAATTTATTTATCGGTGCTTATTCTAAATAAAAATACCAAGACTTTATATTTTTATTATGGATATGTTATTTTTAATAATAAAAGCACAAATTTTATGCATATATGACATAATCAATGACATATGCTTTAAAACTCACTGAATTTGTAATTAAAACTCACTGAGTTTTTACATGAAAACGGCTGAATTACGATATGTAACTCAGCCATTAATTTATAGTTAATTGAATTCCGCTTTTTATGTCAGTTAAACATTGCAATCTATTTTATTACAATACAATATTTAGCAATATTAATACCCGAAATCTTTATTTTATAGTCTTTATTATATTTGAATAGTCTTTATTTTTTAAAAGGCTTTCTATTGAAATAGATTTATTTCTATTCATGTACTGATCAATTATATTAATATAACGAGACTTAAAAAACTTATTTCCTAAAGCTATATTACAAACCCACATAATTTTACCAATATGCAAATCTCTTTCCAATTGTGTTCTTGACTCAAAATCATACATTGGATAAAGACTAAGAAGATAAAAATTCAGACAGTCTGGCACAATATTTTCTCGTGTCATTGTTTTTATTTGGGCAGGATAATAATATTTCTTATAAAGAGGATAATCCTTTCCCAAATACTTGTCAAGAGAAATACCTATAGTCTGATTTCCAACAACTATACTTTGGTCTAATGCTCCTATTTGAGCATAAACCTGTGGAATTGGTATTGCAGGTATATAAACTTTCAACCTGTCAAATGCACTATTCAGCTGTTTGTTGATATCCTCCATATTTGCATATTGTGATTCAGCATCAGATATGATTGTCTGGAGTGTAGAGTCTTGATAAAATGCTAAGAACTTATGATTAATCTGAGGATCGTTAACTTCGCCAATCCTTAATACATCTTCAAGTAACGTCCGTGTTTCCATCGGATAATCGGTATTCATCTGTTGAAGAGCCGAAAAATCCCCTGTGGTAAGATACTGACTTTCTAAGCGATCATAGCGACATACTTCAATACGTTGCTTGACGCTCTCTTCTTCAAAAGGCTTTAATTTTAATTCACATGCCTCAAAAAGAATGACCAATAACAATAATAACCAATTGGAAAATTTCACTATTACATTAATCTTTTGCTTTGCAAAGATAGTAAAAAACAATTTATTGTCAAATATTTTAGCTAAAAAAATTAAATAAAACTTTAAAATAGAGCAATTTAACTTTAATTCTATAAAAATCAGTCAAAATATCGAATTTAAATCGCATAAATATTACCTAAACTCCATAAAAAATAAATCTACAAACCAACTATAGAACACTAGCTTTATATGGAAAAAATAACATTAATAATTATAGTAATATTGCAATTTAAAATTTTTAGATGTATATTTGCAAAAACAAAAATCTATTATAATGAACAAAAAAATTTTATCAAACGTATTATTTTTACTAGTATGTGTCCCTGGAATAGCACAGAAGAACTTTAACATTACGATTACAAACAATTCGAAAATTTCGAAAAACAATGAACCAATAGTGCTTAATCTCAGAAACTATAATGCTGGTGATGTTAAATCTGCTCTAGTTAAATGTGAAGGAGAAGAAATCCCTTGTCAGCTTGACGATTTAGATCAGGATGGAAAGATGGATGAACTTTGTTTTATCACAGATATTGACAAAAAGTCATCTAAAAAAGTTAATGTTACTCTGTATAATGAGGGAAAACTTAAAGACTATACGTCACAGGTGTATGTCGAAATGTTATTAAGTAACAAAAAAATAAAAGAAAGCAATAAACAGAATCTATACATTTCAAATCTTACTGTTGACCGTGGCGTTAACCCATATTGGTCAATACATCATCATGGGGCGGCCTTTGAAAATGACATGGTAGCATATAGAATATATTTCGACCATAGACAGACCGTTGATATTTATGGAAAATATAAAAGGGGATTAGAATTGAAACAAACACAATTTTACCCAGATGCAAATCAAAAGAATGCCGGATTTGGTGATGACGTTCTGTGGGTTGGTTCAACACTTGGTCTTGGTACACTGAGAGGCTGGGACGGCTCAAAGCCTACAATGCTGACAGATGTAGATAAAAGAAGTCAACGCATAATATCCCGCGGTCCACTACGAACCATAGTTGAAGTTAAAGATCTTGCATGGATACCACAGTCAGGACAAGAACCTGTCGATATGACAACATATTATATTCTTTATGCCGGCAAAAGAGAATGTTATGTAAAAGCTAAATTTAACAAACCGGTAACAGGTTATAAGTTCTCAACAGGTATAATAAATGTAAAAAATTCTAAGGAGTTTTCTGACAAGAAAGGCTTACGTGGATGCTGGGGTACAGATTGGCCTGTCTCTGAAAAAGATAGTGCCGGTCACAAAAAAGAAACTGTAGGTTTGGGTATTTATATTCCAGAGAAATATATTATAAGTGAAGAGCCTGCCAATAAAGACAATTACGCATTTGTGATTGGTTCTAATACAAATGAGATAAACTATATGATCACATTCTGTAGTGATAATGAAAATTTTGGATATCATAATGCAGAACAATGGTTCGATTTTCTTAAAGAATGGAAAGCAGAATGCCAAGAGCCAATCATCGTCAAATGATTAAATATTAGAAAGAATAATATTTTACGTAGTTATATACGTGAAATGTCGCAAAAAGAGGTTTATATGTATTTGTATTATATCTTTTAATTAAAGCCTCTATAATTATTTTATATGTTTAAAATTTAAAGTGTGACATGTTTATTAAAATAATAACATATCACACTTTTTATATTCAATTAAAGATATATCCATTAAAGCCTAGCCACGATTTTAATGCTATATTCATTATAATGTTCTTGAATATAACACTATCTGTTTTTATTTCTGATATACCATTTATGCGTGAATGTCATATACATTAATAATGCTACGCATAATATCATTATTGCAACAAGGTAAATGTTATATAAATCTTTATAGAAAAAATAATAGCCTAAAAATAATCCTAATGAAATACCAAATTCCCATGCCAAAAAGAACGTGCTCTGCGATGTTCCACGTTGACAATGACGACTTAGTTTTAAAAAGAACAATAAAAGACGAGCTCCTATAATTCCTATTCCACATCCAAATAATACAGGAGAAATGAAAATTATAGCATTCTTATCGCCTGTGTATATTAGTAAGCACGATGCAAGCATAAGTAAAACACCTGTAATGACCTCACTCTTCAGTTCGGCATTTACAAACACAAAACGCTGTGAAAGCATTGCCAAAATAAAACCAGCCATTAACATAACATAGAATGTTATTGTATGCTCTGAAGCTAAGAATAATCCAACAACAATTGTAACCAATGTAAGATTTATAAACAACCATTTGCCTTGAGGCAAAAAGAAACGGTCTAATGAAACTTTACAAATAACATCTGCGGGTGCTCTAAACGGAAACTTTACCGAAAGTATTAAACATACTGACAATAAGCATAATATTGCAGATATTAAAGTTATTGTACTTGAATTAAAAATAGGAGATAGAAACATAAAAAGCAATGGTCCTATTGATAGCGCTAAGCGAGAAAACCATGCAGATGAATGATTAGCCTCCGTACGCTGAAATGACTCACTGGTATCAATTATCAATGTACTGGACAATACCATCTGAGCAAGTCCAAAGGCTGCACCTTGAATAAACCTGATTGCTGGTACAAGAATGTATCCTTCAATTTGAAATACATGCCCCCTTTGAATATAATACAATACACCAAAACTCACAATAAGAACCAAAATCGCTCTTATACAAACTAAATTTCTACGGTATTTCTGTACTAAATATGAACAGAAACAGCCAAGGGAAAAAACTCCCAAGCCGAATATTCCTAATGAAATAGCTACTACAGTAGAGGAAAATCCGGCATTGTTAATCATCCATACAGGCAACAAAGGAATTTGGATATAGACAGAAACCGTTAGTAATAGATTGGCTACTGCCATCAACCAAAAATCCTTGTGCCACAGCTTTACATGTACTGGAGTATTTTGTGTGTACATTAATATGATTCATTTTCATTTGGGAAAGAACAGTCTTTCACGTCTGTAATATATTGACCTATTGCATCAGTCATTATACTGTTAAGGTCAGCATATCTTCGTAGAAAGCGCGGATTAAATCCTTTGGTCTTACCCAACATGTCGTCTACAACTAATATCTGTCCGTCAGTTCCATTTCCGGCTCCAATACCTATTGTAGGTATTTTTATCTCCTTGGAAACCTCCGTAGCCAAAATAGAAGGGACTTTTTCAAGAACAAGCGCAAAGCACCCTGCATCACTAAGTAATTTTGCATCTGCAACAAGTTTGTTTGCTTCAGCATCATCTTTAGCTCTAACCGCATAAGTACCAAATTTATTTATACTCTGCGGAGTCAAACCTAAATGTCCCATAACTGGAATACCTGCATCAAGTATACCTTTGACGGTATCAATTATTTCAGCTCCACCTTCTAGTTTTAATGCATCACATCCGCTTTCTTTCATTATACGGATAGCATTTTTAATTCCCTCTTTACGGTCAACCTGATAACTTCCGAAAGGCATATCGCATACAACCAATGCACGACTTACACCACGCACCACTGATTTTGCATGATAAATCATTTGATCTATTGTTATAGGAAGTGTTGTACCATTACCTGCCATAACATTTGATGCAGAATCACCGATCAATATACCATCAATACCGGCTGCGTCTACTATGCTTGCTGTTGTGAAGTCATATGACGTTAGCATTGATATTTTCTCTCCACGCTGCTTCATTTCAATAAAGCGATGCGTTGTCACTTTACGGGTATCACTAACCAAATATCCTGTCATATTTTATATTTGTTTGATATGTTCTTTTATATGCTGATTATAAATTGGCTGCAAAATTAATACTTTTAAATCACTTTAGACAATATTTTGCACAAATTTTGATAGTTCAACCCTTCAAAATCAGATACCACATAATCAGATAATGGAGAAATAGACTCTTTTGAATTTGTTGTCGCCAATCCAACAACCCGCATTCCTGCAGCCTTACCAGATTTAAGACCATTAAAACTATCTTCAAATACAATACATTCTTCTGGAGAAAAATTAAAAACTTTAGCTCCCTTCAAATAGCATTCAGGATCAGGCTTGCTTCTTTCAAAATCTTCGGAAGTAAGAATTATATCAAAATAAGACTTGAACTCAGATCTTGAGGCATAAACAGAATTCATCTTCATATTATTTGAACTTGTAACCACCGCAGTTTTCACACCATTTGCCTTCAAGTCTAATACAAAATCAACAAATCCCTTTACGTATTCAAAATTCATATTACGCTCAAATTCATCGAGACGCTTTACTATTTCAGCCTGTTCTTCTTCCATGCCGTTAAAATACTTGTCAAAAATTTGAACAAGGGTCTGTCCCTTAATAGTATATTCCAATCCAGGCTTATCAGGATGATATTGTCTGCATTGATTACCCCAAAAGACCGTATACTGGTCTTCAGTATTAAAAACAACGCCATCTAAATCGAAAAGAGCCGCTTTGATTTGTTTGCTTACCATACTTATATATATTTTTACGGCTGCAAAATTAATCAATTTATAAAATAAAACAGAAATTATTTGTGGTTTTCCTTTGTTTCATTTACTTTTGCAAGTAAATAGCAGTAAAATGAGAAGACTAATAATTTCCGCATGTATAGTTTTTTCCGTATTGTCAATAGTTTGCTCATGCGGAGGGGCATCAGGTTCAGGAAAAAGTGCATCAGACAGCATAAAGTTTGACAGTATAAAAATGGATTCAACAGTATATCTGACCGAAGATACTGCTGGACCAAGATGCCACATAAGCCTATGTCTTACATATGCAAAAGGAAAAAATGCAGAGAACATTAATGATTCCGTTATACGTTCCGGTATTTTGTGCCCAGATTATTTCTCGATAACATCACAAAAGATATCCATACCTGAAGCCGCAGATTCGTTTGTTAATAGATATTTAAACGATTATAAGAATGATTATGGCGATTTGTATAAAGCTGATAAGACTCATGCAAATTCGTACAATTGTGAATACATAGTTAAGACTTATGTCAAACAGGATGCAGAAGACTATTACACATACATTGCAAATATTTACAGCTATGGTGGAGGTGCTCACGGAAATTCTATAGTTATAACTAAAAATATTGACGTCCAAAGTGGAAGAATTGTATCTTTGAAGGATATTTTTGTACCTGGATATGAATCTGAGTTAAATGAACTTATTGTAAATAACCTTTGTAAAATGTATAAGGTTAAAAATCTTAAGGAGCTCAATGAAAAAACTATATTTATGGGAATAGATGTTTATCCTTCTGATAATTTCATCATTGGGGACAAAGATATAACCTTTATATATGCACCTGATGAGATTGCTTATCATGCAGCCGGCGAAATAAGAGTTAAAATAAGTAACTCTGAACTTGAAGAGCTTTTAAAAAAGAAATAGAACATACTTATTACATGGACATAATATTAAAATATTTTGGCAAGCTTTCAGACATTCAGAAACAACAGTTTGAGGCTTTATATGATTTATATCATGACTGGAATAGTAAAATCAATGTCATATCCCGTAAAGATATTGATTCTATATATGAGCATCATATACTGCATTCACTAGCCATAGCCAAAGCAATTAACTTTAGACCAGAAACAAAAGTTTTGGATTTTGGTACTGGAGGTGGTTTTCCTGGAATACCTTTAGCTATTATGTTTCCGGAAGTAAAGTTCAAATTAATTGACGGAACAGGTAAAAAAATCTTAGTAGTTAAAGAAGTTGCAAAAGCCATAGGTCTGACAAACTGTGAAGCTGAGCAGATTCGTGGTGAAAATGAAAAAGGTAAATATGATTTTGTTGTCAGTCGAGCAGTAATGCAGTTACCTGATTTAATTCGAATAATAAAGAAAAATATTAGTAAAACGCAACAAAATTCTATGCCTAATGGCATATTCTGCTTGAAAGGTGGTGATGTATCCGCTGAAATTAATCCGTTTAGACATATTGCAGAGGTTACAGACATAAGCAAAATGTTTCATGAAGAATGGTTTAAGAATAAATATCTTATATACGTTCCACTCTAAATTAAATAAATTGCCATGCTAAATATACAAAGATTCGTATGCAATATGTTTCAGGAAAATTGTTATGTTGCAAGCGATGAAACTAAAAAATGCGTCATAATAGATTGTGGCGCATTTTATGAAGAAGAAAAAAGAGCTATAATAGACTATATAAATAATAATAAGTTAATTCCAAAACATCTGATATCCACACATGCACATATCGATCATAATTTTGGGAATAATGCAATATATACAGCCTTTGGGCTTAAACCTGAAGTATGTATAGATGATAAAATTTTGATGGGCAAACTTAAGGAGCAGGCCTATGCTTTCATAGGATTGAATTATGATGAAAATATCCCAGATGTAAAAAATTATTTTACTGATAAAGATACAATTTCTTTTGGAACTCATAAATTCAACATATTAAAGACACCAGGTCATACTCCGGGTTCTGTTTTGTTCTATTGCGCAAATGAATCTATTGCATTTTCTGGAGATACATTGTTTAAATTAAGCATTGGACGTACAGATTTTGAGTTTGGCAGTTATGAGGATATAATAAGGAGCTTAAAAAATATTGCCATTCAGCTTCCCGCACAAACTGCTATTCTCCCAGGACATGGAGAAAAAACAACACTTAAAGAAGAAATAACATATAATCCGTATTTTAAATAATATACGTTATATATAATATATGACAGTTATTAAGCCAGAAAAAATTATTCTAGGTATAGATCCTGGAACTAATGTTATGGGATATGGATTACTTAAAGTGTGTGGCAATAAAGCGTCAATGATGGCCATGGGTGTCATTGATATGCGAAAAATACATGATCCATATCTTCGACTAGGACGTATATTTGATAGAGTGTCAAGTCTTATAAAAGAATTCAAGCCTGACGAAATGGCTATTGAGGCTCCTTTTTTTGGAAAAAACATTCAGTCTATGCTAAAATTGGGAAGAGCCCAAGGCGTTGCTATCGCTTCTGCAATACATTTTGATATTCCAATACATGAATATGCTCCTTTAAAGATAAAAATGGCAATAACTGGCCAAGGCCTAGCATCCAAAGAGCAAGTTGCAGGCATGCTTAAGCGTCTTTTAAATATAAGAGATGAAGATATGACTCCATATATGGATGCAACAGACGCTCTTGCAGCAGCATATTGTCATTTTCTTCAGTCCAATGCTCCTGTAACTACTCATACATATAAGAGTTGGAAAGATTTCATAAATAAGAACAAAGAAAGAACACATGCATGAAGTCATAAGTGTCAAAAATGGTATTACACGAATGCCAGAATGGCGATTAGCAGAGCCTGTTAACTTTGTATTAAATGATAACGAACATATTGCTGTTATTGGTAAAAATGGTAGCGGCAAATCAATGTTAATAGACATCATAACAGGACGTCATCCTCTTATATTAAACGAGCCTGTATACAATTTTGAACCAAGTAAGAAGAAACTTGTTTCAGACAATATTAAATATATCACTTTTAAGGACTCATATGGTGACAATGATGCTACTTATTATCTGCAACAGCGTTGGAACCAACATGATATAGACGAAGACACTCCTAAAGTACAAGAACTTTTGGAAGAGGCTTATCACATGTATGGAGAGGATACAATTGAACGCAGATATTACCAAACACATCTATATAAACTTTTGGACATAGAACATTTGCTAGATAAATATATAATACTTTTATCAAGTGGTGAATTACGAAAGTTTCAGCTTATTAAAGCATTATTGTCCCAGCCAAGGGTACTTATCATAGATAATCCTTTTATTGGATTAGATAATGACACACGGTTACAACTTAAGGATCTATTGTCCTTATTGGCGCATGAAAATAACATACAAATTATTTTAGTATTATCTAAAATTAGTGATATTCCAGATTTTATAACCCATGTGGTTGAGGTCTGTGATATGAAAGTCAACACGAAATTACCATTAAATGAATACCTTTCAAAAGATCGCCATGTTACAGAACGCATGTTAAGCAGAGATCATGAATATGCAATTTTAAATCTACCATATAAAGAAAATAAATTTTGTTCCAAAGAAATTATTAAAATGACAAACGTAAATATACGTTATGGCAACAGAACAATTTTAAAAGACATAAATTGGGTGGTTTTCAATGGTGAGAAATGGGCTCTGTGTGGCAAAAATGGTGCAGGAAAATCTACCCTACTCAGTCTCGTCTGTGCCGATAACCCACAAAGTTACGCCTGTGACATTGCATTATTTGATCAACAACGTGGTAATGGTGAGAGTATATGGGACATAAAAAGACACATTGGCTATGTGTCTCCAGAAATGCATAGGGCATATAAACACAACATTCCTACAATAAGAGTTGTTGCAAGTGGATTAAAAGACTCAGTAGGACTATATGCAAAACCATCAGAAAATGATTATAAAATTTGTAAATGGTGGATGAAAATATTTAATATAGAAAAACTAGCAGATCGTCCTTTCTTGATGTTGTCAAGTGGAGAACAAAGATTAGCATTACTCACAAGAGCATTTGTTAAAGATCCAGAATTGTTAATTCTAGATGAGCCATTTCATGGACTAGATGACTCCAACCGCCAACTGGCAACAGAAATCATAGAGACATTCTGTAAACGTAAAAATAAAACACTTATAATTGTTAGTCATTATTTAAATGAACTTCCAAAATGTGTCACTAAAAAGTTATTTTTAAAACGCTCCATTTAATAGTAATAATTAATCATTAAGGAAATCTATAATCACATATAGTTATATACGAGTATGCAAATAATCATTGTTTCTCTAATTCTTATTCTAGCAGTAATTTATGTTGGTAGAAGAATTTACAATACATTTCGAAAAGATAATGGTATATGCTCAGGATGTTCTCTTATTGATATTTGCAAAAAGAAAAATAATAAGAAAAATTGCAAAACAAGAAGGCTATGAAAAATAAGGAAGACACCATCCTGTAATTCTTGTAAATATTACTCATATTAAATTGTAATACAAAAGCATATCTACATAAAATATAAAAAGACTCATCCACCCTTTCAACTAGGCAGATGAGTCTTTTCCTATTTATCATATTTGTATTAAATATAACTTCAATATTATTTTTTGTTATTATTGTTCATTTTCCTTCTCGGCAGTTTTTTTAGTTGTAGTCTTTTTAGCAGCTGGCTTTGCAGATTTTACTTTTTCCATTTTCACTTTAAGTTTATCCTCAGCCGCCTGCATCTTTTCAACCTTAGCCTTTAAACGTATAATCTCCTTATCCTTCATCTCAATTTCATCACCCTGATTCTTGATAGTGGTAAGTAATGAATTAAGCTCTTCGTTATCAATCTCTTCTGGATATAGAGTATTTACACGATTCATAAAGTCACCAAGAATATTCATATAATTGGTAAAAGCGTCAAAAGGTGAACTGTAGATACCCCT
The DNA here is from genome assembly GCA_000436695.1 of Prevotella sp. CAG:1185. Classification (GTDB taxonomy): domain Bacteria; phylum Bacteroidota; class Bacteroidia; order Bacteroidales; family Bacteroidaceae; genus Prevotella. Next base: position 8,319 of record HF992545.1, on the reverse strand, counting down.
ATCCAAACCTACATTTGATGGCTTAGTTGTCATGAATCGGAAATTGTTACTAGCTTGCAAATAATCCCAATCTTGATTTATACGAGGGTCATTAGCAATACGTACACGATCAGCAACACTATACAGTTTGTTAAATGCCTCTCTTTGCATAGGATTACCTAACCAAGAACTGACATCACGTTCTTCATCAACCCACGAAAGTGTATCAGGAACATCCAAATCACCAACACTATTCATCTTTAGACATATCTCTGTTGGTGTAGAAAAATTAATTCCTCTAGCCTTCGCACATGCAGGTAAAGCTTTAATAAACTCAAGAATATTTGAGGACAACGGCTGAGCTATTCCAAGGGCTGAAAGCTCCATAAAAATATTGATAATCTGCTCATTCTCAGGGAATGCAGCAATCCTATCCATATAATTATCTGCAAAAAGTGGATAACCTTCCCATTCACTATTATTAAAACGTAAACTGATATCATCACTCAGACCAATATCTCTCAATAACAATTTGAGATTCGGTGCCATAGAACAATTGTAAACATAGTGTGGAGACTTCCATCCAAGAACATGTTTAGCTCCTTCAGTAAGCATACCCTTGAAACCCATTGCTGCTGCTTGAGCACCTATTGAATCTGTATATATCAATGAAGAGTTACGTAGCACTGTTGGCTTTTTCCCAAAGTATTCCTGCATTTTTGCAGCCTGCTTTTTAACATCTTCTGCAAATGTAGTTTCATTAACCAATGATGACAAACCATGAGAATAAGGCTCTGCCAGAAATTCTACACAGCCCGTTTCGTTCAGTTCTTGCAATTTGGTTATCACCTGTGGCGCATGCATTTCAAGCTGCTCCAGACCTACACCAGAAATAGAAAATGCTACTTTGAAGAATTTTCCATTATCTCTGATCATCTCCTGAAAAGCATTCAGTGCCGGCATATAAGACCGTTCAGCAATATCACTGATGCTACGCTCATTCTCATAATCGTCATAATAATAATGGTCTGTACCAATATCAAAGAAACGATAGCGCTTTAGATGGATAATCTGGTGTATCTCAAAATATAAGCATATTGTTTTCATAGTAAGCGTCTTTTTTATTTTATTCTTTGTATGTTATTTTTATTATTAAATTAGTTTTTTATGGGTTTATTTATGTCCTAATGTCCGCTCATAAAGTTCACGTATCCATAAACCGACTTTTTCCCATGTTATTTCATCTACTTCGCGTTTACCTTCACTTTGCAAATATTTAAACAGACTCTCATTGTGACATATTGAATATATAGAGTCTGCTAATGCATGAATATCCCAATAATCAACTTTCATACAATTATTAAGTATTTCGGCACAACCACTCTGCTTTGAAATAATTGTCGGAGTTCCACACTGCATAGCCTCCAATGGAGATATACCAAAAGGCTCGCTTACCGAAGGCATTACATACACATCAGAATCTTTGAGACATTCGTATACCTGCTTGCCACGCATAAAACCAGGAAAATGGAAGCGGTCAGCAATACCACGTTCTGCTGCCAAATATATCATAGCATCCATCATATCACCGCTACCAGCCATACAAAAACGAACATTACATGTACGATGTAAAACCATATTGGCAGCTTCTACGAAATATTCTGGCCCTTTCTGCATTGTTATTCGTCCAAGGAAAGTTACAATTTTTTCCTTATTTGTATGATCTGGACGTGGTATGTCTTGCAATTCTTGACGCAATGGATAAACGGCATTATGCACTGTAAAACATTTACGTGGATCTTGATGATATTGATTGATCACTGTCTGTCTCGTAAGTTCACTAACACACATGATACAATCAGCATTATCCATTCCATCTTTCTCTATAGCATAAACAGTAGGATTTACATTTCCACGACTACGGTCAAAATCTGTTGCATGAACATGTATGCACAAAGGCTTACCACTAACTTTCTTGGCATGTATTCCTGCTGGATAAGTAAGCCAATCGTGTGCATGAATAATATCAAATTCTTGCTGACGAGCAACTACACCGGCAACAATAGAATAGTTATTTATCTCACTGTGAAGATTATCTAAGTACTTTCCTGAGAATTCAATACAGCCAAGATCATTAACCATCATATAGTTAAAATCCGCATATATATGATCGCGCATTTTGTAATATAAATCAGGATCCATTACATTGCCTATACGATCTTTTACATAATCATAATTAACATCACGATAGACAATTGGAACAGCATTCATCGCGATAATATTCAAGAAACTGCGATCTTCGTCTCCCCATGGCCTTGGCAGACAAAATGTTATATCCATATCGCCTTGTGCGGCTAATCCTTTTGTTATTCCATAACTGGCAGTTCCTAAACCTCCTAATATGTGAGGAGGATACTCCCAACCAAACATTAATACTTTCATACAAGTCCTCCTCTATTATTTTACATATGAATATTTTTCCAAAAGATTTAAAGTTCGAAGAACTTCTGCTACATTCATTGCAAAAGATATTGCACCACGTGCCTTGAATGGCGGATTTCCATCAGACAATTCAGGAATCGTTCCCAAACAATTGATGTTCATCTCATCTTCATATCCAACCATCTGCCTTTCAATAAAGCTCAAACGAGTACGTTTATATAATTTGAGACATGCCTCCATATAAAATCCTCCAAGCCACGGCCATGCTGTACCTTGATGATAAGAATAGTTACGTTGTGCACCAGAATACACAGGACTAAATCCTCCACTCTTTGGAGATAGTGAGCGTAAACCTTTAGGAGTCAACAATTCACGTGTACAAATATCAAGTACACTTTTCTTTTGCTTAGGTGATAATGGTGAATAGTCAAATGCAACCGGGAATATCATATTTGGACGTACACTCCAATCCATCATGTTTCCATCAACATAATCAAACAGATATCCATAATCATTTAAGAAAGTTTTTACGAATGACTGTTTGCAAGTTTCAGCTAGTTCTTCCAACTTATTTGACTTTTCCTCACTGTTATCCAGTTTTGCTAACTTTGCGCCAAACTTAAGAGCATTATACCAAAGTGCATTAAACTCTACAATATAACCAGAACGTGGTACAACAGGTCGGCCATTGATAATAGAGTTCATCCATGTTATCGGCTTATCGTGCCCATCCGAATAAATCAGTCCATTGGCATCTACACGAATATTTGGATGTTTTCCTTCAATTATAAAGGAAAGAATATCGCTAATCAATTTTCCATACATGGCTAAGCACTTATCATCGCCTGCAGATTTTTCATATTGTTGCATAGCCCATATGGCCCAAAGCATGACATCTGGATGTTCAATTTCACTGATTTTTACCGAAAGTGGCTTATTTTGCATAAAATCCCTTAAGCCTCTTTCAGCTGTTTTCATAACAAGTTCAAAATAATCTTGTTCATCAATTGACAAAGTTAAACCTGGCAACGAAATAAACATATCACGTGCACGGCATTTAAACCATGGATATCCAGCCAATAAATATCTTTCAGCTCTATTTGCACTATTGTGAAATTGATGTGCAGCATTAACAAGACAATGGAAGAAATTGTCTCGAGGCGAACGGTCTTCAACTTCTTTGTCAAACAGATGCTTTAATGTACTTGTTTTTATCTCAGAAGTTGAGCCTGCGAATACAATACTTTCACCTTTTTTGATATTCATTTCAAAATATCCAGGAACATACAAGTCTTCTGTATATTCATAACCACGTTCCTGCTCTTTAGGATATTCTATTCCTCTATACCAATCTGGTACAAAAACAAAATCATTTGGCTTACTGAACTGCATATACAAATCAGGATATCCTGCATACATACAAGTTTTAATACCATTATCAGCCATATGATATTCACGACTAGCTGTATTGTTCTCATGCGTACACTGATTAACGCTTCGGAAAGCCAAAAAAGGTTTGAACCTTAACGTTGTTTCACTATGTGCATCAAGCAAAGTGTAACGAATCAATATACGGTGCTCATAATGCTGAAATACAACCTCTTTTTTCAGGAGGACTCCTCCCACACGATAAATTGTTGTTGGAACTTTGTCGCAATAAAACTCACGGATATACTTGTGACCTTTTGGACTAAAGTTATTGCCCTGATATTTATGTAGTCCCAAATTGAATTCTGCGCCATGCTGAACGACTGTTACGTCTAGCGATGAAAGCAGAACGTGATTGTCGTCATCCAATTCAGGAACAGGAACAACAAGTAAACCATGATACTTACGAGTGTTACAATCAACAATTGTTGAACATGAATAAGCCCCAGAACGATTAGTACGTAACAACTCTCTTGAAAGTGATTCTTCAAGATTTGTCATAAGAGCCTTTTCGAATCGAAGATAACTCATAGTTGTAAATATATAAGATTTAAAGTTTTCATATGTTTAGTCATTTAGAGACAAATATTGTGATTGTCTCAAAAGACAGTTCAAAAGTACTAAAATTATTTTTTAATACAAAAACAAATCATGATTTTTTTCATAATAAATACTATACTTAATAACAATTTCTCATAAAGTACAAAATTTATGTGTAAATTGGCCACTAATTATACCTATATTACACATTATTGCATAATAATATCGCCTTATAAAAAAAGTATTTTGCATATAATACTCTTGAAAATAATATATTTAAATTAACATAATGCATAAAACATTGGCATACTTATTGTTTACCTATAAAACAATCATATCTATAACTATTATTTGTCAATTTATAGATATTTAAGATCTTATCAATTGTTGAAGAAATTTAATATTTAATTTACTATTGATTTTCATATTTAATCAATATGTTTGACAAAATAAGGCAATAAAATCTCTAACTGAATTTTAACGAAATTATTGGATTATCTAATATATTGATAATTACTAAGTCTATTTATGCCTTATAAAATATAAAATAAATACGCATTTCTCATCGGCACCCTCAACCTTCTTGCCTTTCTCTACGGTGAGTGATGTGAGCTTCATCTCGGGATTGTTCCAAACCTTAGCCTTGCGGTTCATGCCTGCGCCCATATCGTTGTCGGTAACGGCGCGCCAGAAGTTTGGTTTCAGCGTACCGCCCTCACCGAGGAGCTGCTTGCCGGCATACTCGTAGCGGGTGATAAAGCCGCTTGCCTTGCTGAACTCAACAGTAAAATGGTCGTTGCCGACGGTCATCACGCTTTCGTTCTTCTTGTTCGTGGTCTTTGTCTTCGGCTTGTCGGTGGCGGCATAGGCAACGGGGGTGTATCCTGTTACGGGCAACTGCTGATATGCCACGGTCTGACCTTCTGCCATGAGCGGCTCGGCACTCTTCAGCTTATAGTCGATGTTGAGCATTATCTCGCCCTTCACGTCTGCGAGATTATAAGGCAGGGTTATCTCTGCGGTCTGTCCGGGAGCAACGTTCAGATTCTCAACGGTTCCGTTCTGAACGGCCTTGCCGTCGGCCATGAGCGTCCAGCAGAGGCGATAGTTAGACAGGTCGCGGAAAGAGTTTTCGTTATGAACGCTTATTTTGCCGGCATTGAGGTCAACGGGAGCCGTCCATATACTCTGATAATAGTAAGCCACCTCGTAAGCATGAGGATTATAATTGCGGTCGGGACTTATCAGTCCGTTGCAGTTAAAGTTGTTGTCGCTCGGGTCATAGTTGTTCCAGTCGCCGCCATACTTGTATATCTCTACGCCGTTGGCATCGGTTCCGTGGAGAGCCTGGTCAACAAAGTCCCATATAAAGCCGCCCTGGAACACGGGATATTTGCGCACAAGGTCCCAATACTCCTTGAAACCGCCGCCTGAGTTGCCCATCATGTGTGCATACTCACACTCTATAAGGGGCTTGTTGAAGCGCGGGTTCTTGGCATAGCGCTCACAGCCGTCCTGATTGAGATACATCGGGCAGTATATGTCGGTGTTCTCTCCGCCGTGAGCCTGCTCAAACTGCACCGGACGACTTGTGTCCTGTGTCTTTATCCACTTGTATGCCGCCATGAAGTTGTCGCCGTTCACGGTCTCGTTGCCGAGCGACCAGAATATTATGCTCGGATGATTAAAGAAGGTCTGCACATTGCGCTGGTTGCGCTCCATAATCTGCTTTGCAAACATGGGTTTCTTTGTGGGCGCGTCGTCGCCGTAGCCGAATCCGTGGCTTTCCTGGTTTGCCTCGGCGCAGAGATATATGCCGTACTCGTCGCACAGGTCATACCATTCGGGGTCGTCTGGATAATGGCATGTACGCACGGCGTTGATGTTCATCTTCTTCATGATGGTCAGGTCCTGAATCATGCGCTCGCGTGTCATAACATAACCCAAGTCGGGGTCCATCTCATGACGGTTCGCACCTTTTATATATATATGCTTGCCGTTGACAAGCACCTGAGCATCCTTAATCTCAACCTTGCGGAAACCTACACGCACGGGAACCACCTCGGCAACCTTGCCCTTCGCGTCGGTGACAACGGCCGTAAGTGTATATAAATAAGGTGTCTCGGCCGACCATTTGTTAGGATTCTTAACTTCCATGGTCAGACCTACGTTAACTTTGCCTCCGGCCTTAGCCTCAGCCACCTTGTTGCCCTTGGCGTCGGTCAGCACGAAATCAACATTGTTGGTCTTGCCCTTCAGTGTGGCGTTTATTGTCAGCGTACCGTCAGTATAGTTGTTCACAAGGTCGGGAGTTACGCGTATGTCAGCCAGCTGCACGTTCTTGTCGCGGCTGTAAAGATAACAGTCGCGGGCAACGCCGCTCAGGCGGAAGAAGTCCTGATCCTCGCAATAAGAGCCGTCGCACCAGCGGAATGTCTGGAATGCTATGAGGTTCTCGCCCGGCTTCACATATTTTGTGATGTCAAATTCGGCGGCAATCTTGCTGTCTTCTGAATATCCCACAAATCGGCCGTTAACCCAAAGATACATGTTGGACGTAACCGAACCGAAATGGGCAACGATCTGCCGTCCGTTCCACGATGCGGGAATGTTGATCACACGGCGGTAAGACCCCACGTGATTGTCCTTTACGGGCACCTCGGGCGGATTGTCCTTAAAATGTCCGCGCCATCCGAAACCCGTGTTTACATATTCGGGGTCGCCATATCCGTTAAGTTCCCATATACCGGGCACGGGCATCTCGCCCCATTTAGAGTCGTCATAGCCGGCAGCAAAGAAGTCGGCGGGGCGCTGGTCGGCATTCTCCACCCAATTGAACTTCCACTTGCCGTTAAGCGAGATGTAGTTTGCCGAAGCCTTCTTGTCGCCGCGCGCAGCGTCTAAGCTCTCGAAAGCGAAATACGAAGTGTGGCACGGAAAACGGTTTATCTGATTTACGTTCAAGTCGTGCCACTCGGTAAACGTGGGCTGCGACACACCGGTCTGCCCGTTGTTTTGCGGCACAGCAGCTGTTGCTGCGCCGACCTGTATCAGCGCGACAATGGCTGTAAAAATATTTTTGTTCATACGGTAGTAGTATTTATAAATTTAAAATTAAACGTTCGATGCGCAAAATTACTTATTTTATACGCAATATGGGGCATGCTTTTCGCACAAAAAGAGGTAAAAATGATATTTTTGCCGACATTAAACCAATATTTATCATTTAAACACACATGAACGCTCCAATCCGCCATGGAACAGGCAGAATAGGCAAAAATGAAGATATTATGCCAAATACATTAATATAATTGTGTGAAATGCCAAAATATTAAAAAAGTCATTATGCAAGAAACACCTTACATACGGACAATAAAAGTAAGGGGACTGTCGGCAGTAGCGCCTCACAGACTCTTGGTAATTCTGCGGTTATTTTAATATCCGAGAATCGGATTTTTCCCATCACTGTTACTGATAATTTTGTTGTAAACACGCTTCATCCGTTCTTTCTTTTCATTTACTGCCTGCCTTTCTTGAGGGGATATGTCTTTTAAGGCACATCTGACAAGATTCTCTCTGAAGGCGCGCACCTCAGACAAGCTCATTTCGGGATTTGCATTTCGCTGTATCATACGCATAATTATAATGATTCTTTCTCATGCAAAAATAAGAAAAAATTCTGAATGAATATTTTTTACAACGGAGAATTGTTTTACTTTAAATACTGCAACAAAACTATTTACATACAACATAAAATCATAAGTGTTTCATTTGACATAAGTAAATGATCTAAATTATTTATATATATCAGTACTAATATGGTTCATTTTCCGTTTAATAGAAAAAATAGAATTATGAAACCAATAAAAGTACTTGAATTATCAGAGGTTGATCGCCTCAAATTAGAGAAAGGCTATCATAATGGCCCTA